>DBFAWQ010000063.1:0-29409 GCA_048242115.1 Eggerthellaceae bacterium
GGAACACCGACAACCTCATAGCGCTGCTGATGCTGAGATGTTCGGACGCGAAGCCGCAACTGCCATGGAACCGATCGGTTCCGGTGAAGAAAGCAGCTTAGCGATGCAACCCTCTAGCCACACAAACTACCGAAGCCTCAAAAATTCTCGAAAATCCGATTCCCGCACAGATGCGCTGGGGTGTCCGGCGACCGTACCATGCATTTCGACGAAGCGGGACGGTCGGCAACTCCGGACCATGGGAGGACCGGGGGCCGGGCAAGAAAGCCAGGTGACCGACGGGGGATGGACCCAAATCCCGCAAGATTTCCGAGGAGGAAGACATGAAGGAAACCTTTGACGTGTCTCGTCGCTCGTTCCTGAAGGGCGCCGGCATCGCGGCTGCAGCCGTGGCCGGCGGCGCTGCATTGGCCGGTTGCTCCGGCAACGGCGGCTCCACCAGCGCCCAGGCATCCACCGACTGGATGCCCCAGACTTGGGATTACGAATGCGACCTGCTGGTCATCGGATACGGCGGAGCAGGCATGTGGGCGTCGCTGATCGGCGCCGACGAGTGCGGCCAGGAAGTGCTGGTGCTGGAGAAGGCCCCGGAGCGCGGCGGCGGAAACAGCTCCATCAACAACGGCGAGTGGACCATCGTCGAGGAGAAGGACAAGGAGCGCTTCAAGGATTACATCCGCGCGTTCACCCATGGCAAGACCCCCGATCCCATGATCGAGGCCTGGGTCGAGGAGTGCGTGCGCAACACCGAGTACGCCGACAAGTACGGCATGACCTACGAGGTGGTGGAGCAGGCCATCGCCGGCGCCATCCCCGAGTACCACTTCCTGGACAACAACGCCTACGAGGGCGCCTGCAAGCTGTCGTCCGTGGACGGCTTCGGCATGCTGTCCTTCCACGAGCTTGACGCTGTGCGCGAGCAGTTAGGCGTGGAAGTGCTGTTCGACTGCCACGACGAGCGCCTGATCCAGAACCCCGAGACCAAGGAGATCGTGGGCGCCTACACCATGATCGGCAACGAGGAGAAGACGGTCAAGGCTCGCTAGGGCGTCATCATGACCCTGGGTGGCTTCGAGTTCAACGAGGAGCTGAAGAACGAGTACCTCAAGTGCTACCCCTTCAAGTTCGAAGGCTGGCAGTACAACACCGGCGACGGCATCAAGATGGTCGAGGACGTGGGAGCGAAGCTGTGGCACATGGACATGGCCATCTCCATGTACTCCATGTGGACCCGCGACCCCGAGTACGACTTCTCCATCCTGTTCTTCATGCCGGCGTTCAGCTACTTCAACGTGAACCGTCTGGGCAAGCGCTTCGTGAACGAGAACAACATGGGCTCGCCGCACAACGGTTGGCACACCCTGCTGTCCTTCGACGACTCCATCGACGACTTCGACCGCATTCCCTCCTGGGGCATCTTCGACCAGAGCTGCTTCGATGCCGGCAAGCTGTCCACCAGCCAGGGAGACTGGTTCGAGTGCGGCAACTTCACCACAGACCTGCCGGATTCCATCCGCGCATGGGACGGCTGGAGCCAGGACAACAAGGCCGAGCTGGAGCGCGGCTGGATCCTCACCGGCAAGACCATTGAGGAGCTGGGCAAGAAAATCAAGGAGTTCGACCCGCTCATGGACGTGGACACGCTGAAGGCCACCTTCGCTGAGTACCAGCAGTTCTGCGCCGACGGCAAGGACGCCCGCTTCGACCGCACCGCCGAGACCATGGTTCCGCTGGATAACGGCCCCTACTACGCCGTGTCCATCTATCCCGGTTCCTGCTCCACCCTGGGCGGCCCCATGAAGAACGAGCATGCCCAGGTGCTCGACCCGGCCCACAACCCTATCCCTCGCCTGTACGCCGCCGGCTGCTTCGGAAACTTCCAGAGCCACTCCTACGGCATCACCGGCGGGAACAACGCCGAGAACCAGGTGTGGGGCCGTATCGCCGCCCGCCATGCTTCCGGCCTGGACGCTTGGGACGCGAAGTAGGCTGCCTCGCACGAAAAGGCTCAGGTAGCGGGTTCCGACCGGTGCCCCACCGTGTAGGACCTAACCTGAACTGATGAAAGAAGGGCAGCCGATGCACGTCGGCTGCCCTTCTTGTTAGTAAGTACCTACGTAGTTATGAAACCGATAGGAGCGATAGTATGAAAGGCGAAGTGAACCAGGCTGTCCGTACGGCCACGTTGGCGGCCGTGCTGTGCGCGACGGTCCTTCTGGCCGCCCTGATGGGCCTGTGCCTCGGATGCTCTCCGCAGGGGTCGACGACCTCCGACGACAAGGGATCCGCTTCCGATTCGAAGCCGACCCAGAGCGATTCGGCCGACAGCAACGCCGACATGGCGAACCAGCAGGTGGACTGGACCATGGACATAGACTGCGCCGTCTGCCACACCTCAGAAGCGGAAGGCGCCTCCGACGCCGCATGCGCCCAGGCCGTCGCGCACCAGGCCGAAGGGCTCACCTGCGCCCAGTGCCACACCGACGAAGCCGTGCTCACCGAGGCCCATAACGGCGTAACCTATGCCGACAAGCCGGCCACGAAGGCCACGGTGATAACCGTCGATCCCGCCACCTGCATCGCCTGCCACGGCGATCTGGACGAGGTAGCCGCCCTCACCGCCGATTCGGAAGCCCTCAAGGACAGCAACGGCACCGTGGTGAACCCCCACGAGCGCCCTGCCGGCGAGGCCCATGACGAGAATCCGGCCACCTGCACCGATTGCCACAACAACCATTCCAAAGACCTGTCCAAGGATGCCATGAAGTACTGCGCCCAGTGCCACCACCGCGGCATCTTCCAGTGCGGCACCTGCCACGAGATCCGCGAGCGCAGCGTCGCCTAGCAACCCCTTCGCACTGCCCGTCCGCCCTTTCCAACGGGCAGTCAGCCCCGCAACGCCACCCTCCCTGCGTTGCGGGGCGTTTTGTTATCTCGTTTCCGCACCCCCCCCTAAGGCACCCAAACGAGCGAAATGTATGCTGACGTGCTGCGACCTAGAGTGTGGGTTTAGCGGCGAAGCGGGGTGAGGGTAGCGCCCAAGGGGCTGAAGCTGGTGGCTCGGGACCACCAGCCTTTGGCTCGGGCGGACGACACCAGGGCCGTGGCGGCGGAGAGGCTCTCGCAGCAAGCGAAGGTGGCCGAACCGCTTCCGGACATGAGCACGCCTTGCACCCCCGGCTGAGCTTCAGCCCACTGGCGGATGGCCGCCAGCTCGGGCAGCAGCTCCTCCGCAGCGGGCACCAGGTTGTTCGTCAGCGGCACGTCGGCGGCACGCTTCGCGGCGAAGGCACGGTCGTAGCGCTGCTGGTCCACAAGGGCGGGATTCTCGTCGAACAAACGGTACGCGGCCGCCGTAGACACGCCCTCGGAGGGCTTAATGAGGGCAACGGGGCTTTTCATGGGCTCCAAGCGGTGATGGAATTCGTCTCCCACACCGCTGAGGGCGACACAGCCGCCGTACAGGAAGAAGGCCACATCGGCCCCCAGCTTTCGCGCCGCACGCACCACGGCCGGATCGTCCTTGGCAAGCCCCCACAGCTGGCAGGCCCCCACGAGTGCGGCTGCCGCGTCCGACGAACCGCCTCCCAATCCCGCCTGGGCCGGGATGGCCTTCTCCAGGTGCATAACGATGGCCTCGCCGACGCCATGGCCCGTTTCCTGGGCAAGCGACCGCACCGCCCGGACGGCCAGGTTGTCCTCGGAGGCCACCGAAACGGCCGGCAGCCCCGCGGCGAAACGCATGGTGAGGGAGACCTGGAGGCCTTCAGCCTGCTGAAAGGGCACAGGGTCGATGCTACCGCCATCAGCGGCAAGCCCGTGGCCGCCCGAAGCAACCTCCGCAGGCGTCCCGCGCCGCATCCACAGCACGTCGTGCAGGGCCAGCGAGTGCATGATGCTGAGGGCGTCATGGTAGCCGTCGGCGCGCCGTGCGCCGATGCCCAGGAACAGGTTCACCTTCGCCGGGGCCGTAATGCGAAGGCTTCCCGGGCGCAGGAACGGATCGACCTCGGTCCGCTGGGCCGCCCGAGCAGCATCCATCAAATCAACCCTGTTGACCTGTTTCCCCATGTCGCATCATCCTATTAGTTATGGAACTACGTAGTTTATTTCGTTTGACTCGCAAGTAGAACCACAAAGCAGCTGCATATGCGGAACCCCGCTAGGTAGCGCCGCCGAGAGTCATCTCGGCCGCCATGCCCCTGTCGTTCGAAGGCTACCCGCGCTCCTCCATGGGCACGTACTCCCGGTGCAGGCTGCCCACCACCTTGTAGGCCGGGCGGATGATGCGCTTGCCGGACACGATCTCCTCGAAGCGGTGCGCGGCCCAGCCGGGCATGCGGGCACAGGCGAACAGCGGCGTGAACAGCTCGTCGGGGATGCCCATCATGGAGTACACGAAGCCCGAGTACATGTCCACGTTGGCGCACATGTCCTTCTTCGTGCCCTTCTCGCGCAGGATGACCTCGGGGGCCAGCCGCTCGATGGACTCCAGCAGCTTGTACTCCGCTTCGAACTCGGTGCCCGCCGCCAGCTGCGAGGCGAAGCGCTTGCAGATGACCGCGCGAGGGTCGCTCTTCGTGTACACCGCATGCCCCATGCCGTACACCAGGCCGGACTTGTCGTAGGCCTGCTTGTTCACGATCTTGGCCAGGTAGGCGGCTACCTCGTCCTCGTTGGACCAGTCGGATACCTCGCGCTTGATCTCGGCCTGCATGGCCCGCACCTGGTGGTTGGCACCGCCGTGCTTGCGGCCCTTCAGCGAGCCCAAGGCGCCGGCGTAGGTGGAGTAGGGGTCGGTGTCGGAAGAGGTGAGCACGCGGGTGGTGAACGTGGAGTTGTTGCCGCCGCCATGCTCCGCGTGCAGGCACAGCATGATGTCCAGCATACGCGCTTCCTCCGGCGTGAAGGAGCGGTCGGGGCGCAGCATGGACAGGATGGTCTCCGCCGTGGACTGCCCGGGAATGAACCGGTGCATGATCATGGACTCGTTCGCGTAGCGGGCCCGCACGGCGTAGTAGCTGAGCACCATGATGCGGGGAAGACGCGAGATAAGGGACAGGGCCGTGCTGATCTCGTGCTCGGCGGACCGCTCTTCGGCCTTGTTGTCGTAGGCGTACAGCAGCAGCACCGACCGGGCCAGGGTGTTCATGATGTCGGGCGGCGTGTCCTTCATGATCATCGAGGCGGTGAAGCCGTCGGGAAGCTCGCGCTGGGAATCAATCTCGGCAACGAAGCGGTCGAGCTGAGCCTGGGTCGGCAGTGCGCCCATAAGCAGCAGGTAGGCCACCTCTTCGAAATTGAAGCGCCGGTCGGAGCCCTCGTCGCCCAGCAGGTCGTACACGTCGTAGCCGCGGTAGGTCAGATGCCCCTCGTCGGCCACCTTCACGTTGTCCGACACCATGTAGCCGTGCACGTTCGACACATTGGTGATGCCAGCGATGACCCCGGTGCCGTCGGCGTTGCGCAGGCCGCGCTTCACGTCGAAGCGCTCGTAGCCGCCGGCGTCCACGGAGTTGATAGCCATGAAGTTCTCGTAAAGGGCAAGCTTGCCGTCCGTCGCCACAGGCAGCTCCTTTCAATCGATTCAGCCGCCGAAGAGGGGCCGTCGCCGATCCATTCCGAATCATGGTAGCGCACCTTGGGCCGCTTGCGGAGCTGAAACCCCGCAGGGTCGGCGGCGCACCACAATTGCCCGCCCTCATGCCCCGCAGGCGCGCATCGTCGGGAAGGCGCCCGGCCCTTCTGTGGTGCGAGCGGGAGTCTTCCGCTACAATATACTACCGACTGGACGAAAACTCGCTTTGGAGACGAATGACCGTTTCGCGCACATACCTGGTGCTCTCCGCGCTTTCCCTTGCGTGCTACTGGTCGTTCTTCGCGCTGATGCCCTTCCCCGTCGACCTGTTCTCCGAAGTCGACGGAAGGACCCTCGAATCTTCGTTTTTCCTTGCTCTCGTGCTGTCGCTGTGCTTCTGCTCCGCCGCGACGGGTATAGCCGGCAACCGCGGGGGCCGCCTATCGACGTCGCGCGGGGCCCTCGTCGGCACGTTCTCGCTGTTCCTCGCCACCGTGATCGTATCTGCGGCGCTCAAGGCGCTCGGCGTCGTCGCACCTATTCCCTGGGTCCTTGCCTATGCGGTGCTGTTCGGCTTGTACGGGTTCGTGCTGTCCGTCTGGGTCTGCGCGCTGCTCGCCGTCTTTGACAACGGACGGGCGGCGCTGCTGCTGGCCTTCTCGCTGCTGCTCTCCACCATCGTCGGAGGAGTCGTGGGCCTGCTGGACGAATTCGGCGTAGACAGCACCACGAGCTACGTCATGATGCTCGCGGCCGGACCGCTCTGCCTGGCCGCCGGAGCGAAGGCGCCCGCCGCCGTCCGCAGCGTACCCGACGGCGCAATCGACCCGAACGCCCCCCTGTCGGCAGGAGGGACGCACGGCTTCGCCCCCTCGCCCCTCCTGCTGTCCGCCATTTGCGTGTTCTACCTGATCGGCAGCGCCGCCTTCATGAACATCTCCACGGGCTCGCAAGGCACCGGATGGTTCGCGAACGGCTGGACTCATTACGGCATCAGCCTGGTCCTCTACGGCGCCCTCATCCTCAGCGTGGCCTGGAATGCCAAGCGCGAGCGCACCGCCATCCCGTGGTTCGTCTTCTTCCTGCTGTGCGTCGCCTGCCTCTACGTCGTCGCGCTCTTCTATCCGCAGGCGGCCGCCTTCTGCCAGGTGATAATCCTGCCCAGTCGACCCATGGCCTTCGTGCTGCTCTGGGCGGCGGTCACCTACTGGCAACGCGACCGGAGCTGGGGTTTTTGGACCTGCGCGTGCATCGTCCCCGCGACCGTCCTGGGCATCGACCTGCTCACGCAGCTCGGCGAGCCGCTGGCCGCGTCCCCCGAGCAGTACCCCACGCTGGTCAGCGTCGTCACGTTGGTCACGGCCTTCGCGATGACAGCCGGGCTCGTACTCATGACCGTCCAGCTCATCGGCAGCCTCTCGTCCTGTGCGTCCGTCGCCGAAGCGCCCGCCGACGTCTCCCGCCCGCTTGGGACCGATTCCCACGGCGACGAGCGCTCCGTCTTCGACGAAATCGCCCGCAGCCACGGCCTGTCCAAGCGGGAGCGCGAGGTCATGGAGCTGCTTGTCCAGGGGAATACCCAGAAGCGCATCGCCCAGGAGATGGTCGTGTCCATCAACAGCGTGCAAACCTATGCGAAGGGTCTGTACCGCAAGCTGGGCATCCATTCCCGCCAGGAGCTGATCGACCTGGTGCAGACGGCGCGGCGGCAAATGGAAGAGGGGGCCTGACGGCGAATCGCCCAGGCCCCCGATCGTACCCGCTTCCGCCAAACGGCGTCGCGCATTTGCTCGCCTAACGTTGCGTCGGCGCTCCTACCAGACGGTGATCTCGTGGTCGCACATCTCGGGCGTCTGCCACGCGAATTTGCCGTCCTGGTCCTTGAACAGGTCGGACACCTGCTCGAAGCCGCCGGGCTTCTTCGGCTCCATGCCGCCGGTCAGCGCGTTGATGACCGTGTAGCGTCCCGCCGTGAAGATATGCGCGTTGGAGAAGCCTCCCGGCATGTTCCAGTTGATGCCGCCGCAGGGGTTGCCCGCCTGGATGCCGGCGGCCCATAGATGCGGAATGGGCTGGCCATCGTCGTCGATCACGCGGTAGAACTCGTCCACCATGACGCCGGCGTTGATGCCCGACATGGCGATGTCGCCTTTGATGCAGAAGAACGGAGGCGTATCGATGGCGCACATGTCCGATCCCGGCACGCCGAAGTCGTCGTCGCGTCCCTGGGCGCACAGCTCGTTGTAGCGCTCGATGGAGGCCACGCCGGCCTCGACCGGCATGCCCGCGTTCTCGCACAGCTCCTCCAGCGTGTTGCCGGACACCACGATGTCGGCGTCCATCCACGCCGACCCCTCACCCACGAGCGCCACCGCGGGCACGCCGGGCAGACCCTTGAACCCGCCTTCGACCTTCGAATCGAAGATGCGGTAGTGAATGCCGCCGTCCTCGGGCTGG
The DNA here is from genome assembly GCA_048242115.1 of Eggerthellaceae bacterium. GTDB lineage: Bacteria > Actinomycetota > Coriobacteriia > Coriobacteriales > Eggerthellaceae > Xiamenia. Next base: position 8,036 of record DBFAWQ010000063.1, read on the forward strand.
AAGGTCTGGGCCATGGCGCCGTTCAAGCTGGACATGGGGATGTTCTCGTTGCAGAAGCGGTTGCCATGGGCATCGAGCGCCAGGAAGTTGTAGAACATGAACGGTCCGATATAGTTGGTATGGATCTGGCGCGCGTGGCCCAGCGGCGCCATGCGGCCGCCGGCCAGAATGCCCATGATGTGCCCGTCGCCGGTATGGTTGATGAGGCACACGGGGAACACCATGGAGTCGCGCAGGTTGCGGCTAACCATGGAATCGTTGTTCATGTAGTCGCCCGCGGCCAGGACCACGCCCTTGGTGGCGTTGAGCTTGATGTAGGAGCCGTCGGCCTTCTTGCCGATGGCGCCGGTGACCGTGCCGTCCTCGGCCTGCACCAGCTGCACGCACGGCGTGGAGTAATAGAACGTGGCGCCCTGCTGCTCGGCTACCTTGGCCAGCGCGGTCATCAGGTCGTTGTTGGAGGCCTGGGTCACGTCGCAGACGGCGACTATTCCGCCGTCGTCGTAGGAGATGGTCGAAGACGTCAGGTACTCGACCGGCTCGATGCCGGCGGCGCGGCCCTGGGCGACGACCCACGGCACCGCCTCCTCGGCGTAGCGGACGTAGTAGTCGAAGAGCTTGTTGTTGATGCGCCAATCGTTGAGCTCGGCCCAGCTGCTGCGCCAGCGCGAGATGCCCGCCGGGTTCGATTCGGCGTTCACCACGAAGGAGGCGCCGTTGCCGTTCGCGGACACGGCGGCTTCCTTCTGCAGGCAAGCCACGCTCGCCCCCTCCTCGACGGCGGTCAGAACGGCCGGCACGCCGGCGCAGCCAGCACCCACGACCACGATGTCGTAGGTCTGCTCCTCGGCGAAATCCGTGATGGGCTCGAGCTCCACGACGCTGAAATCGAAGTCGGACTCCTTCAGGTCCAAGGGCAGCGGTTTCGTCGCCGCCTGGGCGGATACCTTTTCTTTGCCCTTCTGGTTGGTCGGCGCGCATCCGGCAAGACCCGCCAGCGCCGCTCCGGCGGCGAGCGCGGCGCCGCCCTTCAGGAACCCGCGTCGATTGATGTTCTCCATGTATGCCCTCCTCGAATAGGCTGGAAACGAGACGGCGAGCATGGTCCCATGTTTCGCCCCTGCGCGCTTCACAAGGAACTGGGAAGAATGGCCCCATCGCCCTCACATAAATTATGTCAGCGATTTGAACTGGGGAAACGGGGAGCACTTTTCTCCGCGCTCCCCGTCGATACCGCTCGGAAAGGCGCGGGCGTGGACGACCCTCCGCCGTAGGCGGCGCGTTCCGTCGGGCTGCGCCTAGGCCCGAGCGCGAGACGATATGAGCAGGACATGAAAACATTGAGAGCCCCTGCTGCATGCAAATACGTGGATTAGGCCGACAATGCTGAGTGTCCAACTCAAACGTGGCGGCCACGCCACAAGCATGGAAGGGGCTCTCTGATGTTGAATACTACCACCTTCGTCGGTCTCGACGTGCACACCCGCTCGATAAAGGCCGTCGCCCTTGACGCGATGACCGGCGAGGTCAGAACGGCCACCTTCGGCTACGACGCCGCCGAAGTCGCAGAGTGGGTGAGGTCGCTGGACCCTGCCACGAAATGCGTCTACGAGTCCGGCGTCACCGGGTTCGACCTGCAGAAGAAGCTCGCGGCGCTGGGCGTCGACTGCGTCGTCGGCGCGGTCTCGAAGATGATCAAGCCCTCGGCTGACCGCAAGAGGAAGAACGACCGCAACGACGCGGAGTTCCTCGCCAGGATGCTCTCCGTGGGAAACGTCGTCAAGGTGTGGGTGCCCGACGACGAGTGCGAGGCGGCGCGCGACCTGGTGCGCGCGCTGGGCGACGCCCGCGAGGACCTGAAGCGCTGCAAGCAGCGGCTGTCGAAGTTCCTCCTCAGGCACGGATACGCGTTCAGCGAGACCACCCCGACCGGCCGCAGGAAGGGGAACTGGACCGCCGCCCACTGGGCCTGGATCCGGTCGATATCGTTTCCCGAGAAAGCCGACGACGACGCGCTCGCGTACTACGTCGACGCCACCAGGCAGGCGATGGAGGACAAGGCCCGGCTGGAGAAGTTGGTCGAGGCCGAGGCGCCCAAGCCCAGGTGGAAGCGCAGGGTCGACTCCGTCAGGTGCCTGAAGGGCATCGACGTGACGAGCGCCGCAAACCTGGTCTTCGAGGCCGGCGAGTTCTCCAGGTTCAAGAGCGCCAGGTCGTTCGCGGCGTGGCTCGGGCTCACGCCCTCCGAGCACTCCAGCGGCGAGAGCGTGCGGCAGGGCGGCATCACCAAGGCCGGCAACAAGCACCTGAGGAGGGTCCTCGTCGAGTCGGCGTGGCACTACCTTGGCTGCTCGCCGCACTCGAAGGACCTTGCCAAGGGGCAGGTCCCGGACCCCGCGGCGAGAAGGCACGCGGCCAAGGGCGTGAGAAGGCTCGTCGAGAGGCGGCGCGCGATGCTCGAGCGCGGCATCCACAAGAACAAAGCCAACGTCGCCACCGCTCGCGAGCTCGCGTGCTGGTGCTGGGCGGTGGGCTGCATGGTCGAGGGCGCCTAGGGCGTCGCGAATGGCAGGCTGAGTCGACATAGCAACACTCACATCCCATCCTGCGGCCATATCCGAGGCCGTTGGGGCGAACCCCAGGCTCTTTTTCTGCGAGCGCCCAAGGCGCCACCCGTGACACGAGACTGTCGAATCGACCGAGGTAACCCCAGCCGTAGCAACGGATTGCCCAACGCAGAGATACGCCACGACGAGCTGCAGGAGTTCGGCGAGGTGGTATCGGGGTAGCAACGGATTGCCCAACGCAGAGATACGCCACGGGCGGATATTAAACTGCAAAGACGAGCGTCGGAGAGACACGCCGAGGTCGCCGCAGGAGGGTTGAGATAGAGGAAGGGCCTGACCCAGAAAACCTGGGCCAGGCCCGATTTTGTCTATTGACAATGTCCTGCTCATATTAAAAAGGCGCCCCCGAGGGGACGCCTTGCGGTGAAACAGTTGAAGCAGGAAGGCTACTTCGCGGCGCCGATGCGGCAGATGGTGGTTCCGCAGTCGGGGCACTTGCCCTTGGTGATGGGCTTGCCGTTCTTGGTGGTACCCTCGACGGGGTCCTTCATGACCTTCTTCTCCTTGCACTTGACGCAATATGCTTCGATAGCCATTTGAATACCTTCCCGTTCTCTGGAGAGCAACTTGCCCGCGGTCCTCTTGTTTCTTGAAGCCGCAGGACGTTTCGAAGTCACCAGCTTCAAGCGCACGGCGGCTTATTATACGCTTTACCTCTCGCAATGCCGGATGAATTCTCTTATCGTTAGATATTCTTGAGCAACTCCATAACGAAGGAGGCATTCTCGGCCAAAAGGCGCTCGTCCACGTTGTCGAGGGTATCGTCCATCTGGGCGAAGAGCGCCGGTTTCTGTCCGTCCATGCCACACAGGTGAAGCGCTTGGCAACCCTGCTTCATGGCATAGGACGCCGCCGACTCGTGCCACTTCATCTTCGCCGAACCCACCGCGACCCCGCTGGCTTGGGTGGCTTTGCGGATGTAGCGGGTCATGCGCGAGGGAGCCTTCACGCTGCGAATACGACCTTCTTCGGAAACGACGCACAAGTCGCCGGCCCCCAGCGCCGAAAGCTCCACGATCACCGACCCGCGCAAATCCTGCTGGTGCTCGGCCATAAAGGCCCTCATCCCGCTGTTCCCCGAAAGCTCGGACCCTAGCGCCACGAACCAGACCTCTATGTTGAGGTCGGGGTTACGGAACTGGTAGATCTGGCGCAGCTCCTCGGATACTTCCACGCGCCCGGCCGCAGCGGCGGCGGCCTCTTCGGCTATATCGCGGGAGTCAAGATCGCCATCCTCCAAGCGCCGCGGCGTGTAAGCGCCACCGGACCAGTCGTCGTCGAACCCGTCTATACCGAACTCGTCGCGGCTACGGCGCGTCCGCCACGGATGCTTGGGCTCGGGTGTCTCCTGGGATTCGGGCTGGACGAAAGCGCCGCTCTCAGAGAACGACCCTGAACGACCCCGGGCGCCGAAGGGCTGAGACGCGCCCGCCGTACGCGGCGTCTGACCTGATTGGGCTCCGGAAGCGGGCGCGTCCTCGGTCCGGAAGCTGTCCCAACTTCCCCGCTGCGCACCCACGGTGCGAGCATCGAAGGTTTCGTCGACGTTCAGCCACTCCTGGGCGGAAACCTCCTCCAGCTCGTCGGGTTCCTGCTTGCGGTGGAATTTCCCCAGGAAGCGCTGCATGCGGGATTTCGGCATTTCCACGTAAGCAGGGCCACCGAATGTCCCAACGCCGTTTTGGCTGGTCATATAAGCGGAATCGTCGGCATCGTCTATGATGAAGTCTCCGCCGGCCGCATCGGAGAAACCCTCTCCCACGGGGGCGAAGGAAACCGTTGCACCAGGAAGCGGCGCGGATTCCGCAACGGGAGCCTGCACGCCCGCGGGCACGGGCCCTTGAGGGGCGGCTTCCTGGGCAAGAGCCTCGTTCACCAGCGCGTTCGCCACCGGGGCGAAGGAAGATGTGGTGCTCGGATTCGCCGAAACAGCGGGAATGGCCCCGGAGAGACCCGCCATGGTAGAGCGCAGGGGGATTCCCACCGAGCCGGTTTTGCCCAGAGAGGGCATGCCCCTCAACGCTTCGGCAACCCCTCCTTCTGCACCACCCTGACCGCCGGTCGCCTGCTCGGCGGAAATCTCGTCGAAGGTGATGGACGGCAGCATAGACAGCAAGCTCTTGGCCGTGGGGGCCACACCGTCCTCGGCAAGGGGAGCTCGCTGCTTGGGCATTTCGGTAATAGGGGTAAGGTTTGCTGCGGAAACCCCGATGTCGGGAAGCACGATGGGCTGCGGAGCCTGACGAGGAGCATCGGGAACAAGGGACACATCGATACGGCCGCTCGCGTCCAACGGCGCCTGGGTCACATCCACGCGATGCGAGGTGCGGTGCGCCGCTGCATCCTGCGCTTCCTCCTTCGCGCCGGCAACGGCGCTCAGCCATTCCGGTATGGCGACAGGCTCGGAGTCGGCAGCCGCAGGCCCGTTGCCGGACGCCTCGTCCCCGATGTCGGCGGCGGCCTGCGAGGCATCGGCGGCCGGCGCCGGGGCCTGAAGCGGGGTCCCCGGAATACTCCACTGCGGAGCCTTCACTTCGCGAATCTCTTCGCGGCCTGCGGAAAGAGATTCCTCGAGCCGCTGTTCAACGATCAGGTTCGCCTCGGCGAAATGGTTGGTGCTCTCCACCACTGCCTGGTCCAGAACGCCGGCGTAACGGGAGCGCTGAACGGGCCGGGTCGGAGGCTCCTGGCGCTTCGCCTTCATCTGCGCCTCCCGGTACCAATCCGGTACCGACGACTGGCTACCTTGCGTCTGCTCGACCGCGGCGGAAACGACCATAGAGGCCTGGGCATTCTTCACGTAGGATTCGTCGGCTTCGAAATCCGCAGCGCCCTCGTCAGCTTCAGGTGCTGCAACCAGCGCGGAAGGAGCGGCAGCGCTTCCAGCTCGAAGATCCGCACCGCCTTCCGTCCCGGCAAAACCGAAGCCGTTGTTCTGGCTCGTCGCAATCGGGGTATCCACCACCTCGGAAAACACGGCGGCGGCCCCCTCGACGGGCTGCCCAGTCAGGGCCGCTATAGCCGCTTTCGCGGCGGCAAGGCCATCGCCTGGCCGGGCCGACGACGCAGGCGCCGACTGGCCCGCGGGCACGCCCTGACGGCCAGCGGCAGAGCCGACGGCGCTGTTCGGATGGGCGGTATGCGAAGACCCCGCATGCACTCGTCCGAAACCGTCCGCCGGCAAAACGGTCTCCGGCGTGTCGTAAACGAGCTCGGCCCCCTCGGGAACCGCATCGGCAGCATAGGCAGCCGCCGCACCATGCACGTCGGAAAAAGATTCGGACTGCTGGGCTGCTATCTCCGATTCGGGAATACGGCCGGTTCCCACCCTCTTGGCCACCTCCAGCATCACCGCCACGCCGGCCGCGTTGCAGTTAGCCGCATCATTGTAGTGGGAAACCTTGTGGATGACAGAGATAGCCACGGTGACCAGGCTGAACAGGCACGCAACGATCATGAGAACCATTACCACCGTCATGAACGGGCCGTCCTCGCCGCCCACGCCGGCGAAACGCAGCGCCGCAAGAACGGGAAGAAGCCCCATGGCCAGAACCGTGCCCTTCTGCACTACGGGAAGCAGCGATATGAACGGTTCCCGCAGCTCAGGCCGCGCTTTTCCGGAATCGTAACGAGACACCAGAATCACCTTGCGCCGACGCGTTCCCCCCGCTTGCTCCGAGTAGCCCGGCTCATAGCGGGCCACTACGTTTTGGCTTACCCCTTTGCCAAGGAAGCGGGAGAGAACAGGCCGGTCAAGCTCCTCCAGAACGAATAGAATCCCTGAAACCAACGTGACCGCAATGGCAGCAGGCCACAGAACGGGAAGGAAGAACGCGAGAACCACGACGATCAACGACAGGCTGCAGCAGATGGTACGGGGAAGGTCGGGCGACGGGGCGCTTTCGAAATCCTCCATATGGGCGGAAAGCCCCGTTTCCTTCTGCATCTGCTCGGTGAGGTACAACGCAGCCTGCTGCTCTTCCTCGGTGCCAGCGGGGCGTGGCCCTATTTCGTTGGACAGATAGGCAACATGGTCGAGAATCTCCGCCATATCCTTGTCCTTTCGTTTGCCTGGTTCCCGCAGGGAATCGTCTGCGGGCGCAATTGTGCACAGTTAGTTTTAGTATACGCTATTAGCGGGAAGTTCCCAAATAATCGCGAATAAATGCGTCACTGGAAGCAGCCTGCAGACGAGCCTGCTCATAGGACGAGCGCGCAGCCGCCGTCTCATCCAGGAACGCTTGGATTACAAGAGACTCAACAGACGAGGGCAGAGAGGCGGCATCCTCCACGGCCTGCGCATCTAGCTGGTTGTATTGGTCGTTGTGCTGCTGAGCGGCCTCGGTATCGCCGTCAAGCAGCGATTGGTTCGACGCTTGCGCCTCGTCGAGGGATTGCAATCGCAGGGAGATATACGCCTGCACCGCGTCGAACGAGCAAGCAGGAAACGCTTCGGCCGCCTGCCCGAATAGCGTTTGGGCTTCCGTGAACCGGGCTATGGCGGCGCTGCCCCGCTCGAAGGAATCCCGTATCTGCTCCTCGTTCGCGTCGCCAAGGGCAGCTGCAGCGCCGCGGGCATCCTCGTCAGCTTCGACCAGTGCGTTCCAACCCTCGACGGCGCTTTCAAGAGAAGAGGATGCCTGCGCGGCGGCGGCCTGCACGACTTCGGCGCAATCCAGCATCTCCTGTTTCTTCGACAACGAGGAGAGCGCCTGATTCGCCACCTCGCGGTCATCGTTTTCCTGCAGCCGGTCCAAAGAAAGCTCCGTCAAGCTCCAGGCTTCCTGCAACGCCGCCCCACCGTCGCGAAGCTGCTGAGCCCCGGGGTTTTGGGCCAGGTTCCAAATTCTTCGAGCGACCTCGGTATCCGCCCGCACGGTGGACAGGGCCCCTCTCGCATCCGAGGCTACCGATGAAGCCAAAACCGAGTCTCCGAAAACCTGGTCGTAGGATTCGTCGAAGGACAGGAGAACCTCGTCGGCTTGCTCCAGATACCCCAAAGCCGCCCGCAGCTGGTCCGCTCCTTCCGACTGAGTTTGCTGGCGTGCCGTCCACCATGCTCCGGCGCTTCCCACGACCGCAACCACCGCAACGACAATCAGCGCCCCGCTTACCACCGCAGCAACGCGGCGGAGGCTCTTTCTCCGGGAAACCTCGCCGGATGCGCCGGTGAAGCTCTCCACCGCAAGCCCCGTCGAAGCCGAGCTCCTGACGCCAGGATGGTCGCCAACTCGCGATGTCCAAGAACCTCTGCGAATCGCTCCCTGCCCATGGAGCCCCTGCACCCGCCCGCGATTGCGCGCAGGCTCAGCAACGGCAGAGCGTTTGGCCGCCCGAGGTAGGGAGAAACCCCTGCGAACCTTGCCCGGAGTTTCCTTGCCCAGTTCGTTGCCCGCATCAAGCCTGTTGCGCGCGGCGTCGAGCACGCTGAGCGAGATCTCGTTCGAGGTGCCGATGGTATGGCGCTTTATATGCGCCGCACGAGCTAGCTTGTCGTCGCTACGAGCCATCGCCCGCCCTCGGGAAAGGCTGCGGACGCCGCGAGTCTCCGCAAGTCTCAGCAAGCTCCTCGGCAATTTGGGCGCAGGTGAGCTTCTTCACGGTTTTGCTGGGCATGGAGCGCAGGAAAGTCCTCCCGTAGGATTTCGTCAGCAAGCGCCCATCGGCCAGGATAAGCACGCCGCTGTCCTGGGCCTTGCGGATAAGACGCCCCGCAGCTTGCTTCGTCTCCAACACAGCCGCCGGCAGCACGTAGCGCCGCCACGCCGCATCGTCCCGGGCGGCGCGCTCGCAGGACAAGGGGTCGCTTGGCTTGGCGAAGGGCAGCTTCGGGATGATAACCCCCCGAAGCGTTGACCCCGGTGCGTCGAACCCTTCCCAGAAGCTCTTCAGCGCGAAGAGCGAAAGGTGTTCGTCGGCCAGGAACTCGTCCCGCAGTCCCTTCACCGAGACGCCCCATTTCTGGCAGACCACTCGAAGATCGTCGCCTTTCAGCTGGTCGCGCACCGTTTCGTAGCACAGCTCCATCTCGCGGCGGTTGGTGAACAGCGTGAGCATGGACCCTTGCTGGGCTCGGTGGGTCTCTACCAGCAAGCGCTGCAGAGATCCCAGGTAGGCGGGGTCGTTCGGCTCGGGCATGTCGGTAGGGACGTAGATGGTCATCTGCTCGTCGAAGTTGTAATGGGACCTCAGCGCCAGCTTCGAAGCCCTTGACTGCTCGCCCTGGTCAAGGCCCACGGCATTTGCGAAGGAATCGAACTTGTCATCCACGGCAAGCGTTGCCGACGCGAACACCACGCTGAACGTCCGGGCGAACAGCGTCTCGTTCAACGCGTCGCCTACGTTGAGCAGCTGCGCCTCCACGCTGTCCTGCCAGCGGTCCTTGTGCTTGTTCAGCGTGGCGGAGTACACGTACGCTTCCTCGGGGCGCTCGAAAATCACCTCCAGGGCGTTCACAAGGCCCTTCAGATCGCAGGCCAACGCTGCCAGTTCCCGCTGGCCGTCGGCCATGCCGTCTATGCCCTCCAGATAGCTTGCCAGTCCCTGGCAAGACGCCGCAAGCCGCTCTCCCGACTCCCTCAGTGTCGCTGCGACCAGTTTCAGCTCCCGAAACGCCGACGAGGAGCGCACGGTATCGTTGATCCACAGCTCCGTGGTCTCGTAGCGCTTGTTTCGGCTTCCCTGGTCGAAATAGAGCAGCCCCTTCACCGCCCCGTTGTACGCCTCCACCGCCTCGCGGAAAGCCACGCCTTGCTGGCGCCCCTTCGCGGCCAGCCCGTAGAAAAGCGCCCCCGCGTCCCCGGTTTCGTTGCTCTCCTCGGCATCCGGCAGCACTACGTTCGCCGCTTTCGCCTCCCGATCGGCAAGGAGCAATTTCTCGGCGGGAACCGACTGGATGCGCACCTCGGTGCGTGTGAACACATCCCTCCTGCCCGAGGGACTGCTCGCCTTCGAAGCCATAGCCAGCAGCTCCTCGGCGGAAACCTTCAACGAGAACGCCTTGCGGGCCTCGTCCTCCACGGAATGAGCTTCGTCGAGCACCCAGAACCGCGAAGGAGGCAGCAGCCCTCCGTCGGCAGCCACGTCGCAGAACAGCAGGGAATGGTTCGTCACCACGATATGGGATGCCTCGGCCTTGCGCCTGGCGCCGAACACGAAGCAGCCGTTTGCGAAGTAGGGGCATTTCCGACGCAGACATTCCAAGCTTCCCGTGGTGACGAACGACCGGGGCAGCGCGCGATAATCGATCTTCAGGCCATCCATATCGTCCAGCCCCGATTGCTCTATGAAGGACAGCAGCCCCGCCACGGCCGGAGCTTGGGCCACCTCGACGTTGTTCACCGTGCGCACGCCCACGCCCCCGCGCAGCAGGTTTTCCACCTTGTGCAGGCACGGGTAGTGGGAAAATCCCTTAAGCGGCGCATAGCTCAGGCGCGGAGCGTCGGGGTTCTGGCACGCGAGGGCATCGGACAGAGCCGGCAGCTCCTTGTAGACCAACTGGTCCAAAAGCGCGTTGGTTTTGGTGGCAACCCCTACCGTGATGTCGTTCATCAACGCGGCATAGGCGCTCGGCACCAGGTACGCCATGGATTTTCCCACGCCGGTGCCGGCCTCCACCACTAGATTCTCCGAAGTGGCGAACGCCTTGTTGACCGCCTGGGCCATCTCAAGTTGGGCGGGACGGGGCTCGTAGTCGTCGTACAAGTCGCCAACGGCGCCGTCCAGAGAGAAGGTGTCGTCTACGAGGGCTTCGTCGGCGAAGCACAGGGACTGGCCCGGATCCTCCACCAGCACCTCGGCATCGCGTTTGGGGGAGCCTACCTCGCAGGCGCGGCGATGGCGCAGGGACCGCAGGGAGAACTTCAAATCGGCGCTACCTCGGATTATGGCCGCAGGGAGCTTCATCGGGTACAGATCAAGTCCCGTATTAACTTCCGACTCCGCAAGCAGCAACCCTAACCGGCCTTGGACCGCATGGCGTTCCCCAGCAAGACCTTCTTCCTGCGTTCCGTTAGTCCCTTCCGACTGGCTTCCGAAGGAAAGCTCGTCCGCGGGTGCATTCGCCGACAGTCGCTCGTGAAGCAACCGCTGGTATTCGGCGGCGAACGTTTTGAACACGAACTGGGTGGACCACAGCCCCTCCGACGGAAGCTCGGAAATCTCGACCACCAAAGCCGGCGGCATGGCCTCCACAGCTGCCAGCAGAATACGATACATGGCGCAGGTTGCCTCCACGTCCGCATCGGCGCGATGGGTGGAAAGCGGGGCGTCGAAGGCCTTTACCAAATCCAGAAGCCTGTGCGACTTCATGCGCGGCAGGGCGATGCGGGACAGGTCGAGCGAATCTATCCACACGTTCTCGAGCAGCGGATATCCCTCGGGGTGCCGCGTGGTGAAGGTTCGGTCGAACCCCACGTTGTGGGCCACCACTTTCGCATCCCCCACGAACTCCACCAACCGCTCCAGCGCCTCCTGGGGAGAAGGAGCGTCGGCCACATCCTCATCGTGGATGTTGGTCAGGTGGGCTACGTCCTCCGGAATAGGCTTGCCCGGGTTCACGAAGGTCACGAACCATTCCGTGATGCGGCCGCATTCCAACCGGGCCGCAGCTATCTGGGTAAGCTCGTCATGGTTGAAGGACACGCCCGTGGTCTCGGTGTCAAGCACCACTACGTTGCGGTCGAGCGGCCCGAAATCTGAAGCGTCGGCAAGCTGCGGCAAGCCCGCGTAGCGCTTCGCCACGGAATCCGGCGTACCATCCATTATGTATTCCTGCAACAAGGGGCGCCCCTCAGAAAAAATCGTTCTTTTCTTGCGCGCCAGACTACCATCTTTCCCCGGTTCACCATGCCACAAGGGTGTAATTCCATGCCCAAAACACCCTCGCCCGGCGGCGTCCTGCGGCCATTCGCTACAATGGGAAGACCACGGTGTTTCACGTGAAACATCTTCGTTCCGCGACGGGCCCAGGAGGACTGCCCCATGCAGCAAGAATGCTATTTCGGCACCTACGCGCGCTTCGATACAGCCTCGAAGAAGGAGGGCAGCCTGCTCGTGGGAGCGGACAACCTCGTCGGAGACCGCTACGATATCGAGTTCGTCACCGCCGACGGCGTCACCACGGCATGGATGAGAAACCGCTTCGGCGCACGCACGGGGTTCTTCGACGAGAACCTCTCGCGCCGACTGGCCGTCATGAAGGCCAGAGGCTGGAAACTGCAGGCGCTGCTCTCCTTCGTCGCCTACACCGATTCCCCCGAACCGGCCCATTACTGGGGGGAAGCAGCCGTCGTGGCCTTTGATCTGCGTTGGGATGCCCCCTTCTCCCGATTCCTCGACCAGGTTGGAAGACGGCTCGGAGAAGGCGTGCGGCCCCAGATTGACTTGGGGTCGCAAGCCGTTCGATCCGTCATCGATGTGGATGGGGATTGGCAACCAGCCAAGACGGTGCCGCTGCCGAAGCGTGCACCCGGAACCGTCATCATGAAATCACGCCGGAAGCTTTCCGAGAAGATAATAGAGCTGGGAAGGTCCCGCAACATCGGTTGCTACATCGCAAGCTGGGCCTTCATCATCGTCGTGGTAGCGGCGATCGCTCTGGCCGTCAAATCCTGCGGGGCGTTCTAGCTACTCCTCCAGCGCAAGTTCGACCAACTGGGTGCATAGTTCCGGAAAGCTCACGCCCATGACCAGTGCCGCATCGGGGAGCAGCGAGGTGGCAGTCATCCCTGGAAGCGTGTTGGTCTCCAGGGCCCACATCGAACCTTGCTCGTCCATGATGAAATCGGTGCGCGAGACGCCGCGACACCCCAAAGCCTCATGAGCGGCTTCGGCAATGGCTTGCATGGCGGCCGTCTGCTCCTCCGTAAGCGGCGCTGGGCAAATGTGGCGCGACCCCCCAGGAGCGTACTTCGATTCGAAGTCGTAGAAATCGTTGGCGGGAAGTATCTGTATGATAGGGAGCGCCGCCGGATAGCTGTTGCCTACCACCGACACCGTGTACTCGCTGCCCGCGACGAACTGCTCCACCAGCACGTCATCGTCCAAGGAGAATGCCTTTTCCAGCGCATCCCGCAACCCTTCGACGTTTTCGACTATGTACAGCCCCAAAGTGCTGCCTCCCGAGGCTGCCTTCACCACCAGATGGGTCCCGAGCTCACCCACGATGGCGTCGACGTCCACATCGAAGCCCTTGCGAAGCCACTGCGAAGCAGGAGTTGGGATTCCAGCCTCGCGGTAGAACACCTTCGCCTTCGTCTTGTCCATGGCAAGTGCGCTCGCCCACACACCGGACCCCGTATAGGGAAGCCCGATGGTCTCCAGGAACCCCTGCAGCGTGCCATCCTCGCCGCCCTTCCCGTGCATGCACAGGAAGGCAACCGCGAAGTCGCCGTCCAGAAGCTTCCCCAGATCCTCCTTCGATGCGGGATCGAGCATGGTCACGGGAAAGCCCGCTTTCGTCAGAGCTTGGGCCGCGGCAGCACCCGACGAAAGGGATATGTCCCGCTCGGAACTGGTTCCTCCGCAGAGAAGGGCCACTGGGCACTTCTCGGGCACGATGCCGCTTTCGGTCCGGCCAAGCTGCTTCTGGCTATCCATGAGAGCCCTTTCTGCGAGAACGTACGTGATTCGAACCCCGTTCGAAACGCTCCGAAGTATAGCAAAGCGGCGTCACGGGCTCTTTCCCGTTGCCCTGCTCTTACCGAAGCAACAGACTGGAAAGACGCACCGTTAATCGCGGTGGTCGACGAAGGTGTTCTTGAGCTGACCGCAGGCTCCGGAGATATCGCTTCCCTTCGAATGGCGAACGGTAGCTGCAACTCCGGACTTTTCCAGCGATCGGACCCAGCGTCCCATGGTAGCGGAATCGGAAGGGCGCAGTGGCGACCCTTCTACCGGGTTCAAGGGGATGAGGTTCACATGGCAGAGCAGCCCGCGTGCGAACCCTATGAGCGCCTCCAAATGCTCGTCGCTGTCGTTCTGCCCTGCCAGCATGATGTATTCCAAGGTCACGCGCCGGTTCGTCTTCGCCGTGTAGGTGACCAGGGCCTGCCGTAGGGCATCGAGCGGCTGGTGGGCCATGGACGGCATGAGCTCATCCCGGGTTGGCTGGTCGGCCGCATGAAGGGAAACCGCCAGCGTAAACTGTTCGGGAATATCCGCAAAGCGACGGATTCCCGACAGAATGCCGCAGGTGGAAACCGTGATCTGCCTCGCCGCGATGCCGAGTCCCTTCGGATCGTTCATGATTTCCAGAGCAGCCCGCACCGCATCGAAGTTCGCAAAGGGCTCCCCTTGGCCCATGGCCACCACGTTCGTGACCCGCCGACCCATGGCCTGTCCCACAACCGCCACCTGATCGACCATCTCCCCGCAGGTGAGGTTCCGCGTCAGGCCCTGCTTGCCCGTCGCGCAGAAGCTGCAGGCCATGGAGCATCCCACCTGGGTCGAGAAACATACGGTCAAGCGCTGCCCGTTCGCCGAGGGGATGCCCACCGCCTCCACGCAGGAACCGTCGGCGAAACGCAAGATGAACTTCTCCGTACCGTCTGAAGAGGCAACCCGCTGCGCCACCTGGGGAACGGAGAGCTCGTAACGCTCGGAAAGCCGCTCGCGCAGGTCCTTCGGTAGGTTGGTCATGTCGTCGAACGAGGCGGCGTGCTTGCCGTACAGCCACTCGTACACCTGCTGGGCCCTGAATTTCGGCTGGCCAAGTTCGGCCAATTGCTCCTGCAGCTGCTGGCGCGAGAATTTCTTGATGGAGTCTCCCATGATACGGAATCCTTCGACTTTACCAGGTATGCGAGCTTGCGCATACGAATTTTCAGAGAAAAGGGGCGGATGATGCCGCCCCTGTCATACATGGGAAAGGGTGTGGGGTTCCCTTAAGCCTGCTTTTTGGCTTTTCGCGCTGCTGCGAGTTCGCCCAGCAGTCGCTCCAAGTCCTCTTCGTCCTTGAATTCGATTTCCAGCCGGTTCTTTCCCCCGGATACCTTCACGCGCACGCCGGTCTGAAGCATACGGCGCAGCGTTCGGGCCGCCTTTTTGTAACTCGGCGGCATCGGCTGCTTCCGAGGAGGCTCCGTCCTCTTGTTCGCGAACAATCGCGCAAGGTTTTCGGTTTCCCGAACGGAAAGCTTCTCCTCCATGAGCTTCCTGGTAAGAGCCTCTCGTCCCTCCTTGCTGGGGATGGAAAGGATAGCGCGGGCATGGCCCGGGGTTATCTTCTCTTCGAAGAGCAGCTGCTGAGCGCTTTCGGGCAGGTCGAGCAGACGGATGACGTTCGCTACGGTGGAACGACCCTTGGACATCATCTGGGCGAGCTCCGACTGGGTCAGGCCCTGCTTGTCCATAAGCCGCTTGTACGCGTAGGCCTCCTCTATGGGGTTCAGGTCGTTGCGGTGCAGGTTCTCCACCAGGGCAAGCTCTATGGCGCCGTCGTCGTCGGTTTCCCGGATACTGACGGGTATCATCTTCAGACCAGCCATCCTGCAGGCCTGCCACCGGCGCTCGCCGGCGATGATCTGGTAGCGGTTCGGCCCGAAGGGCCGCACGAGGATAGGCTGAATCATCCCGTTCTTCCGGATGGACTGGGCCAGCTCCTCCAAATCATCCTGGTTGAAGGAAATGCGGGGCTGGTCGGGATTGGGTTCCACGGAATCGATGGGGACCTCGTTGTTTCCCCGCGTGGTGACCGCAGTGGACCTCACGGAGCTCTCGACCTCGACTACCATCTCGTCATCAGGCAGCACGGCCTTCTTATCCGCTTCCGCCTTCTTGCCTTTGCCAGCCGATGGAACCTGTCGACGAGAGAATACCTCTGCGGCGCGCTGGGCGTAGGTTTTCGGCCCTCTCGGCTCGGATACTTCTGGCGAGACGGGTTTCTCGGGGGCCTTCTCGGTTCGGGCGGGGCGCATGATAACTACCGCATCTTCCACGTCGATCGGAGCAGCAGGTGTCTGAGAGGGGACAGCTGCGGGTTCCTGTTCCTTCGCGGAAACAGCCGATTCGTCCTTCGCTATGGTGCGAGGAGTATTCCCAGGCTTCTCGCCAGCGCCATCCGCTTCGCCGTGGTCGGCTGGGGAAACCGGCGCTGTTGTGGGCTTCTCCTCGGCAACGGTAACCCGTCGCTGGTTCTGCTCGGCCGGAACGGCCTCCTCGTAGGACCCTCCCAACAGGGAATTCAGGCCTCTGCCCAAACCGCTTTTCGTCGCTTTAGCCACGGCGAATCACTTCCTTAGCCAAGTCAAGATAGGCCTGCGCGCCCTTGCCCGCAGGATCGTACTCTATAATCGGCTGACCGTAGCTGGGAGCCTCGGACAGCTTCACCGTACGGGGTATGCTGGTGGTGAACGCAATCTTCCCGAAGTACGAACGCACCTCCGCCGCCACCTGGCGGGAAAGCGTCGTGCGGCCATCGTACATGGTAAGGAGCACGCCGAAGATGTCCAACGTGGGGTTCAGCCGAGATTTGACACGTTTCATCGAATCGAGAAGTTTTGTCACACCCTCCAACGCGTAGAACTCGCACTGAATGGGGATGAACAGCTTATCGGCAGCCACAAGGGCGTTTACCGTGAGCAATCCCAACGAAGGGGGGCAGTCGATGATAATGTAGTCGTAGCGTCCTCGCAGCCCTCCCAAGGCGTCCTTCAGGCGGTTTTCGCGAGCCATCTCGGAAACCAACTCCACCTCGGCGCCGGCAAGGTTGATGGTGGCGGGAACCAGGTCCAACCCTTCGTAGACATCGGGGATTATCACTTCGGTCAACGGCGTATCGTTCAGCAACACATCGTAAATGCAGTTCTCTATCTGGCTTTTCTCTATCCCCAGACCGCTCGTGGTGTTACCTTGGGGGTCGAGGTCAACCAGAAGCACCTGCTTCTCCAGCGACCCAAGGGCAGCGGAGAGGTTTATGGCGGTGGTGGACTTGCCCACGCCGCCTTTCTGATTGATGATGGCCAATATCTTCGTCTGACCTATCACATGGTTCACACGCTTTTTCTGGCTGTAGGATTTGACCTCGGTAGGGGTGAAGGATTCGCCGCTTACCCGTGGCTGGGAATCCCGTTCAACCACCTCGACATCCTCTATGTCGACGAATTCGGCCGCCGGGTCCTCCTGCTGCGATTCGGTTTGCACCTCGTCGGCTTCAAAGTCAGGCTTCGAAGACCCTCTCTCCCGTTTAAGATTATCGAAAAACCCCATGTACGGCTCCTTCCACAGTTGAGCCATAGTATAGCGGCTTTGGGGTGTTTCACGTGAAACAATTGCGAAGGAGCAAGTTAGGAACGGCAAACGTCATATCTACAGCGGCTTCTTCTGCGCAAATCCCGTCTTACGTGGCAATTTCAGCAGAGGTTTGCCTTTCTTTTCGAAAACCAAGATAGTCCTGGCGTGCTCGCGAAGGTCAAGTTTGCGCTGGGATACCAGCCACATCCCTGTTTTCTCCTGAAGGGAGAGCCCATGCTGCAGCTCCTCTTCGGAGGGATTCGCCTTATAGCAAACCAGTCTGCCCCCTTCCGATAGAAGCGGTGAGGCGAGCTCCATCAGCACGGAAAGCTGCGCAAGCGCGCGGGCTGTCACCACGGAAAACGATTCGGGCCGCTGACGGGCAAGATCTTCTATCCGTCCTGCGAAAACAGAAACGTTGCCTACACCCAGCTCCTGCACGATTCCTTGAACGAGCTGCATCTTCTTCGCGACGGAATCTACCAGCAACGTCTGCCGTCCCGTTGCAAGGGCCAGAGGGATCCCAGGGAAGCCGCCGCCGGAACCAAGGTCCGCGTAATCGCCGGCGGGGGCATCCTGAACTTCCGGAAGGGCAACCAGGGAATCCTCCACGTGAAGCAGCATCGCCTCGTCCCTATCGGTGATGCGGGTTACGTTAGTCTTCTCATTCTCCTCGATCAACCGGTCGAGATAGCGCTCTATGAGCCCCTGGTCGAACCCGTCCATCAGCAGATCCTTTCGCGTGCCTACTAAAAAGGGCCCCACATCTTGCAGGGCCCAAGTTAATGATCTTCTGCTACTTCCTAGCCCTCCGCAGGGAAGATAACGACATGGCGGCCGCTTCCCTCGCCCTCGGACTCCGTGTACACACGCGGATCATCGCGAAGGGCGATATGGACGATGCGGCGCTCGTAGGGAGTCATAGGGCGAAGGCTGGCGCTCCGCTGACGGCTGGCAACGTAATCTGCCTTGGAGCGAGCGATGCTCTCCAACTTCTCGCGCTGGCGGCCTTTGTAGCCCTCCACATCGATGACCACCGGATAGCGGAAGCCCATCTTGCGCACCGTGATTGCGGACACCAGGAACTGCAGCGAATCGAGCGTTTTCCCGTGACGCCCAATCAGCACCGCGAGGTCGGATCCGGTAATATCCAGGATGAGCTCGCCCTCGTCGCCCTCGTACTCGTCGATGGTGACTTCCCCAATGTCGAAATGCTTCAAAATGTCCTGCAGCGCGCCGATGGCGGCGTCCGCAATGGCGTCCAACTCCTCGTCGGTAATCTCCAGCTCCTCGTCGCCCCCCACCAAAGATTCGGAAACCTCTTCAGCGGCGAAATCTTCCTGGGAAAGCTCTTCAACCTGGTCGCTCATGATTTCTCCTTCACCCTCTGTCCTACAGGTGTTTCACGTGAAACACCCGATTATCGAATCAACTGTTCCGGTGATGCATCTAGCGGCGCTTGCTGGAATCTTTTTTCGTGGGCCGCGGCTTCTTCACCTTGCGGGTCACGTCCACCTCGACGGGCTTCACCTCGATGACGGCGGCCGCCTCGGCATCCTTCCTCTTCATGATGCGCAGGGAGATTTGCTGCTGAGCGATGCCGATAACCGATGAAGCGCCCCAGAACAGAAGCACGCCGGCAGGGGAGCCCCAACCGATCCACAGCATGAACAAGCTCATAACTCCAGCCATGATGAGCGTCTGATTGCGCTGGGGATTGTCCTTGTTCCCCATCTGCATGAGCACCATGGGAAGGAACGTCGCTCCGGCAAACACGATTATGAGGATCAAGTAGGGGAAAAATGTTCCGAATCCCTCGCCGAAAGCCTGGGCAGGCGTCATGATCAGGTTGGGCACCAGGTTGTAGAACTGGTAGGCGCTGTCCCCGATTTTATTGGGCATATCGTCGCGCAACACTTGGAACAGTGCAATGAAGATAGGCATCTGCAACAGCATGGGAAGGCATCCAGCCAGAGGGTTGAACTTCACCTCTGCGTAGAGCTTCTGCATCTCCTCCTGCATGCGCTGGGGGTCGTTGGCATATTTCGTCTGTATCTCCTGCATGAGGGGTTGAACCTTCTGCATCTGATAAGACGATTTCGACTGCTTGTGCATAAGCGGGGAGATGAGGATACGGAATATGACCGTCACGATGATGATGGCCATGCCCCAGTCGCCGCACATGTTGTAGAAGAACTGGATGATGTCGAAGATCCAGTCTTTGAACACTTCCCACATGCTGAATTCAACCTGCCTCTCTACTCTTCTGCGAGCCTATTCCAGCCAGACCATCCTTGTGGCCGTCCTAGGGAACGGGGTCGTAGCCCTTTCCCCCGCCCGGGCGGCATCTTAGAATGCGTTTGGCGGTCAACCGAAAACCTTTGAGGAACCCATACCGTTGAAAAGCTATCATTCCGTATTCGGAGCAGGTGGGGGTGAACCGACAGCAGGAGGGAAACATCGGAGAGATTGCCGCACGGTAGAACCTTATGAGAAGCAAGGCAATGGCGCAGGGGAGCTTCCTCAGCAGCTCGACCCCGCTACGACGATTCACACCTACCGCGGCCTTCCCACTCATCGTACGCCGGTCTTCCGTCCGCCCAGCAGGTCGCAGTAGGCCCGCTGCACCGTGTCATAGGGAACATCGAGGATACGGCGCTTGGCAACGAACACCACGTCGTAACCTTCCCATTCCCCTCCGTTCAACCGGCAAATCTCCCTCATACGCCGTTTCGCTGAATTCCGCCATACCGCACACCCCAACTTCTTTCCCGCAACAAAAGCAACACGACCGCCGCGGTCGTGTTCTCCATGGGACTTTATGATCAACGTCAGATAAGGGGTGTGACGGCGTTCACCGCATGAAAAAAGGTTGGAGATATCCTCGCGGGATTTTATGATCTCCAACCTTTCTCACCTGCTTGGTTACGCAGTTTTTACACGCAAAGGCGCTTGCGACCCTTGGCGCGGCGACGGGCCAGAACGCTCCGACCGCCCTTCGTCGCCATGCGGGCGCGGAAACCGTGGCACTTTGCACGCTTACGCTTGTTAGGTTGATAGGTGCGCTTCATAATCTTCCCTTTCGACATGCAAAGGCAGGGGTCCTACGGCGCCGCTCTGCCCTCGTTTCACTCAAAACATGCGTATCGGCCATTTTTTCACACGGGGATAATCCATGCAAGAACTATTTGCTGTTCATCTCGGAGAACAACAAATTTGCCATAAGAACTGCATAAACACGTTCAGATAGCGGAAACGGCGATGGAGGATGAGGGCCTAAAACGCCATGCCTTCAGATCTGGCAGCCGAAGCGTCCCCCTCGTTTCACCCCTCCCCTACCTGGAGAAACATATTACAGAGCATTCGATGCGACGTGCTTCCCTATCTCGGTGAGGACACGACTCCTATCATCGAGCTTCTGCACAAGCCCCTTCGACTCCAACTTCGTGAATGCCGAGTTGACCGATGATCCGGCGAGCTGAAGCCGTTCGCTGAGATCCTTCGTGCGAAGCGGTCCCTCGCGGTAGAGCAACGCAAGCACATCGAGTTCCCGCACGGACAAATCGGGGACGGAGACGGAAAGGGAACCGGGAAAGACCGTCCTCTGAGGGTATTCGGGGGCTGCTCCCCGGGCAGGTACCGTTCCGGAAGACCCCGTCAAGGGGTCGTAACCCTGATACCCAGACACCGGTGCTTGGGAGAAAGGCATCCCCGCATAACCCCCGATCGACGGCACCGGGACAGAACCGGGAGCAGGGACGGCGCCGTAGGGATGCATCCCTTGCTGCAGGGGAGGGTAGGACTGCTGAGCCGAAGGAGCCGTACCGTAGGAGGGCTGCGACGACCCGTCCGACGGGAATCCGGGGTATGCGGGCTGTCCTTGGCCGTAATACCCCTCACCGACGGCCTGCTCGGAAAAAGGGGAACCCGTCGAATAAGAAGATAGATTGGAACTCGCCGGCGAAGCGGGCTGATGGCCGCCGTCGGAAAGGCTGATGGTCACAACGGCGCCGGTACCAAGGTTGTCCTCTATGGTGACGCGACCATGGGAAAGCTCCAAATACTCCCGAACGATGGGCAGACCGCTACCGACTCCTCGAATGTAGCGTTTCATGGGCTCCACCGCCCTGGTAAAACCGGGTTGCTGGGCGCGCTCCTTGTCGGGGATGCCCGGGCCTTGGTCGGTGAATCGTATGGTGTTTCCCCTATCGAGAATAGAAACCGTGGCCTCGGCGAACCGAGCATGGATGAAGTTCTCGGAAACCTCGCGGATTATCGTGTAGGGCAGAGAGCCGCCGGCGTCGCGGGCCTCGCGGTAGACGGTCTGGGCCAGAGACTCGATGAACTCCGCCGTGTCGGAGGGAGGAACCACCACCATGCGGGGAATGCTGTGCCCATCATCGTAGATCGCAATCCTCACGGGGTTGGCTACGACGGAATAATCGTAGCCTCCTGATTCCACGAAGGAAGAATCATCATTTCTACCTGGTATTTCATTCTGGTTGTCCATATATG
>DBFAWQ010000064.1:0-2875 GCA_048242115.1 Eggerthellaceae bacterium
GAGTTGGCCACCTCGGCCACCAGCGCCAGGTCGTGGCTGACGAACACCATGGCGAAGCCCAGTTCCTTCTGCAGGCGGTTCAGAAGGTCGATGACCTGCGTCTGCACCGTCACGTCCAGGGCGGTGGTGGGCTCGTCGGCGATGATGACCTTGGGGTCGCGGGTGAGCGCCATGGCGATGAGCACGCGTTGGCGCTGGCCGCCGGAGAGCTCGTGGGGATACGAGTCGAGCGTGCGCTTCGGGTCGAGGCCCACCAGCTCGAGCAGCTCCTCGGCGGTGCGGGTGCCCCCGCGCTTGGTGAGCTGTTTCATCTGGGCGCGGATGAGCATGGACGGGTTGAGCGAGGAGAGCGCGTCCTGGTAGATCATGGCGATCTCGCGGCCGCGCAGCTCGTTCATCTGCTTCTCGTTGAGGTCGAGCAGGTTGCGCCCGTCGTAGAGAATCTCGCCGGAGATCTGGGCCTTCTTGTCGAGCAGGCCCATGATGGTGAGCGAGGTGATGGACTTGCCGCAGCCGGACTCGCCGACAAGGCCCATGGTCTGGTGCGGGCGCACGACGAAGCTCACAGGGTCCACCACGTCCACGTCGCCGTGGCGCGGGAACTTGATGCACAGGTCGCGCACCTCCAGGATGGGCGCTTCCTCGGTATGTGCCTGGAAGCGGTCGGTGCGCTGGTTCTCCACCTCGGCCAGCTGGCACAGGCGCTTCTCCAGCATCTCGGCCTGGGCGGCGTAGGCCAGGGTGGGGTCGGCCACCAGGCGGTCGGCCTCGCGGTCGGTGTTCAGGTCCGAATCGCTAGCCTTCACGGGGGCCTTGGGTGCTGCGGCCATGGCGTCGGTCATGCCCTCGGACAGAATGTTCAGGCACAGCACCGTGATCATGATGGCAAGGCCGGGGAACGTCGCCTGCCACCACTGCCCCGCCAGCACGCCGGCGCGGGCGTCGGCCAGGATGTTGCCCCAGGTGGGCGTAGGTTCGGGAATGCCGGCGTTGATGAAGGACAGCGACGCCTCGAACACGATGGCGTCGGCTACCAGCACGATGGTGAACACCATGACCGGCGCGATGCAGTTGCGCACCACGTGCTTGACGAGGATCCACGGGGCCCGGGCGCCGGAGACCACTACGGCGCGCACGTAGTCCTGCCCGTACTCGCTCACCACGTTCGCCCTCACCACGCGGGCGATCTGCGGTATGTACAGAAACCCGATGGCGAAGATCAGCGACGGCAGGTTGTTGCCGAACACGGTCACGAACACGCAGGCCAGCGCGATGCCCGGGAAGGACATGATGACGTCCATGCAGCGCATGATGACCTCGGAGACGCCCTTGCGCGACACCGCGGCGACAGAGCCGAAGATCGACCCGCACACCAGCGCCAGCGCCGTAGCCGAAAGGCCGATGGTCAGCGAGTAGCGCGACCCGTAGATCATGCGGGAGAGCACGTCGCGGCCCTTGTCGTCGGTTCCGAAGGGGAACTCGAAGCTGGGGGCCTGGCGCGCCACGTAGATCTCCAGCGGGTCGTGGGGCGCGATGAGCGGTGCGAACACGGCCGAGAGCAGCAGCAGGACCAGCACCACCAGCGAGATGCGCGCGCCCCGGGACATGGCCTTCCAGGCGCGGAAGTGCACCTTGCCCGGGTTCGCCTCCAGCTTGGCGGTGGTCCCCTCGCGAAGTTTCACCATAGCTACACCGTCCTAATGCGCGGGTTGATGAGGATGTAGAGCATGTCCACCACGATGTTGATGATGATGAACGCCACGGCGACGGTCACCGTCACGCCCTGCACCAACGTGGGGTAGTTGGACTGCACGCCCTGCAGGATGGTCATGCCCATGCCCGGCAGGTTGAAGATGACCTCGATGACCACCGCGCCGCCGATCAGGTACCCGATGCGCAGGCCCAGCACCGTGACCGGCGTGATGAGGGCGTTGCGCAGGACGTTTCGGGCCACCACCGTGTGGTACGGGATGCCGGCGCCAATGGCCGTGCGCACGTAGTCCTTGTCCAGCTCCTCCACCATGGCGGTGCGGATGACGCGGGTGAGGCTGCCGGCCACGGGCACGCCCAGGGCAAAGGCGGGCATGATGATGCGCGCCATGTAGCCGCCCGGGTTCGCGAAGAAGTTCGGCAGGTCGCCGGAGGCCGGGAACATGTGCAGCGTGGAGGTGAACAGCAGGATGAGCAGAACCGCCAGCCAGAAGGAGGGCGTGGCGATGCACAGGATGGAGAACACGCGGATGACCTGGTCGGGCCATTTGTCGCGGTACACGGCCGAGATTATTCCTAAGATGACGGCGATGACCACGGCGATGATGAGGCCGATGAAGGTCAGCTGCAGCGTGATGGGAAGCGCCGCGGCCACGCGGTCCATGACGGGGTTCTGGGCCGGGCCGTAGGTGCCCAGGTCGCCCTGGAGCAGCCCCAGCAGGAACTGGCCGAACTGGACGATCCACGGCTGGTCGAGCCCGTGCTGCTGGCGGTAGGCGTTGATGGCTTCGGGGCTCGCGCTTTCACCCAGAGCCGAGTAGGCCGGGTCGATCGGAGAGAACGACATGATGAAGAACACGAGCAGGGCCACGCCGAACACCATGATTGGCAGCGCGATCAAGCGCTTGCCGACCAAACGGAGAAGATTGTTCACCGGGCGTCCTCCTTTCTGAAGGGTCTCGGCTGCCTCACCCAGCCGTCGAAAGGCCGCCGCAAGCGCTGCAGCGACAAACTCCAACGGGTCATTATAGTCCAACAACGAAGCCCTTCGCCACCCTTCCTTCTCCAAAAGAAAACGCTACGGCTTCTCCATGGAGGAAAAGGATGAATGTTTACCTTTTTGCAGATAGAACGGCGAAAACGAAAAGGCGGACCACCGCTTGGG
>DBFAWQ010000065.1:0-9945 GCA_048242115.1 Eggerthellaceae bacterium
CTTTGGGGGAATGCGCTGTGCTCACGGGCATCCTTCCTTCGTACGGCGAAATTGTGCGAGTAAGGCAGATAATTCGTTCGTACGACGCAATTTACCATAAAACAAAGAGAATTGCGGCGAACGAAGTAATTTCCAAGAGACAGAATACGGGGAAAACGTGATTCGACGGGGGGCAAAAGGGCACCGAAGACTCAGTGCGAGATTCGCAAAAGTTTGCAAAAGCCACAAAAGCTTGCAAAAGCTTGCAAAAGTTGCAAAAGCTAACATGCGCGAGAAAAGCAAGGGGTTAAGGGGAACGACGACCGGTTGATGGATGCGGGCAAGACGCCAGCGAGCCCTAATCGTCCTGGCTCACCAGGTCGATGACCTCTTGGCGGGAGTGGACTCCCAGCTTGCGGTAGACGTTCTTCGAATAGGTCTGCGCGCTGCTGAGCGACACCACCAGCACGTCGGCTATCTTTCGCTGCGAGTTGCCGGCGGCGAGCAGGCGCAGCACCTCGCTCTCGCGCGGGGTGAGGCCATGGCGGTTTGCGAGAGCTGCGCACCGAGCGTCCAGGGCCGTCTGGCCACTGGCGTTGGGAGCAGGAGCGGATTCGGCTGGTTCCTGGCTCCCCGCGCCCGCTGCTGATGGGGCTACTGCGGGAGCCGAAGGAAACCCGGAACGGGGGGCTGCTGCTCCCATGACGCCCGCCAGGCTGGCGGACATATCGGCGGTTGCGGCGTCAAGAGAGGCTGCCGACTCTTCCTCGGTCGGAAGAGAAACGCTCTCGACAGGCGCTGCGTTCGCGGGGGCGCTTCCAGTGTTTGCGGCCGCCTGCTCCGACGGACCTGCGTTTGCCTGCGCGGCCGCCGTTCCCTGCATCTTGAATACGGCCAGGATGAGCAGCAGGATGGCGGGGATGATGCAGGCCCCCAGCCACAGGTAGACCGACAGGCCCGACAGCAGCGGGGAGACGAAGCCGGCGAACACGGGGAAGGAGACCTCCACGCCGACGGAAGGCGCGCAGAAGGAGGATGTACCATGAGCGTAGAGCCAATGTCTTGCAACCGTCGTTCGTTTCTGAAGGGAAGCCTGGTGGCGGCCTCGGGGCTGGCCCTGGGCGCCCTGGCCGGCTGCGGGAACGCCCCGACGAAGAGCCAGGCCGCCACGGTTTCCGGCAACGCCGCCGCTTCCACAGACCTTCCCGACAGCATCAGCATGGCCGACATCGAGAACTCCGCCGTGGAGCTTGAGCCCGTCACCGACTTCGCCGCCGAAGAGATCTACGACATCGTGGTGGTGGGGGCCGGGTGCGCCGGCGTGCCCGCGGTGCTGACCGCCCTGGAGGAGGGGGCCAGCGTATGCTGCCTGCAGAAGGAGCCCGCGGTCTCGGCCAACGGAGCTGGCGCTTCCTGCGTGGCCCACAAGTATTCCGACCCCGGGCCCCCATCCGCGGCAGATCCACAGCCTGTTCTCCGACGACCGCGTGTTTTTGGCCACGCCGCTTCTTTCGCTTGACCCCGAAGGCAACCGCTTCATGAACGAGCAGTGCGTCATGACCGACTGGAACACCGTCATGAAGTACCACTACCCGGCCGACATGAAGAAGTACATCTACCGCTTCCTGGACGCGGGTGTGGAGGAGAAGTACCCCGGAGTTGCCACGGTCGACGACGTGGAGGCGCTGGTCCAGGGCACCATCGATGGCGGCGGCGAGCGCGGTTCGGGCCTGGGCGTGGGTCTGGCCACCTACAAGGGCGACACGCTGGAGGAGCTGCTGTACAACATGGGCATCGACGATCCGAAGCCCTTCCTTGACGGCATCGAGCGCTACAACAAGCTGTGCGCGGCCGGCGCCGATACCGAGTTCGGCAAGGACCCGGACTACATGAAGGCTATCGACACGCCTCCGTTCTACGGCATCATCAACGACCCCGAGACGCTTTCGGCGAACAACGGCGGCCTTCTGGTGGACGAGCACTACCAGGTGGTGGACGCACAGGGCACCCCCATCCCCGGCCTGTTCAGCGCGGGCGTGAACGCGGGCGACGTGTGCGGCGGCATCAACTGGCACATGCCGGCCGGGTCGTCCAACGGCCACTGCTTCAACGCGGGCCGCTACACGGTTATCTATGCGCTGACCGGCGGCCTCACGCCGTCGCATCCGGCGAAGTTCGACGACGTCGAGGACATGTTCCGCGCCCCCGACGGCAAGTTCATGTGGGACAAGCCCGAGATCATCAGCCGCGACATCCCGCGCTGGTAGCGCACGGCCGAAGCCGGCGCGCCGTGGGGCCGCAGGTTTCGCAACATATATATGGTAGTGCGAGGGGTGCCGGAGGCCGATGCTTCCAGCACCCCTCGGCGGTGTTTTAGGGCCTTGGCGGGGAGATTGTTGCCTTTCCGTAACGATTGGGGGTAACATACTTCGTTATAGAGCTTTTGGTTGCCGAGGTGTCATACTGCGCCTTCTCCGGGTTTGCCGGCTGAAGACGCGCCAGCGGAAAAGAGGTCCCATGGGAAACGCCGCTCTTGCATCATATCCCGCGCGAACGCGGGCGCTTGCGCGAAAGGCTCTCTGCCTGTTCGCGTCCGTCGCCCTCGCGGCAGGCTTGCTGCCGGCGCTCTCCTTCGCCGATGAGCTGGTTACCCACGACGACGCTTCGGTGACGGTGGTGGGCGAGGCGTACAAGGGCAACGCCACGGTGTACGACAACGCCTTCGGGGCGGAGGCCAAGAACAAGAACGCGGCCCTCGACGAGCTGTGCAACCTCACGTTCGTGGGGCCCTACCGCTTCAATGTGGCGGGCAATACCGTCGTCCGCGGCAAGTACGATACCCAAGCCAGGCTGGAAACTGCCGTCCACAGCGATCCCGATGCGGAAAGCAAGCTGCCGGCTCTTCAGAACAGCGGCTCCATCAAGGTGGGAGGGTTCGACGGCACTGCGCCCCGCACAAATTCCAGCTCCGCGGTGCTCGCCCAGCCGAGCGGCGGCTCCACCGACAACGTCGTGGCGGCTTACCTGGTGGTGGCGGCAACCCAGCATGCGAGTTTTCGCAGCGGGGCGAGCGGCGCCAACTATCCTTTGAGCAACTACGGCGTGGGCATCAAGGGCCCGGCTGGAGCCATCAGGCACTATTATCCCCAGTACCTCTTCATCGACAACCCCAACTTCGCCCGGGTCTCGTGCTTCTTCGACGTGACCGACTTCGTGAAGAACCAGGGCTACGGAACCTACACGGGCATCAATATCCCCTCCACTCCCATGGGTGACGACAAGTCCGGCTCCGACTACTTCGGCGCCTGGAAGCTCATCGTGGTGGAGCGCGACGCCGGCCTTCCCGTCCGCATGGTGCGTCTCATGCTGGGCGGCACCTCGGTGGTGAGGGGAGGCGCGGCTAGCGCCGTCATATCGGGAAACGGGCTGAGCATCGCGAGCAACCCGACCGGCGAGGTGGTCGTGTCCATGGACGGGACCGACATAGACAGCAACCAGTCCCTGAACCTGGCTGCGGGTACGGGTGGCAGCCCTGCGAAGGTGCGCTACCTGGCCGAGGACGGCACGACGCTTTTCCCCGCAGACCATTTCTTCCGCTTCCGCATCTTCAACAAGGATGCCGACGTGCAGACCTCCCCGGGGGCAAGCTCCACAGGAGCGGCGTATGCGCCGTTTCCGGCTGGTACGCCCATTTACAACACCGACCTTAGCCTGGTCGACCTGAACCGGCTCCGTTTCGGGGACGCCTCGGACAACAAGGTGCTTGCCGGCGGCGAGAACGGGGTTAAGGCCACAGTGTCCACCTCTGATGCCCCCACGCTGCTGAGCGCGCTAGGGCTTGCGGCCGATATCCTGGTGCCCGAGTTCCAGACGACGTTCGCCATCACGAACCTGACGCAGCACTACTCCACGGCCGATGCCGGCTTTAGCCTGGCGGCTGACTACGCCCGAGAAGGCGACCGACTGAAGGCGACGGTCCGTTCGGTCAACGTTTCCAAAGCGGACAGCTACCTGGGGCTTGAAAAGGCTTCTGTGTCGATCAAGGCGCCTGCGTTCGCCCATATCTTCAATAGCGTGGCCGAAGGTGCCGAGATTACGGCGCGCTATTATTCCGGCTACAACAGCGAGGCTGATTTCAGCTTGCTGGTAGCCCAGGTCACCGACGACACCATCGTGCTGGAAACCCCGGATGACGCTACGCTCAGCAAAATCAAGCCCGGCGGCTACTTCGAGGTGATTTTCGAGGGTACCGCCAAAGGCTCCCAAGATTACCGCGAGTACGTCAACTAGGCGTCGCTCCGAGGCGCCTATGTGGACGAGAACGACGGCGTTCACCAGGACTTCGTCATCGAGGACCTGGGTCTCGTGGAGACCAAGACCTCCTCGGATACACCGCGTTACCCGGTGGAGCTTGCCCAGGTGGGCGAGGGGACGTTGGGGGCGGCGTCGGGCGTGCACGAGGCCACGGGCCTTTTCGACGGGGAGGGTTCGGCCGGTCTTGCCTGGAAGGCTGCCGAAGGCTGGCATGTGGGCACCGTGGTCGTCGACGGTGCGGTGCGCGATGATTTGCTGGGTGCCGAAGGCTTCGAGCTGCCTATAGAGGGTGCTGCGCACAAGGTGATGGTGACCTTCGTCGAAGACGATCCGGACGCTCCTTCCGATTCGGAGCGCGATGTCTTCCGCATCGCGACCAAGGGGGACGAGGGCGTGTCCTTCATCACTCCCACGGCGAACGCTCTGAAGGGAAGCTCGTCGGAGGTACGTTGGGCCATCGCCTCGGGCTACAGACTGGCCGAGGTGCTGGTGGACGGCCAGCCCTACGCCGCCGACCTGTCTCTTGTCTTCAACGACATCGCCGCCGACCATTCGGTGGAGGTGCGCACATCGCGCGACCTGTACACCATCACCACCGTGGGTCATGGGCCGGGCTCCATCTCGGATACCCAGGTGGTGAAGGCAGGCGCTGACGTGGACACGACGTGGCAGCCCCAGGCGGATTCCGCCGTGATTCGCGTCGTCGTGGATGGCGTGCTCGTTTACGACAAGGCGGCCCAGGAGCTCGACCGGGTGCCCGGAGATGATCCGGTGCCCGCGCCGTTGCAGCAGCTGTTCTCCGACGTGCGGGCCGATCACGTCGTGGAGGTGACGTTCCAGCCCGACTCCGATGGCCCCGGTTCTTCCGACCCGGATGACCCGAGCGATTCCATGTTGTCGCTTGCTACCTCCATCGTGGGCGGAGCTGGTTCTATCACGCCCAGCGCCACGGTTTCCGCAGGCGGTGAACGCACCGTTTCATGGAACGTGGCGGACGGTTACTTCATCGACCGAGTGGTTGTGACCCGCAACGGCGAGCGTCGCGTCCTCGACCCGTCGGAATACACTTCGGGCGGTGTTTTCAGCTTCAAGCTGGATAACATCCAGTCGAACTGCCAGGTGCAGGTGGTGCTCACCGCCGAGGAGAAGGCCCGCGACGACCTGTACTCCATCGCCACCTCCATTTACGGTGGTCCGGGAACCATCACGGCCTCTATGGACAATCTCGAGGCCCACAGCTCGGACCACGTGGTCGCGTGGTCTGCGCCGGACGGGTGGCGTGTGGCCTCCGTGCAGGTGGACGGTGTGCCGCGGGACGATTTGCTGGTGGGCACCCAGGTGGTGTTCGACGACATAACGGAGAACCACAGCGTGGTTGTTTCGGTGCAGCCTACCAAGACCTTCGAGGTCACCGGCTACTACTCCATCGACGTGACCTGCGAGGGCGGCGGAAGCGCCGGCAAGTCTGCGAGCGTGGCTTACGGCGGCTCGCACACGGTGACCTGGCGACCCGACGACGGGGAGCGCGTCCTGCGCGTGCAGGTGGACGGCATCGACCGGCCCGACCTGACTCAGCAGGGCTCCGGGGCGAGCGTTGCGTTCCGGACGCGAGCGGTCCAAGCTCGCGAAGCTGCGGGATCGTTCCTGTTCGAGAACGTGATGGCCGATCACAAGATCCATGTGGTGTTCAGCACGGGCGGTCCCGACGCGGCGGACCGCTTCACCGTGAGCACCTCCATAAGCGGAGGTTCGGGCACCATCTCCGAAGCCGTCACGGTGGATGCGGGGGACAGCCACAAGGTGACCTGGACGGTGGGCGAGGGAAGCGAGGTGGCTGCAGTGTACGTGGACGGCAACCTGGTTGCCACCCCGACCGACAACAGTGTGACCTTCGACGACATTGACGCCGACCACCAGGTTCGCGTGGTTCTTCGCTCCCAGCCGCCTGAGTTCCTGCCCAGCGATCCACCAGCGGGGTATTACCAAATTACGGTTGAAGGGTCCGGCAACGGCGAGGTGAGCCCCTCCGCCCATGTGCCTTCGGGCGGTTCCTACCAGGTCACATGGGTCGGCGAGGGCGGTAAGTCCCCGGTGATGGTGTACGTCGATGGCGTCGAGCGGCCCGACCTGCTGGGCGAGGACGGCGTGACGCTTTCCGATGTGGACGGCCCGCACCACGTATACGTGCAGTTCGAAGGGGGCAGGCCCTACGACCCCGACGATCCCGACGATCCCGACGATCCGGACGACCCGGGTGATCCGGACGACCCGAGCAAGCCTGGGGATTCCGACGATCCGAATGGTTCGGGCGGTGCGGGCGACGTGAACGACCCGAACGGCTCCGGCGGCGAGAACGGGTCCGGCGATAACGGCGGTTCCAGCGGAGCTGACGATCCCAACGGTTCAGGCGGCTCGGAGGGCTCGGGCGGCTCGGTTGGTGCTCAGGGAGGCGGCGGTTCACAGGACGGTGCCGGCACGAAGGGCTCCGGGACGGATGCGGCGGACTCGAAGGCGAACGGCCATCGGATGGTGGCGCTCGGCAGGACGGGCGACAACGCCGCGCTTCCCTGGACCGTGGCGATGGTGGCCGCAGGATCCCTCGTCGTGATGCTTCTGGCCCTGCGCAATCGTCCCCGTCCGAAACATCGGCGCTAAGCGCCCGGTACAGCTTTCTGGTTGCGCCTGCCCCGTGCAAGGTCCGCATCGGGTTGTCGGCCGAGCGCACAGTGCATAAGCGAAGGGTTTTGCGGGATTTGCCGCCGAATCCTCCGGTTGTGCGCTGTTGGGCAACGGGCTTCTCCATAAAGCACACACATATGTTCGATTTTCGGAAACGCGTCCCTTCGGGGGGCGCGTTTCTTGCGTTGCGAAGGAAACGGGCACATGACCAGCGTGTAACGGATGCTTTCGCTCGGCCGTAGGGGAGTTGGAGGCGACTATAGTAAGTCTGTTGATAAAAACTATCGTCGTGCGCACTATAAAACTTGACAGATAGAGACTTAGATTATATAGTGTGTAACCATAAAGACAGATTGAGTCGGAATCTATAAAGCAAACGGATTCCGGCCAATCGGGACGATGGGTTTTACCGACGGAATCACAGTAGGTATGAACCCCGACTGAGAGGAACGAACAAAATGGCAAAGATTCTTGGCATCGATCTTGGCACTACCAACTCCGCGATGGCCGTCATGGAGGGCTCCGAGCCCGAAATCCTGGTGAACGCCGAAGGCGACCGCACCACCCCGTCGGTCGAGGGCTTCCGCAAGGACGGCGAGCGCGTGGTCGGCAAGGCTGCGAAGAACCAGGCCGTCACCAACCCCGAGAACACCGTCTCGTCCGTGAAGCGTTTCATCGGCCGCAGCTTCGACGAGACCCCCGAAGAGCGCAAGACCGTCAGCTACAAGGTCCAGAAGGGCAAGGACGGCCGCGCCGTGGTCGACATCGACGGCAAGGACTACACCCCCGAGGAGATCTCGGCCATGGTGCTGCAGAAGCTGAAGGCCGACGCGGAGAAGCAGCTGGGCGCCCCCATCACGCAGGCCGTCATCACCGTGCCCGCCTACTTCAACGACGCTCAGCGCCAGGCCACCAAGGACGCCGGCAAGATCGCCGGCCTGGAAGTGCTGCGCATCATCAACGAGCCGACGGCGGCCGCTTTGGCCTACGGCCTTGACAAGACGAACAAGGACGAGAAGATCCTGGTGTTCGACCTGGGCGGCGGCACTTTCGACGTGTCGGTGCTGGAGCTGGGCGACGGCGTGTTCGAGGTAGCCTCCACCGCCGGCGACAACCACCTGGGCGGCGACGATTGGGACCAGCGCATCATCGATTGGCTGGCCGACAAGTTCAAGGCCGACAACGGCATCGACCTGCGCACCGACAAGATGGCCCTGCAGCGCCTGAAGGAGGCCGCGGAGAAGGCCAAGATGGAGCTTTCCTCCACCACCCAGACCAACATCAACCTGCCTTTCATCACCGCCGACGCCAGCGGCCCGAAGCATCTGGATTACACGCTGACCCGCGTGGAGTTCGAGCGCATCACCAAGGACCTGCTGGACCGCTGCAAGAAGCCTGTGGAGCAGGCGCTCGCCGACGCGGGCCTGAAGGCCGGCGACCTTGACGAGGTCATCCTGGTGGGCGGCTCCACCCGTATGCCCGCCGTGCAGGAGCTGGTGAAGAAGCTCACGGGCAAGAACCCCAACATGTCCGTGAACCCCGACGAGGTCGTGGCCATGGGCGCGGCCGTGCAGGGCGGCGTGCTGGCCGGCGACGTCGAGGGCATCCTGCTTCTGGACGTGACCCCGTTGTCCCTGGGCGTCGAGACCATGGGCGGCGTCATGACCAAGATGATCGAGCGCAACACCACCATCCCCACCCGCAAGACAGAGATCTACTCCACGGCTTCCGACAACCAGACCAGCGTGGAAGTGCACGTGCTGCAGGGCGAGCGCCAGATGGCCTCCGACAACAAGACGCTGGGCAAGTTCCAGCTGACCGGCATCCCGGCTGCCCGTCGCGGCGTGCCGCAGATCGAGGTCACCTTCGACATCGACGCCAACGGCATCGTGAACGTGTCCGCCAAGGACCTGGGCACCGGCAAGCAGCAGCAGATCACCATCAGCGGCTCCACGGCCCTGAACGACGACGAAGTGGACCGCATGGTCCGCGACGCCGAGCAGCATGCCGAGGAGGACAAGCGCCGCCGCGAGGAAGTGGAAGTGCGCAACAACTGCGACGCGCTGGTGAACGCCACCGAGCAGACGCTGGCCGAGGTGGGCGACAAGGCCCCGTCCGACGTGAAGAGCCAGGCCGAGTCCGCCATCGCCGCCGCGAAGAGCGCTCTTGAGGGCACCGATGTCGAGGCCATCAAGTCCGCCACCGAGCAGATGCAGCAGGCCGGGTACAAGCTGGCCGAGGTCGTGTACTCCACCGAGGGCCCGGCCCAGGCCTCCGCTGCCGCGGCTGCCGAGAGCACCCCGGCCGACGATACCATCGAGGCCGACTACGAGGTGGTCGACGACGAGACCGAAGGGAAGTAGCAGCCATGATGCAGAGCACTCCCACCCCGGGGCGCGAAGCAGCAGGCCAAAGTGCGGCCCAGGCGCCTGACGCCAAGCAGGCGCCCGGGGCCGCCCCCTCGCCGACCGATCCCGTGGCGGCCGACGGCGAAGCTCCCGTGGAGGACGCCGTGGAAGTGGTCGTGGAAGGGCCGGAGGGCACCGAGACGGCCACCGTCGCGGAGGACCTGCTTCTGAAGGCCCAGGCCGAGACGAAGGACTGGCAGGACAAGTACATGCGCCTGCACGCGGAATGGGACACCTACCGCCGGCGTACCGCAGAGCAGCGGGAGGCCGAGAAGGCGCGTGCCACGGAGAAGCTGGTCACCAGCCTGCTGCCGGTGCTCGACGACTTCGAGCGCACCATCGCCTACGCCGAGGCCCATGGCGAGGCGGGCCTTCTGGACGGCGTGAAGGCGGTTTCGACGAAGCTGTCGCACACGCTTGAGAAGGACGGCCTTGTCGCAATAGACCCCGTCGGCGAGCCCTTCGACGCGCTGGAGGCCCAGGCCGTGGCTACGGTCAGCGATGCCGAGGCCTTCGACGAGACGGTCCACGAGGTGTACCAGAAAGGTTACAAGATGGGATCGAA
>DBFAWQ010000066.1:0-4766 GCA_048242115.1 Eggerthellaceae bacterium
CCCGACGATCCCAAGCCGGACGACCCCACGCCCGACGACCCCACGCCCGACGATCCGAATCCCTCGGACCCCAAACCCGAAGGCCCGAAGCCCCAGGAGCCCGATACCCCCACGCCGGACGGCGGAGGCGACGGCGGGAACGGGGATGGCGGCAGCGGAGACGGGAACGGCGGCAGCGGGAACGGTAGCGGCAACGGCGGCGACCGGTCGCCCGCACCCCTCCCCAAGGCCGACGGTCCGGCCGAGGACACGCTGGCGAGCAGGCTCGTGAGCCTCACAAAGACCGGCGACCCCCTTGCCGCCGCGATGCTGGGCCTGGCGACCCTCACGCTGTCCAGTGGCGCCGTCCTGATCAGAATCCTCCGTCGCCGCCACGACTAGCTGACTGCAGCTGTGGCGCTTTCTCCGCAAAGGGCAAAACGTCCGCACCGCCGCCCGCGTTTTGCCTTACAATAGCGAATTGCGCCAAGCCAGCGTGACGCAACGGTAGCGTAGCGGTTTTGTAAACCGCCTGTTGCAGGTTCGAATCCTGTCGCTGGCTCCAGAAAAGCGAAAGCCCTCCGTCCGGAGGGCTTTTCCTTTCGCACCGCTTCCCTATGAGCGCACTTAGAAGTTCCAGCTGCTCATGTAGGCCTTCTGCTCCTCGGTGAGCTCGTCGATGGCGATGCCGAGCGTCTGAAGCTTCACCCGCGCCACGCCGTCGTCGATCTCGGCCGGCACGTCGTAGACCTTGTTCTCAAGCTCGCCGGCATGCTTGTGCAGGTACTCCGCCGCCAGGGCCTGGTTCGCGAAGCTCATGTCCATGACCGACGCGGGATGCCCCTCGGCGCAGGCCAGGTTCACCAGCCTCCCCTGGGCGAGCACCACCACGGTGCGGCCGTCGGCCAGGGTGTATTCCTCCACCAGCGGCTTCAGCTCCACCTTCGACACCGCGTGGTCCTCCAGCCAGCCCAGGTTGATCTCGGAGTCAAAGTGCCCGGAGTTGCACAGGATGGCGCCGTCCTTCATGTTCTCGAAGGCGGGGCCATCGATCACCTTGCAGTCGCCGGTCACCGTCACCCACACGTCGGCCTGCTTCGCCGCCTCGGCCGCCGGCATCACGCGGTAGCCCTCCATATGGGCCTCCAACGCCTTCAGAGGGTCCACCTCGCAGACGATGACGTCCATGCCCATGCCCCGGGCCCGCTGGGCGAGCCCCGAGCCGCAGTAGCCGTAGCCCGACACCACCAGGGTGCGCCCGCACAAAAGACGGTTCGTGGCGCGCACGATGCCGTCCAGGGTGGACTGGCCCGTGCCGTAGTGGTTGTCGAAGCAGTGCTTGGTGTTGGCGTCGTTGATGTTGAACACCGGATAGCCCAGCGTGCCGTCGGCGGCCATGGCCATGAGGCGCACCACCCCGGTGGTGGTCTCCTCGGTGCCCCCCTCCACGCCGGCCAGCTTGTCGGTGTAGAGAGTGTGCAGGGCGGTGTCCAGATCGGCGCCGTCGTCCATGATGATCTGGGGGTTCGTGTCCACCACGGCCTTGATGTGGCGGTGGTAGGTGTCCATGTCCTCCCCTTCGATGGCGAACACGTCCACGCCGAAGTCCCGCACCAGCGACGCGGCGGTGTCGTCCTGGGTGGACAGCGGGTTGCTCGCGCACAGCGCCACCTGGGCGCCCGAAGCCACCAGCGCCCGCATGAGGTTGGCGGTCTCGGTGGTCACGTGCATGCAGGCGCCGATGCGCACGCCCTGCAGGGGCTTCTCGCGCTCGAAGCGCTCGCGGATGGCCGCCAGCACCGGCATGTCGCGGTCGGCCCACAGGATGCGGGCGAGTCCCTGGTCGGCCAGCGCCGGGTCCTTGATGTCGCAGTTAGCCATGAAGATGCCTTTCGTCGATTTCGTTGCAGAACGCCTCCCGCTGCCCCCGTTGCGCAACGGCTTTCGTCCGTCCCGTCGGAAGGTCGCCTTCATCGGTCCCGTTCCAGAGCAGCCTTCACCGGCGTTGCCGCGGAAGGGCTTGTCGCGAAGCGTCTTTGTCCCGCGGGAAAGGTTAGCACACAATTCCACGGCCTCCGCCGCCCGCCCTGCTTCTTCGGCGTTACTGCATACCGCAGGAGCATCTCACCGCAAGCGGGCGGCGGCGTCCGGGTCGATGGACATGCTCTGGAATCGGTGCTCCATGAAGGCGTCGTCGAAATGGCGGTCGAAGAACTGCTGGACGGCGGTGTCCTGCGGCGCATGGGCCTGGCGCAGGTACCAGCAGTCCAAGGCCATGAGGGTGAACACGCCGTCGGCTATCATGAGGGCGGCGGCCACGGAGGTGAGCGCGTAGCGCCAGTTCCACGGGATGAGGTTCACCAGCTTCAGCATGACGGGCAGCGCCACCTTGATCCAGACGACGCCCATCAGCCCCCACAGGCACATGAAATAGGCGTTCGTGCGCCCGTCGATGGACAAAAACGTCCCGGTGTAGTCCCAGGCCACCACGCCGAAGGCGAACTGCATGAACCAGCTGACCAGGTATTCGAAGGCTCCGCCGATCACCGCGCTCACCAGGAACACCACCACGACGTTGCTTTTGTAGTAGCGGTTAAGCGCCATGGTCATGAGCACGCCGCCGAAGCCGTAGATGGGCGAGAACGGCCCGAACAGAAGCCCCGCCCGGTCCTCGTAATGGCCCGGGTCGACCACCACCATATGGTAGACCACCTCGGCCAGAAGCCCGATGACCGAGCACACCACGAAGATCCAGAACAGGTTGAAGAAGTTGAGCGTGATGTAGCCGCGACCGGTCTGATCGAGGCCAAGGCTCCCCTCCTCTGCCTCGTCGCGGGTCTCCATCTCGCGCAGCTTCCGACGAAGCTCGCGCTCCTGGGCAAGGCTCGGGTCCAAATAGCTCTGCAGGACGACGAGGAACACCACGGTTACGGCGTCGGGGATGAGCGAGGCATGGATGCCGCTGTCCATGACGTTGCAGACGATAATGCCGACGGCCACGAACACCAGGGCCTCGGCGGTCTGGGCGGCGAAACGTCGCTTGTTGCGCAGCAGGCGCACGCCCAGCACGACGAGCATGACGGCCTCCACCAGCAGCAGCGCCGATTGGACGACCGCGATGACCAGCGCCACGTTGGAGGAATCGGTCTGCAGGCCGTTGCTGTAGACGAAATGCGCCACCCCCACGATGAGCAGGGTGAGCAGCACGGCCACCCCCGCGCCCCAGATGATGCAGGCCGCACCGAACAACTTCGCGAGCAGCGGCAGCCTGCGCTTGTCTATGGGGGTCTCGTCGATCGCGACCCCCCGCAGTTCAGCTTTCCCAACGCTCGCACTCACGAAACCAGCCCCGTTTCCCTCCCCGACACGCGCCGATATCCTCGACGCCTGCTACCTGCGCGCACTTTTCGCTAGTATATCGAAGTCCCCGAACCGCCCCGGCCAAGATGACCCCGAGCAGCCGAAAGAATCCGAAGACGGCAGGAATCTGAACCGTCCTTAAGCTTTCGGAACGCCTTCGGTCGCGAAGGCGGCACGCCGTGCGAGCAGCGGCCGCGGGGCCGACTCCCGCGAAATCCTCCGCTCGCGCGCAACCGCGCCGCCTTTCGGCCTTGTCGTGACTAAGGACGCGCCTGAGCGTCCTCAGGGCCGTTCACGGTGCCGGTGCCCTGCTGGGCCGCCCCCTGCCCGTTGTCGGCCGCCGTCTCCGAAGAGGGCGCCGTCGAACCCGAAGCCGCCCCCGCCGAGGCCGGCCCGATGCTCTCCACGGGAACCGGGGAGCTGTCCGTCTCCAGGTAGTTGAACTGGATGCGGTCGCCCTCGCCGTAACCCACGATGTCCAGAAGGCCCGGCAGCGCGAAGTCGTACAGCGCGTCGTCGCCGTCGATCTTCACGTAGAAATGCGTGTTGCCCTCCAGCACCGCCTGGGCCATATGGACGATGGTGCCGCTCGCATGCTTGGTGTCGAGCACGACGCCGCCGGTGGTGTCCACCCCGTTGGTGGCCAGCAGCTGCTCGTAGGACTTCTGGCAGTCCGCCACGGTATCGCCGATGGCCACGTTCTGGTAGCGGCGGATGTCGATCATGGCGAACTTCTTCACCAGCCCCGCCGAATCCTTCAGCGCCATGAAGTAGGTGGGCTGGTTGGCCACGTTGATCAGCAGCGGGAAGGTGGCGGTGTAGCGCAGGTTCTGCACCTGGCCCTCGGCGGACGCCATGGCCGAATCCTCCGTAGCTCCGGGCACCGAGTAGTAATGGGATTCGGCGGTGCGCTGGTTGATCAGCACGAAGCCCACGATGGAGTTGTCGGCCGTGGCGGAGGTGACGCCGGTGTAGACCCACACGTCGTCGTCCTTGGCGATGTAGTTGTAGCCCAGGCGCCCGTCCAGGCCCGGCGTGGTGCGAACGACCCCCTCCTGGCCGAGGAACGAGTTCAGCCAGCCGTTCTTGTACTTGCCCGACCAGTTGTACTGCTCGATGAGGAGTTCGGCCGGATACACCCTGTCCACCCATTCGGGACAATCCTCTATGGCCAGGTCCTGGCATTCGCCGGTAGTGGCGTCGCAAAGCACCACGCGGTCGATGGTGGTGCCCCCGAACAGGCCGATCGTGCGCGTCTGCACCGGGCAAATCCACCAGGGGTGCCCGTCGTCGTCGATCTCGAAGGATTTCTCGTCGAACATGTAGAAGGGATACTTCAGCTGCACGTGGCGATCGATGTTGCGCACAAGCGGCTCGGACTGCGAGTAATAGATGGGGCTGTCTTCCAGACGCACGATCTCGGCGTC
>DBFAWQ010000067.1:0-4420 GCA_048242115.1 Eggerthellaceae bacterium
GTCCACCTCCTCCCGCGAGCCGATGCCCAGGCAGTCGGGGCAGGCGCCGTAGGGGGCGTTGAAGCTGAAGTCTCGTGGCTGCAGCTCGTCTATGGAGTGGCCGTGCTCGGGGCATGCCAGGGCCAGCGAGAACAGGTGCTCGCCCTCGCCCAGGCCGCCGGTGGCGCCGCTGGAGGTACCGCCTGCCTCGCCCAGGGGCTTGCCGTCCTCGTCGAGCAGCTGCACGAGCACGCGCCCGTCGGCCAGAGACGTGGCCAGCTCCACGGCCTGGGCCACGCGGCTGCGGGCCGACTCCTTCAGCGTCACGCGGTCAACCACTACGTCGATGAAGTGCTTGATCTTCTTGTTCAGCACCAGCGGCTCGCCCGCAAGCTTTACGATCTCGCCGTCGATGCGCACGCGCCCGAAGCCCTCCTTCTGCAGGTCGGAGAAGAGCTTCGTGAACTCGCCCTTGCGCCCGGCCACCACCGGCGCCATGATGATGGCGCGGCCCTCGGGCGCCAGGGCCAGGATGTCGTCGGTCACCTGGTCGGTGGTCTGGGACTTGATGACGCGGCCGCACTCCGGGCAATGGGGCACGCCCACCCGCGCGTACAGCAGGCGCAAATAGTCGTAGATCTCGGTGGTGGTGCCCACCGTGGAGCGCGGGTTGCGCGAGGTGGTCTTCTGGTCGATGGACACAGCCGGGGACAGCCCGTCGATGCTGTCGAGGTCCGGCTTGGACATCTGCCCCAGGAACATGCGGGCGTAGCTGGAGAGGCTCTCCACGTAGCGTCGCTGCCCCTCGGCGTACATGGTGTCGAAGGCCAGCGAACTCTTACCGCTACCGGAAAGCCCGGTGATGACCACCAGCTTGTCCCGGGGTATGGTCAGGTCGATGTTCTTGAGGTTGTGCTCGCGCGCGCCTTTGATGACGATGGCGTTCTGGCTCATGGGCCCTGCTTCCTATCCTGGCAACGCGGACCCGGCGCGCCCCCGGACCGGGGAGCGGCCGCGCCCGCACTCGTTTTCTCGGAGGCAGAGTATAGCAAGTCAGAAAGCCACTGCACGCAGCAAAAACGCGAACATACGTTTCATCAAAGAATAGACAGAATTCGTTCGCGTTTCCCAGGGCGCCCTACAGGAACGGCGCGAAGGCGAGAATCACGATGGCGGCTCCCGCGAGCATCTTCATCTTCCGTTTCATGGTCCTCCCCTTTCGCTTCGCAACCGAATCGGCTTCATAGCGAAGTATTAGGGCAAACCAGACCGTTGTCGGGCGCGATTCCGCAACCGTTTCGGGAGGGAACCGGCGTTGAAACGAAAGCGAAGGAATGCATCCGGCCCGTCGGGGAACCGTCGCATCTTCGAAAACAAACATCGCCCGAAAAGACCGAAGCCCCCAAGGTTGAGGAACCCCTCAGGCCCGGGGGCAGGCCTGGGCGTGGACGGCCTTCAGGCGCTCGGCCTCCACGTGGGTGTAGATCTGGGTGGTGGACAGCGACGCGTGGCCCAGCATCTCCTGGACGCTTCGCAGGTCGGCCCCGCCCCCCAGCACGTCGGTGGCGAAGGTGTGGCGCATGGCGTGGGGCGAGAGGCTCTCGTCCAGGCCCGCCTGGCGCACCGTGCGCTTGAACATGCGCCGGATGGCGTCGGTTGAGTAGGCGCGCCCGCGGTTCGAGACGAAGAAGTAGGGACACGGCCCCGCGACCAGCAGCTCGTCGCGCGCCCGGTCGCGGTACTCGGCCATGGTGGCCAGCGCCATGGGGTGCAGCGGCACGATGCGCTCCTTCGACCCCTTGCCGAACACCTTCACCGACGCGCCCGCGAAGTCGACGTCGCGCTCCAGCAGCCCCGACGCCTCGGACACGCGCACGCCGCACGCGTACAGGAACTCCAGCAGCGCCTGGTCGCGGATATCCTGGGCGCTCTGCTTGCGCGGGCGGCCCAGCACGTCGCGCGGCCCGTGCACCGACAGCAGGGCCGCCATGTCCGCCGGGCCGATGACCGCCGGCAGCGACCGCTCCTTCTTCGGGCCCATGAGCGCCCCGGCCGGGTCGTCGGCGGCAACGCCCTGGACGATGAGCCAGCGGTAGAAGGTGCGCAGGCTTGACAGGTGGCGGTTGATGGTGGTGCGCTCGTAGCCCGCGGCGCTCAAATCGGCCAGGTAGCGGCGCAGGGTGCGCACGTCGGCGGTGGCAGGGTCCACGGATTTGCCGAAGCACCACACGGCGAAGGCGGTCAGGTCCGCATGGTAGGCCCGCACCGTGTGCTCGCTGAGCCTGCGCTCGGTGGCGAAGGACTCGCAGAACCGGTCCACCAGCGCAAGCAGCGCCGGGTCGGCGGACGGCTGCTCCCCTTCGCGGCTCTCCCGGGCCATGGCGATCAGGCCCCCTGCGCCCCGCCGGGGACGGCGGAATCAGCGCCGGAAACGACGGACGGCCGCTCGCCTTGCCCGGCCGCTTCGACGGTCCGCGCCAGCAGCCCCGTTTCGGCGAGCCGCTCCGCATAGTCCCGCAGGGCCTGCGCGCCCCGGGCCGCGTAGGCCTCGTAGCGGCGCCCCTTGTTTCGCACGGGCGGGTCCAAGGGCTCGATGATGCCGAAGTTCACGTGCATGGGCTGGTAGCCGGCGGTGGCGGGGTCGGTGGCGTAGCGCAGCAGGCTGCCGAAGGCGGTCTCGGGCGGCAGCGGGGCGAGCGCGCGCCCGGAAAGCTCCGAGGCCACGGCCAGCGCCCCGTGCAGCCCGGATCGGATGGCCTCGCAGTAGCCCTCGGTGCCGGAAAGCTGCCCCACCACGTGCACGGGCGCCCCCTCCCCGGCCGCTCGCAGCCGAAGCGAGGCGTCCAGAAGCCGCGGTGCGTCCACGAAGGTGTAGCGGTGCATGACCCCGAAGCGGACGAACTCGGCGTTTCGGAACCCGGGGATCATCGAGAACACGCGCCGCTGCTCCGGGAAGGTGA
Source organism: Eggerthellaceae bacterium (assembly GCA_048242115.1). Taxonomy (GTDB): domain Bacteria; phylum Actinomycetota; class Coriobacteriia; order Coriobacteriales; family Eggerthellaceae; genus Xiamenia. The sequence continues at coordinate 2,940 of DBFAWQ010000067.1, forward strand.
GGTTGGTCTGGAAGCCCACCAGGTTGAAGCTTAAGCCCGCGCGGTCCTCGGCCCGCAGCTGCACCACGGCCCAGGGCCGGCGACCCGTGGCCGGGTCGGTGAGCCCCACCGGCTTCATGGGCCCGAAGCGCGCCGCGTCCCTGCCCGAGCGGGCGATCTCCTCGATGGGCTGGCAAGCCTGGAAGAGCTCGCGGGTCTCGAAGTCGCGCTTGACCACGCGCTCGGCGCCCAAAAGCTCGTCCATGAAGCGCTCGTACTCCTCCTTGTCGAAGGGAGCGTTCAGGTAGTCGCCCGCGGACGGCCCCTCCCCTTCGGCCTCGCCGCCCTCGTAGCGGCTCTGGCGGAACACGCGGCCGTAGTCAAGCGAGTCGGCCAGCACGATGGGGGCGGCGGCGTCGTAGAAGGCCAGAGCGTCGGACCCGGTGAGCTCGGCCAGCGAGACCGCCAGGGCGTCCGAGGTGAGCGGTCCCGACGCCAGCACGAGCGCGTCGCACCCCTGAGCCTCGGCTAGGATGTCGGTGGCCTCGCGTCGCTCCAACGTTATGCGCGGATGGGCCTCCACGAGCTCCGTCACCCGCTGCGAGAAGCGCTCGCGGTCCACGGCCAGGGCACCGCCCGCCGGCACCGCGCACTCCTCGGCCGCCGCCAGCAGGTGCGACCCCAGCGTGCGCAGCTCCGCCTTCAGCATGCCGGCGGCGCTTTCGGGCTTCGTGGACTTCAGCGAGTTGGAGCACACGAGCTCGGCCAGGCCACCGCCATGGTGCACGGCCGTCGGAACGTCGGGCCGCATCTCCACCAGGCGCACGGCGGCCCCGCGGTCGGCCAGCTGCAGAGCGCACTCGCACCCCGCAAGCCCCGCCCCCACCACGGTGACGCGCTTCCCCTCAAGCAGCTCGCCCATAGCCCTCGCTTCCTCGGCCTCTGAACCCGTTTCGCTTTCCAACCGTTATCCTTTCCGCTTTCTGCCCGCTATCCTTCCGCCTATTGCCGCCCATTGTACTGGATTGGGAAACCATCCCCGGAAGCGACACGCCTTCCGCAACCGAAAAACTTCCGACCGCAAGGAAAGCCCAGCCCCTACCGCGTGCTCTACGACCCGGCATAAGCGCGCATCCCCTCGCCCGTAGGCAACTAACGGTGCACAAGTGAAGGGTTTCGGCCGATTTCCCGGAAAACCCTCCGCTTGTGCACTGTGGGACTGCGCGCGCCAAGGAGTGGGTCAGATGGGCTGGCAACCGCTAGGCGAGGTCGAACAGGGCTCCGTAGAGCTCGTTTCCCTCCAGCCAGCCCTTCTCCGTGGGGCGGAAGCGGCCTTCGGAGTGCTCCACAAGCCCCAGCCCAATCAATCTAGCGAACGCTTCCTTCGTTTCGGGAAGAACCGAACAGACGCCAGTTACCTGCTCGTCGGAGACGCCTTCGGACAGGCGCATGCCCAGCATCAGGTCCTCGGCAACCATCTGGCGGCGGTCCAGGTCGTCGGT
>DBFAWQ010000068.1:0-3418 GCA_048242115.1 Eggerthellaceae bacterium
GGCCGGGGCCATGGAAACGCTGAAAATACCCAATTACATTCCCCGCATTGCTGATAAAACCATTGCGGAAAACATGGAGGCTTTCGGTGCCGTGGTCATCGAGGGGCCAAAGTGGTGCGGCAAGACTTCGACAGCGAAGAACCATGCGGTCTCGGAAATCAGCATGGCCGACCCGCTGGGCGACTTTCAAAACCGACGTCTGGCTGAGCTAGAGCCGGCCATTGCCCTTGAGGGTGTCCGGCCGCGTCTGATTGATGAATGGCAGGACGTTCCCAAGTTGTGGGATGCCGTGCGATTCGAGTGCGATAGGGCCACGGAGAAGGGGCAGTTTGTGCTCACGGGCTCCTCGACTCCCCGCAGGAAGCAGAATCCCCATGCCGATCGGCCTCGACATAGCGGGGCCGGGCGCATCGTTCGCGTTCCCATGAGCACCATGACCCAGTACGAGCTCGGCCAATCAAATGGCAAGGTGTCGCTGAGAGGTTTGTTTGAGGGAGAGCGCTACGCGTCGGTTTCGCAGCTGTCCCTTGAACGCATTGCGGAACTTGTGGTGGCGGGTGGCTGGCCCGACGCCATTGGTTCCCCCACGGCGAAAGCGGTGCGCATCGCCAAGGGCTACTTGCAGGCGGTCATCAACGAGGACATTCATGAGGTTGACGGGGTGGAGCGCGACCGGGAGAAAGTGCGGCGCTTGATTGTGTCCCTTGCCCGTAACGAGGCCACCCTGGCAACGGGAAAGACCATTCTGAAAGATACCCAAGGTCGCACCGAAGATGCTGCGGCTATCACGGCACCCACCATGAACGATTACCTCGATGCGTTGCGGCGCATCTACTTCGTGCAGGACATTCCGGCCTGGGCCCCCGAACTGCGCTCGTCGGCCAAGATTCGGTCGGCCGCAAAGCGACACCTGGCCGATCCGTCCCTGGCCGCCGCCGCGCTCGGTGCCACGGCGGCAAAGCTCATGGGCGACCTCAAGACGCTCGGATTTCTCTTTGAGTCGCTCGTTGCCCACGACCTCATCGTCTACGTGGAGGCCATGGGGGCTTCGGTATACCACTATCATGATGCGGCCGATCTGGAGGCGGACCTCGTCATCGAGCATCCCGACGGAACGTGGATCCCGGTGGAGGTGAAGCTCGGGGCGGCCCAGGTGGACGATGCCGCTAAGAACCTCGTGACGCTGAAGGAGAAGATGATGCGCGGCGGCTACCAGGCTCCCGTTGCCATGCTCGCTGTCATCGGCGTCGGGGGTGTCGCAACGTGCCGAGAGGACGGCGTGCAAGTAGCGCCCCTGGATACGTTGGGGGTATAGGGTCTGATTTCCCGGGCCTTTTCGCCTTACATGCTCCACTCCAAGAGGCGGCTGAGGAAACGCTTGAGTTCGGGGGTGCGGGGATTGTCGAAGAGGCGCTCGCTTGGGCCGTGCTCCAGCAGGCGGCCGCCGTAGAGGAAGGCCACGGTGTCGCAGGCGTGGCGGGCGAAACCCATCTCGTGGGTGACGATGATGAAGCGGGTGCCGGCTTCCTTCAGGTCGCGCACCACGTCGAGCACCTCGGTGGTGAATTCCGGGTCCAGGGCGCTCGTGGGCTCGTCGAGCAGCAGCAGGCGCGGCCGGGCCGCGAGCGCCCGGGCTATGGCGACGCGCTGCTTCTGGCCGCCGGACAGCTGAGCCGGCCGCTTGGCCGCGGAATCGGCCAGGCCGAGGCGTTCCAGCAGATCGTGGGCGCGGTCGGACGCTTCGGCATCTTCCACGCCGTGCACCACGCGCAGGGGCAGCGCCACGTTCTCCTGGGCGGTGAGGTGGTGAAACAGGCCGCCGTCCTGGAAGACGAAGCCGAGGGTCGCGCGGTAGTCGCGCAGCGCCGCCTCGCCGGTGGGCACGGGGACGCCGTCCACGGCCAGGGTGCCGCCCGTGGGCACTAGCAGGCCGCCGATAATGCGCAAAAGCGTGGACTTCCCGCCGCCCGACGGCCCGATAATGGCCAGGGCCGACACCTCTTCGTCGAAGGTGATGTCGTGCAGCACCTCGGTGCCGTCGAAGGCCATGGAGAGATGAGAGAGCTCAACGCGCATGGTGGCTCACCGCCCGGGACGACGGCCGCGCGGGAAGCGGGCGGCAATGGCGGCAATGGCGGCAATGCTCACGCATAGGAGAGCCTCTTCTCGAAGTGGCGGCTCACGGCCATGATGGGCAGGGTGAGCACCAGGTACAGCGCCCCCAGCAACAGGAAGCCGCCGAAGAAGTTGTAGTTCGTGGCCGTGATCTCGCGTATGGTCTGGGTCAGCTCGATGACGGCGATGACCGACAGTAGCGACGAATCCTTGATGATGGAGGCCACCTGGCCCGTGAGCGCCGGCAGCGTGCGGGCCACCAGTTGGGGCGCGATCACGTAGCGCAGGGTTTGGGCGCGGGTGAAGCCCACGGCCCGGGCCGCTTCCAGCTGGCCGCGGTCGAGCGACAGCAGGCTGCCCCGCACGATTTCCGCGATATAGGCCCCCGAGAACAGCGACAGGATGATAATGCCCGCCAGCACGCGGTTGTCGATGCCCCAGGCCGTGCCGATGATGTAGTAGAAGAAGTACACCTGCACAATGAGGGGTGTGCCGCGAATGATTTTCACGTACAGGTCGCACAGGTAGCGCAGCGGCAGGAAGCGGGCGCCCTGGCCGGCGGCCACGAGCAGGCCGAGCAGCAGGCTCAGCACGAGCGACGCCGTCGAAATGCCCACGGTCATGCAGAAACCGTCCCACAGGCGCACGCGGTACTGGGCCACGAAGTCGAAATTCAGCGCGATGCCGGCCGCTGCGAGCGAGGCCCACACCACAGCGATGACCGCCACGCACACGGCCAGGTAGTTCAGGGCCGCCTTCGCCGGGCGCACGGGCGTGCCCGCGGCGGCGGTGAAGGGACGAGTGATGGCGGTGAGGCGTTTCATGGGACTAGATTACTCGAAATCGAAGAACCACTTGAAGCCGTACTGGTCGAAGGCCTTCTTTTCGTCCGCGAGGTACTTCTCGGTGAGGCGATCGAACTCGCCGTCGGTTTTCGACTGCGCGATGAAGGCGTTCAGCTGGTCGAGCAGTTCCGTGTTGCCCTTCTTCACGGCGATGCCCCACTCCTCGGCGTCCTGGAAGGGGATGAACACGGCCTCGGTGGTATCGGGGTTCGCCTGATGGTTGCGGTAGATGGTTAGCTGGTCGTACAGGAAACCGTCGGCCTTGCCCTGCACCACTTCGGTCACGCATGCGCTCTCGTCGGCCAGGCGCACGATCTCCGCATCGGCTAGGTTCTTCGTGGCGTACACGTCGCCGGTGGAGCCGGTCTTCACGGCCACTTTCTTGCCGGGCTGGTTCAAGTCGTCGATGGAGGCCACGCCAGAATCTGCGTTCGCCAGAATGGCCAGCTGGGCCATGG
>DBFAWQ010000069.1:0-7307 GCA_048242115.1 Eggerthellaceae bacterium
CGTTGTTCCTGGTGGTCATCGGGGTGCGCTACCGCGAGCCGCTGCAGCGGTTGATGCGCTGCCGCAGGGACTGGCTGTTCCTGGCGTTGTTCGGGTTGGGGCTGTTCGGTAGCCAGTTCACCTTCGCCTGCTCCGTCGACGCCACCAACGCCGGCACCGCTTGCGTTCTGCAGATGCTCAACGCGGTGTTCGTGCTGGCCTTCGTCTGCGTGGCGAACCGCGCGCTGCCCACCCTCCGCGAGGGGCTTGGGCTGCTGCTGGCGTTGGGCGCCACGGTGGTCATCGCCACCCAGGGCGACCTGGGCGTCATCCGCCTGCCTGCCGCCGGTCTATTCTGGGGGCTTTTGAACGCGCTGTCCGTGGCCGTGTACATCCTGGTGCCACGCTACAGCGGCCTCTTCGACCGCTACGGAAGCTTCATGGTGACCGGCCTGGGCATGTTCCTGGACGCCTTCGCAGCTGTGGCCGTGCTGCTGGTCGGCGGTGCTGTTGCGGGCGGTGCGAGCGGTGTCGAAGCGGGTGCTCCGCTCGTTTCGGCGATTCCCTTCGACGGCGCGGCTTGGACGGTGCTGGTCGTGGCCGTGGCGCTGCTGGGCACCTTCGCGGCGTTCTCCTTGTACATCGGCGGCGTGGCGAAGGTGGGCTCGGTCATGGGCAGCCTGCTGGGCGTCATGGAGCCGGCGTCGGCCACCGCTCTTTCGGCCCTGCTGCTGCACACCGCCTTCTCCGGCGCCGACTGGCTCGGATTCGTCCTCATGGCCGCCATGCTCGTCTGCATGACCCTGCCAGGAAAGCGCAAGCAGGAGATTGGCTAGGCGAGGGCTCCGGATTCCGTTCGATTCGTCATCGAATCGAAGGCTCCGTGTTCCCTAACGACTTGTAATCTAGGGATTGCCGAGTAAGCTTTGTGCGGAAAATGCCATGTTTTCCTTCTTGGTGAAGACTTTTCGCGTCGAGAAAGGCTTTGGTCGCGTATCGGATAGATGTCTTTTGCCCTTGATGGCTGCTGCCCGCTCTTTTATCCTTGATAATCTAAAGTAAGAGAAGGGCTTAGTCAGAAACGGGGGGTGTTTCCAGCATGGGGACCTTTCGCCTAATGCAGACTTTTAGGCTGCCAATCGCTTTGGCTGTTGGGTTATCGGCTGGTCTTGTCGGATGTTCGGGGAGCCAAAAGTCTGCGGATGCTCCAGCGTCCCAAGAACTAGAGGCATCATCAGCTGGCGAGGAGTATGAAGACTCTAATTCCGCAGAGGAGATTGATGGCGCTGAAACCTCCGCCAAGACAGTCCCTGATTTCGAGAATCAAACAAACGAGGGTAAGGATGCATCGGTTGCAGCGATCAAGCCGCCTGCTAAGACGCCCAAGGATCAGCTTGATCATATGGAGATAGGGGAATCGGCGGTTTTTGAGTCGTATTCGATTACTTTGAACAGTATAAGCATCGATGGTTCCAGCGTTATTGCGGAAGTGTCCATGGATGCTTATAAAGATTCTATTTTTGCTACGCGCTATATGGAAGCACATCCCGAAAAAGGTGCTTCCTTCGATCCGGTTGCGCAGGACGATGTGAAGGTCGACGCCGGAGAGACGTATGCGGCAACGTTGGTTTACGAGCGTACGGATATCGAAATGCTTCGTTGGAACAATTGGTCAAATGAGGCCGAATGGCATCTTGATATTGGTGGGGTGCCCGCGAATCAGGCCGCCGAAAGCGAGGAGCAACTCACGGAGGACTATGAAGCGAATAGAGTTGTCAAAAGCTTCAACCGGCGATACCCTGAAGAAGGTATTACGAAAGAACAAATCTACACGTACGATACGGCGGCCGGCAAGGGTTCGCAGATAACCTTGGGTGATATCATCTTTGAGGTGGGTATTTCAGATGGCTCGCCTTTCTATACTGTCTTGTCGCAACTCGAGGTGAACGATAGCAACAAAGCATATTTCTTCGATGTGTGTGAGAAAATCGTTTGCGCGGTCTATGATTTGGAAGAGGAAGAAGTGGACGCTCTTCTTCAGGAGCTAAGTGATGGCGCTCGGTACGTTCGTCTTGAGAAGGACGCTTCTGTAAAAAGATATGATGATCAGATGATTTATTACAGCGAAGAAACGCGAGATGGTAATTTCGTTCTCCACTTTTTTGAGGACAAATTCTGATTCTCACCGTTATCTCTTTACTGATGGCGGTTAGATAAGCTTGGCGAACATCCTGCTAGTGCCGGGGAGGGGCTGGAAGCCGTACTTTCTGTAGAATGCGCGGGCGTTGTCGTCAGCTGGGTCTACCACCAGGGCTCGGGCTTCCAGGGTGCTGGAGATTGCGAGGGAGCGACGAGTGGCATCCAAAAGCAGGTCGCGGCCGAGGCCGTGCCCCTGGAAACGTTTGTCGACGCCCAGCATTCCCAGCAGTATGACGGGAATCTGCAGAGGAGTGTTGCGCGAAATCCAGCCCGAGGTTCCTTTCCTCGAGATGGACTGCGAGCTGAGGCTGTAGAATCCTGCGACTTGGGAACCATAGAACGAGGCATAGACGACGGCGGTTCCGTTCCGCCGAGCGGATGCAGCGTAGCGGTTGGCCCAGGAGTCAACGAGGTCGATGCCGCAGCAGAAATCCGAAACGTCATCGTCTTCTTCCAGCGGGCGAGGGACGGTGAACTCTAGGCATCCCATCGCGTTTTCCCTTGCATGAATTCAACGAATACGGGATTAGGCGGTTGCTCCAGAAGGCGCGCAAACTCGTCGAAGCTTGCCGCTGAGAGCTGAATCGTCGCCTGATCGGTAATGGCTTTCTGAGCTGATTCCAGCAGATGGGAAAGCGACCACTGGGAAATGCTGATGCCTGCCAGGCTAGCGGCGGTCTCTATCTGCCGCTTCTGCTCGTCGGTCATGCGCAGGTCGAGCCTGCTTGTCTTCCTGTCCAGGGCGGCGGTTGCCATGATTGCTCCAATCTGTACGGTGCTACACCGTACAGTATAACATGGAGAATCTTGCTTGAACAGCCGAGCGAAATAACGCTAGTTACTGTTTTTCGCCTGACTGCCCCTGCTTTCTCCCTGCTTGCAGTTGGGCGCGTAGGCGGGCGAACTCTTCGGGGGTTAGGCGGATGCGGTCGTTGGTGCCGCGGGCCGAGGCGTGGTCGTCGGCGCTTCGGGCGGCGTTCGCGTGGACGGCTGCGCGGGCGGCGACGCTTCGACGGTAGGCGCGCTCGGCGCGGCGTTGGGCCCGCTTTTGGGGGAGCGTGGCGAATCGGCCGGTCAGCGACGGATTCGCCACGGTGTCTCCGTCGTCGAAGGTTCCGTGGGGCTCGTCGACGGCCAGGTGTCCCGTGTCGTCGAAGAAGGGCGAGTCGGGGGCCGGCTGGAAGATGGGCAGCAGGTTCGCGGGCTTGGCGCGCGGGGTTTCCTCGTCGGAAAGGGAAGCGGGCGCGTCGGGGGTCCAGGTTCTCGCGGCGTCTCCGAAGGTCGCTGAGGCTTCTTTCCTGCTGCCGTTGTGCTTGTGCCCGGCTCCGCGCGGGGTTTCCGTGCCCGTCGCGGGCTCGAAGGGGTCGCGCCCAGCTTCTGCGCTCGCACCCGCACCGGCGCCCTCGCCCGCAGCGCCCTTCCCGATGGGCTGCAGCTTGCCCGTCTGCCCCGGCATGGGCACGAACTCGCCGTTCATGCGCAGCCACAGGCGGTGCAGCCGCTCGGAACGGCGGCCGCGTTCTTTGTCGCGGGCCACCTTGCCCTTCGGCGCGCGCACCACCTTGTTCGCCACAGCCTTCGCAGGGCGGGCGATCACGTCGGTGTAGTCCCGCGGCGGCTTGGTGTGCCATCCGAACAGAAGCGATCCGTAGCGGATGCCCAGCACCAGCGCTACGCAGGCCCAAGGCGCGTAGTCGGCCAGCACGTGGTTCTGGTTCATGAGCGCGTACACCAGCGCCCCGATGAACGCCGCCGTGCCGTACAGGGCCCCCGCCTGGAACGAGATGGGCTCGCGGTTCATGCACACGTCGCGGCAGATACCGCCGCCCACGGCGGTGATGGTTCCCAATATGGCCGCCGGGATGATGTCCATGCCTGCCGACATGGACTTTCCCACGCTGATGATGGCCCACAGCGCCACGGACAGGTTGTCCAGCAGGTTCACCACGGGGTCCAGGTAGGTGGTCAGGCGGCTGAAGTAGAACACGATGATGCCCGCCACCACGCACGCCACGATCAGCTGGGGCTTCTGGAACGCGTAGATGCCGTAGTTCTGCAGCAGGATGTCGCGGATGATGCCGCCGGCCAGTCCCGTGACGATGGCGATGCAGCACACGCCGAACAGGTCGTAGCGGGCGCGCACGGCGCTCATGGCCCCGGAGATGCCGCCGGTCAGCGATGCGGCCAGCTCCAGCCAGAAGGGGATGGTGAGGACGACCTCCAGCATGGCGCGGGATTAGTGCGAAGCGGAGGGGACTGGCGCCTCGGGGGCGCCGTCGGCGGGGGCGGCCTCGTTCGCGGCGTCGTTGCGAGCCTTTTCGGCCGCGCCGTCCCCGTCGGTCGCTTCGCCGTTCACGCTCTCCACGGCGATGAGCTGGGCCACTACCACCTCGCCCGAGAAATTGCGGTGCTCGGTGATGAGCGCGGCGGCCTCCTCGTCGAAGCTCGCGTCGGCGAACAGCTCTATGGCCTCCACGGCGTCCCCGAGCGCCCGGTTGTACAGGTCCCAGAAGGACTCCCGGCGCACGGTCCCGGCGAACGGGTCGCGCCACGGCGTGTGCTCGTGGTTGTCGAACTGGCTGGTCAGCGCCTTTTTCGGCCGATGGCTCATGGCGGCGTAGAACGAGTAGGGGCGGAAGCGCTCCTCCAACGCGCCTACCAGCGCCCGCTTCGCGCCGCTGGGGGAGTAGAAGGCCCGCTGCACGGCGCGGAAGCTGCGCAGCGACGCCGCGAACAGGTCGGCCGGCACGTTGATGCCGTACGCGGTCAGCGCCGCGTAGGAGTACAGCTTCGACACGATGGCCAGCACCTGGTCGCTTCCGCGCAGGATGCGCTCGGACGGGTTGAACGTGGAGACGTCCTCGCCCGCCTTCGTGGTGAGCACCAGCTCGTCCAGCTCGCTTTCGATGACGGCGTGCACCTCGCGTCCGTCCTTGCGGGTAAGCCCCGGCTCGCCGGCGTCGCACAAGGCGAACTCCTGGGCGAAGATGAAGGGGTGCGCCGTGGAATCCAGCAGGTAGTGGCACAGAAATCCCAGCACGTAAGCGCGCCCGACCGCTCGCTGGTTCTCCGGCAGCCGGTCGACCCCCTCGCGGAAGGCGGCCAGCAGCTCGTCGGGCTTTTGGTCGTGCATGATGCTGCCCAGCTTGCGCCAGGGAAGCAGCCGCGGCGAGGCTACGGCGTAGAACAGCGGGTCGGGGCCCTGATTGCCCAAAAGGAACGCGTCGGCCTCGTCCTTCGATCCGCCGATGAACTGGAACAGGCGGTCGTAGACGTCGCGGCCGAAGAAGTCGTGGGTGATGATGGCGGGCATAGCTACCTCGGTTTCTCGTGATGATGGGCGAAGCGCTGCACGCGCAGTGCTTCGCTTTCGCTATCATATACAAAGCGCCGACGGTTTGAAACGAAGCGGCTGTCAATCGGGACAAAACGTGAACAAACGTTACAAACGCTGCGTGGGCGCGCGAGAGGGGCGAACGGCGCATCGAGTCCGCCCTGTGCGATATCGGGCGGTCTGCGGCGGATGGCTGGACGGAACTCGGGCCGACGGCCCGGATTGCATGCGGGAGTGAAGGAGCGGCTGTGGGCACGAAGGAAGCGAGCGGCGGCGAATCGCGGTCGGCGAGGCGGCGCGGGATGACGCGCCAGGAGCGCAGCTGGGTGCTCTACGACGTGGGCAACTCCGCCTTCGTGCTGCTTTCCACGGCGCTTATCCCCGTGTACTTCGCCACGCTGGCCGAGCCGGGCTCGTCGGTGGTCGTGGCCTGGGGTTACGCGGAGACGGTGGCGTCCCTTGTGCTGGCGCTGCTCATGCCGGTGCTGGGAAGCCTGGCCGATCTGCAGGGCAACAAGAAGCGCTTCTTCATCGGGTTCGTGGGCACGGGCGCCGTGGCCTGCGCGGCCCTGGGCGTTCCGCAGACGGCGCTGCCCTTCCTGGTGGTGTACGTGATCTCGGCCATCATGCTGAACGGATCGATGGTCTTCTACGACGCGTTTCTGGTGGACGCCACCACCGAGGACCGCTACGACGAGGTGTCCAGCCAGGGCTACGCCTGGGGCTACATCGGCTCCTGCGTTCCGTTCATCGCCTGCCTGGCCGTGGTGCTGGGCGGTCCGTCGGTGGGCATCCCCATGGATGTGGGCATGAAGATCGCCTTCCTCATTACGGCGGTGTGGTGGCTGCTGTTCAGCATCCCGCTCCTGAAAAACGTGACGCAGACCCACTTCAAGGCGCCGGAGAAGCACCTGGTGCGCGACACGGTGGTGGGCCTGGGGCGCACCTGCAGAAAGATTATCGCTGATAAGCGCATCCGCTACTTCATGCTGGCCTACTTCTTCTACATCGACGGCGTGCACACCATCATCCGCATGTCCACCAGCTACGGAACCGAGCTGGGCATCGACGCGGTGCAGCTGGTGCTGGCGCTGCTGGTCACCCAGTTCGTGGCGTTTCCCGCGGCCATCGCCTACGGGCGGCTGTCCACCCGCTTCGGCACCAAGCGCATGCTGATGATCGCGGTGTTCGCCTACTTCTGCATCACGTTGTTCGCGGCGTTCTTCCTGGTCAGCGCCGTTGAGTTCTGGGTGCTGGCCGTGTGCGTGGGGCTGTTCCAAGGGGGCATCCAGGCGCTTTCCCGCAGCGAGCTCTCCAAGATCGTGCCCTCCGAGCACGCCAACGAGTACTACGGCTTCTTCGACATCTTCGGGAAGTACGCCGCCGTCATGGGGACGTTTTTGGTGAGCGTGTTCACCCAGCTCACCGGCTATGCATCCGTGGGCGTGCTGTCCATCGCCATCCTGTTCGTGATCGGCTTTTTGCTGTTGTGGAAGATGCCCGTCCCCGCCAGCGGCGAGCCGGTGGAGGAGTAGGGGCCGGCAGTGGCGGGAACAGGCAGGGGCGGGACGCGCGGGAAGTCGCGGAAGCTTTCCTACATTATCATGGGCGGCCACATCTGCGTCGACACGGTGCAGGGAGGGCTTGCGGCCATCCTGCCGTTTCTGGTGATGTACGGTGGGTACTCGTACTTCGAGGTGTCCACGCTCATTTTGGCGTCGAACTTCGCGTCGGCCATCATCCAGCCGCTGTTCGGATGGCTGGGGGACCGCAAGGCGCGGCCGTGGCTCATGGC
>DBFAWQ010000070.1:0-17781 GCA_048242115.1 Eggerthellaceae bacterium
GGCGAAGGCGCCTACGGTCTTACCATTCCACTTGCTCATCTTGCATCTCTCCTATTCTTCCACGACCACGATCAGGGAGACGGGGTTCTCCATCTCGACACCCTGGTCAGTCTTCGCCTGCATCATGATGGTGTAGCTGCCCGCCGCAGACGGGGTCCACTTCAGCGTGGCGCGAGTCCACTGATCAGGATCATAGCCGCTGACCTCGGACGCCACGGAGTAATCCTTCCAGGTCTGGCCCATGTCGAAGCTGAAGCTAATCGTCTGGATGTCGCCGCACTCGCGGGTGAAGGCGTAGGCCGCAGCGGAAAGCTCGATGGGCTGACCCATCTTGTAGGTAGCGCCGTTGTTCTGGAACCACATGCCGTTCACCAGCAGCTGTCCGGCACCCTGCACATACATGTCAGACTGCACGAAGTTGATGGTCTTGATGTGCTTGACCTGGATAACGCCCGCATGGCCCGGGCTGGCAACCATGATGGGGCCGCCCTGATCGTCGGTGAGATCCTGGCCGTACTGCTTCGTCACCAGGTAGGCATTCTCGGTGTAGGTCTCGGCAACCAGGGGCACGGGGAAGGACATCCAGCCATCGTAGGCCTGCACAGTAACGGCGTTGTTGCCCTCCACCACGCCGCCGCACTGCTCAAGGATGTACTCCATGGGTACGCCGGTCATGGGAACGTTGGCCGTAAGCGCGCCGCCGTTGCCGTTCGTGCCGCAGGACAGGTGCATAGTGAAGTCGGTCTGCGGCATAGCCTGAAGCTCGGCCTTCGTGAACGTCTTGGGTTCCTTCACGCCGGTGATGGTGACGGTGTTGTTCTCGTCGCACACAGCATCGAAGTCGAAGACCTCGTCCTCGCCCTCGATCTTGAAGGCGTTGGCGCCCTCGCCCTTGCCGGTCACTTCGGGACCCCAGTTGTTGACCACGAACACGTCCTTGGTATCCGTAGGCTCCTGGTCGAAGGTCACCGTGACGTTGGGCTCGGCCTCCGTGGCCATGCTGGTGACGAATCCGCTGCGGAAGCCGCGCGAGGCGATCCAGTCGTTCGTAAGCGACGTAGCGCCGTCGGGATAGCCGCCCAGCATCGGCGTGTTGGCAAGGTCATCGAACAAAACCAGCTCGAACTCGCCCGTCTCGGGATCGGCGTTCACCGCATGGCAGCTCCAGCAGTTGCCGTTGTTGGCCACGAAGGTCTCGTTGCTATAGTGGCTGGCATGGATGATGTCGCCCATGTACATGCCGGTCAGCGCCGTATGGGTCCGATGGCACGGCTCGCAGTCCTTGTAGGTACCGTTCTTGTCGTAGCCGGTGGACACCATGATGTGCTCGAAACCGTCCTGGTTCACATCCATCACCGTGAACAGGTCCGTATGGCAGGCGTTGCACCCACGGTTGCCGGTATTGAGCAACTGAGAGTTGAAGTAGGTGTCCGCGAACATGCCTGCACTATTATCCAGGAAGTTCGGATACCCGTTCACGCTTGCCGTCATATCGGTCGTCGCAGGTGCGGCGGCAGGGGTGGCAGCCGGCGTCGCGGCTTCCTTCTCCTTCTCGGCAGGCTGCGCGCTTTCCGCAGCAGGTGCCTTGTCCTTTTCGGGTGCTGCCGGTGCCGGCGACGAGCATGCGCAAAGCGCTCCCGCAGTCAGGGCGACGGCCAACGGAAGAGCGAGCATGGCGAACTTGCACCGCCCACCCTTCGCCTCCAAAGCCTTCATAGTGACTCCTTCCTCTTTTCCTCCGCCGCGAGCCTTCCCCTCGGCGGCCCTTCAGGCAAAACAGTACTCGCCCATCCCCTATCAGGTCATCGGCAAGCGTTGATGAACCGCTCATCTGCTTTCGCGAAAAATTCATCAATAGTTGTTGAAGCGCTCATCAACGTTTCGGAATACCATCATCAACGTCGGCAGAAACCCCGTCGAAGCGAGGAGCGACCTATGGAACCGTTGCGCAAGACTGCAAGCCCGTCGGATCAGTCATCGGCGGAAACGACGCCAGCCATCGCGACAGCCTTGCCCGGATCCGCGGTCCGCATCGTCTCCGCCGTCCTGGCAACCGCGCTGGCCCTTGTCGGATGCCTGAGCGCTTGCGCCTCGCAATCTCCAGCTACAAGCAGCGCCTCGCGTATCGCCTTCGAAGCCGCCTTCGACACTGACTACGAAATAGCCCGCGATGCCGTAGCCCAACGAGCAGAGGACGCGAAGCTGCTGGCGGTTTCATCTACCGACTTCTCCCAGGCGCACTTCGCCCCCGGCTGGTCGTTCCTGTTCTATTCCTGGCAGCGGGCCAGCGCCTACACCGTCTTCGTTGCCGACGGACAGGCGACCATCGCGGACAATCCGGGGTTGTCGGTCTCCCAAGACGACTTCGATGCCATACCCGAGCCTACCAGCATCGTCTGGGATGCCGACGCTGCCTACGGTTCGGTAATCGAACAGCTTGACGGCCAAGGCGAGTACCTGACCTGCCGCGCCTACCTGACCTTTGCTTCCTCCGACGGCGACGGCAAAGGTCAGAATACCTTCGAATGGGTCTTCTCCCTCAACGAGGAGCAGGATCTTCGAAGCATCTACCTGGACCCCGACGCTGAAATAGCTCCTGCGACAACGTTTTCGGTTGATGCGAGCGACGGGCAGGCGGAACGTAAGGCCTAGGGTCACAACCGCCGAAGAGGGCGACCGCAGGTGCGGCCCACGGGAAACGAGAGGGAGGGGCCATGGCGAAAGCTCGGGAAAGAAGCTCGACGAGCAGCTACTTGAACGTGCGCGAATGCGATTCGGAGAACCCGGAGGGCCCCAAGCCCTCTCCAACCCCGCCCTCCCCCGCCATCGCCGAACATGTCCTGGGGCGCCGCGGTTCGCTGCTGCTGCTCGTCTCCTTGGTAACCATGATATCGTCGTCGCTGTTCATCCACGAGACGGGCAATCGCCTGCTCACCTATGGCACCATCTTCGGCCTCGTGGTGAACGCCC
Organism: Eggerthellaceae bacterium; assembly: GCA_048242115.1. Classification (GTDB taxonomy): domain Bacteria; phylum Actinomycetota; class Coriobacteriia; order Coriobacteriales; family Eggerthellaceae; genus Xiamenia. The sequence goes on from DBFAWQ010000070.1 coordinate 2,971, forward strand.
GAGCCCTTTCCTGCCTGGCGAATATCACGGGCGTCGTGGTTGGCTTCGGAGTATCCGCACGCTTCGCCGCTCGTTTCGCGTTGCTGCGAAGGGACCGGCGGTTCTGGGCGATCTTCTTCGCAGTGCAGGAACTGCTGACCGCCGTTTTCTACCTCACCTTCGCACCGCAGGGTCCATGCCTGGGGACGTTGGCTGTGCAGTTCGTCTCGGGCGCAAGCATCGCCGTGTTCCTGACCTCCTGCATCGGTTTCGCCCGCTACTGCACCTTCGCTCGCTTCCGCATGCTTCTGGCAACGACCATCGTGCTCGTAGTGGCAACGACCTACGGGCTCATGAGCGCCATCGCAGTGAATACGCCGCTAATCGCAAGCCTATGCACGCAGGCAGCCATCATGGCTGTAAGCGCTCTGTGCTATCTGGCGGTTATCTGGCCTTCCGACTTGGGCCCGTGGAAAGTCATAGCCCTTCCCGACCCCGCACAGGAACTGCCCTGCGCCGAGAACGTGGACCGACGGCCCCTGTCCTACTTCCTGTTCATCCTGGCATCCTACGGGCTGGTGTTCGGCTTCTTGCACGTCATTCCCCTGGGGCTTCCCACTTTCCAGCTGCCACGGGTCATCCCGAACCTGGTGGGAGCCTTCGTCGCTATGGGCCTGTTCGTCGTCACCGTCCCGAAGAGCGAACCCACCACTGCATTGGTCTGGAACCGCATCTACCGCGTATCGTTTCCCTTCGTGGTGCTGGCCGCGCTGCTGATCCCCTACACCAGCGCCAACGAGTTCGTCTCGTCGCTTTCCTTCGTCGAGAGCGCCCAGTTCTTCTTCATCGCGTTACTGATTACCGGCTGTTTCGTGGTGTGCCGAACTACGGGAGTGGGCTACGCCCAAGTGTTCTCGTGGGCTATGCTCGTCTACAATGTCGGATTTATGCTGGGCAACATCATCGCCGCCATCGTCCACGACGTCATGCCGCTGACCGACCGGTATTTCGGGCTCATCGGCATCGCAGTGTTTTTGCTGCTGACCGTGGTCACCTTCAACACCAATGCCGAGAAGTACGCGAAGACCGCCTGGGGCATCCTTCCTCGGGAGACGCCGAAAGCCCTCTATTCAAAGAAGATGGTGCATCGCTGCGAGGAACTTGCCCGCGAGCACGGGCTGACCGCCCGGGAAAGCGAAACGCTGCTGCTTCTGGCCCAGGGCAAGCGGCCGAAGGAGATCAGCGAGATTCGCACGGTGTCCATCGCTACGGTGCGCACCCACGTGCAGGGGGTCTACAGCAAGCTGGGCGTGCATTCCACCGACGAGCTGAACCACCTGGTGCGCGGCAAGGAATAGGGCGTAGCCTTAGCAACCCACGCCCTCTGCACCGATAGCTCCGCAGTGCACAACTGAAGGGTTTTAGGCGATTTCCCGCAAAACCCTCCACTTGTGCACTCTTCCATAGGCTGCAGTTGGCCACCCTACGAACAAGGCGGCCGTCGGGGAGGACGGCCGCCTTTCGTCGCTGCTATCTGCTGCGCTTTGCCGCTAGCGGGTGTGCTTGCCGCGGGGCGCCTGCTCCTTCAGTTCGTCGGTCCGGCGGCGCCACAGGGCTGCGGCCATCACGGCGAACGCGCCGAAGGCAAGGCCCGCCAAAGCCGTCACGGGCACGCCGTCGCCTGTAGCCGTGGTCGTCGAGCCGGTGCCGCCCTGGCCCTGCTGGTCCGCCCCACCGTCGATGGCAGGCGGAAGCGGTGTAGGATGCCGTCCCGGATCGTTGGGATCCACCACTTCCACCGGCTCATCGCTATCGGGATAAGCCACTGCCGTCAGCTTCACGGAATCGCTGCCGTTCGCCTCGACGAACCCTTCCCAGCCCTCTTCGGGCACGTAGCGCTGCCCCACGTCGGGCGTGGAGCCCGGATCGCCGCCCAGAACCGTGGGGTCGGTCTTGGAGGGGTCGGTTCCGTACACACCCGCAGTGTTGCCGATATCCGAGCCCACCGCTTCTTCGGTCACCGTGCACTCGAAGGTGAGCACGGCCTTCTGGCCGCCTAGAACCCGTCCGACGAACACGGCGATGTCGCCGGTCTGCGCATCGTAGACCGAATCATCGACGGCCACTGCCTCTTCGGCGCCCGGAGCCAGCAACTTGAACGAACCGGCCACCGGAGCCAGACCCGTGGGCAGCTTGTCGTACATGGTCATGTTGTACCACGCAGTCCACGGTTCGTCCCGGTTCTCGAACGTCACGGTATAGGCAATCACGTCGCCCACGTACACCGTCCCCTCGGGCGCGTTCTCATGCTCGGTCACCACCGTGGCTACTTTGGTGGTGGAGAACTTCCCGTGGTCGGGGTCGGAATGGCTCGTGCCATCGGGAGCAGCGGGGTCGGTAGGCAAGTTGCCCTTGGGCTTGGTGGCGTCCGGATCGTCCGGATTGTCCGGATCGGGCTCTTCCCATTTATCCTTCTCATCGTCACTACCCGGATCGAAGGTGCCGGGGGTCGGGTCGGGAAGCTGCACCTCGACCGGATCGTCCTTGGTTGGGTCGTAGGTGTCCGGGTCGGTGCCCTCGGGATAGTGGATAGTAGTAGAGGGGTTGGTGCCCTGGCCGTACGCCACGTTCGAGGGAACCGGCACGCCGTCGGCCACCGCCTCCTGGGTCACCGTAACCCTGAAAGTGACGCTGGCCCTCTTCCCGCCATACACGTCTCCCAGATTGAAGCCGAGCTTGCTGCTCTCTCCGTAAGCCTGCTCCTCCGGCTTGACGTTATGCTGCACACCGAATTGGTCGGTGATGACCACCGAACCGGGCACGAGCACCACGCCTTGGGGCAGCGGATCGTAGATCTGGGCGGCCAGCCAGGCAGAGCCCTCCTTCGTGTTCTCGACGACGATGGTGTACTCCAGCGTGTCCCCTACCAGCGCAAAGGTGTTGTTGCGCTCGCCGAAGCCCGGCGTAACATTGCGAAGCGCCTTCGTGATGACGATGTCGCTCTTGACGGGAACATCCGGGTTATCCGGGTCGTCGGGGTTATCCGGGTCGTCGGGGTTGTCGGGGTTGTCGGGGTTGTCGGGATCGTCTGGGTCGCCGCCGGGCGTATTGCCCGGATCGTCCGAGCCCGGAACCACCGGGTCGTTCGGCACTATCTTGAGACCGTGATCGTCGCGGTCGGGATCATGGGGGTTCTTCGGATCGTCAGGGTTGTCCGGGTTGTCCGGATCGTCAGGATCATCCGGGTTGTCAGGGTTGTCCGGGTTATCCGGATCGTCCGGATTGTCGGGCGTCTCGGGCACCGGCACCGTGATAACCACATGCTTCTCGATGGGGTCGCCATCGGGATCGTCGGGGTTGGGCGTCTGGATGGTCACGGGGATATCCACCGTGGTCTGGCGTTCGCCCTCGGGCTTGTCCTTGTTCTCCTCGACCACTTCGTCGATGATGCGCTTAAGCTCCTCCGCGATGTCGTCGGGAGTAGTCGGGTCCTCCTTCTCCCCGAACTTGATTATCTTGTCGCCAGGCATGATGGGGCTGGGCGTGGGACTGTCGGGGTCGCCCCCCTCCTCCACGGCATCCCCGAAGGGCGTGCCCGGAGCAGGGTCGGTACCGCCCACTGTCACGCCAGGCTCCACCGGGTCGTCGGGAGTTCCCGGTTGCGGATCCACCAGCTCGCCGCCCAGAATGTCCTTCAGCTCCTCCGGCGTATAGGGAGGCTGCGGCTCCTCCGGCGTGCGCTCGGGCGGCAACGTGGGATCGCATTCGGCGGTAGCCTCGTCGGCAGGCGTGCCGTTCACGTAGTCGTAGCGCGTGTCCCAATCGAAATCGCTGTCGCCGATGCCGTAGACGCCGTCGCCCTTCGTGGTGGAATGGAAGCTCACGGAATCCGGATCGGTGAGCGCCCGCCAGGCCGTATCCATTTTCACCGTGCCCTCAACCGTAACGCTCATGCTGGTCAGGCCGTAGAGCACTTCGGTGGAGGTGAACTCGACGGTCGCCGCGCCGGTGGCGGGATCGCGGGTCAGCGTATACTCGGCAGGATCGAGCTCGCGCTCGACGCCGTTAGGGTCGGTGTAGTACACCCGCGCTGGTTCCACGGTATCGGGAAGCGCCACCTGCACTTTACCGCGGAACAACGCGGAATCGGCCGTGGTGTTCGTGAGCGTAGACGTATAGGCCAGCGTGTCGCCGGGACGTACGGTACCGTCGGAACGGCTCATGTCGTAAGCCGTCTCCTTCATGTCCAGCACCGGTTTCTTCGACAGGTCGGGGTAGATGTAGAGCGTGAAGCTGCGCTCCAGTCCGTTGTAGGCGCCGTTCGGAGCCACCCGGGCCTTCACCGTCACCTTGCCGGCCGAGTTCACGTGGGCACGCGCACCCACGCCGTACTCGACGGTGCCGTCCTCGTAAGCGCGGTCCGTCACCGTGGCCGGGTCGAAGGAGATGACCGAGGGGTCGGAGCTGGTAAACGTCACATCGCCCAGCGAGTTCGTGGTCAGGTACACCGGGAACCAGTCGGGGACCGAAGCGCGGGTGGTCGCATCGTCACGGAAGTCCGTCACGTAGTAGAACTTGTACTCCTCGGATACCACCTCTTTGTCGGAGCCCCCTTCGGCGGACTTGTCGGCAACGTAGCTGGCCTTGTATTTGTCGTCCGTCGAAGGCATGTTGGACGCGCTCACGGGAAGGGCCGGGTCATACGGCGCCCGATCGTAGGAGTTCGTGCCGTCGCTGTTCTTGGTGGGCTGTCCCATCTCGTTGTACAGGGTACCCGTGGGATCCACCGTGGCGATATCCACGAAGGTGGTAGGCGTGGTGGACTCGTAGTAGTTCTCGTAGCCGGAATCGGACCACTGCGGCTGCACGCCGTCGATGCCCGCCGATTCCGCCTCCTTGGCAACGGCACTGCCCTCCTCGGCGTCGTCGGCACCGTCCGCCAACGCCGCGGCCTTCGCGCTCAGCTGGCCGGATACCGCCGACGCAACCGGAAGGGCGCCCATAAGCCGCAGCGAGGACGCGAAAGTGCTCGCGGCCGCGTTCGCCAGCTTGTCGACCGCCGTCGGCTGAGGCTGCGACTCGGCCTCGGGTTCCGGCGCGGCATAGGTCTGAACCTGGGATTCCTCCGCACCTTGATCAACCTCGTCGCGACTGATGAGCTTGTCGCGCACGGCCGAGGTGTACACCGCGTACACTTCGTGGCGCGGCTCGGGACCGTCGGGGTCGGCTTCGGCAACCTTCTTGTCGTAGTTGTTGTTCGCACGGTAATCGGCGGAACGGAACAGCTCGTTGATGCGCTTCTCGTTCAAATCGAAGTAGGCTACCGCGTGCATGCGGCCGGAACCGTCGGTATAGGTAACCACATCGTCGCTGGTGGTGGCCTGGGACCCGTTGTCCCCCATCACCGGATTGCCGGAGGCGTCGTAGCTCAGGCGGTACTCGATCACGCCGCCCAGATGCGCCGGAACTTGCACGCCGTCCAGGTACAGCGTGATGCGGCCCTGGGGCACCACGCAGGTGGTCTTCGCCGTGTCGGTGCCGTCCTTGTAGGTGTCGCCGAAGGGCACCTTGTAGCTGGTCACGTCCACGGGAACGAACATGTGGTTCTGAAGCGCAGTGTTGTAGTCGGCCCCTTCGGGAACCTCGTCCTGCAGCCAGACGGGGAACGTGTACACGTCCTCGCCCACTTTGCGACCCAGGTCCTCGGGCACGGTGGTCACCGAGCGCGAGGAGATGGGCGAAACCGTGGCGGTGCCGTAGGCGCGATGACCCCAGTAGGTGGCGGAGAAGGCAGAGTCGTTGGCATACTGCTTGGACATAACCTCCACGTTGTACAGCCCCGATTCGGTCGGCATGGTGGAGGAGCTGGTGGAGGTCGAGGTGCCATTGCCCAGCTCGTCCATCTTCTGGGCGCCAAAGCTCAGGCCGCCCGCATTAGTAAGCTTGCCACCCGGAGGATTGTTCACGTCGATGCCGTCGGGGCCTAGAATGCCCGAGGAATCCAGCGGGGTACCGTCGTAGTACTTCGACCAGTTCTCCTCGACGAATTTCTCGTCGAGCACGAAGTTCTCCCATTCTTTGATGATGCCGTCGATGGAGTCGGGATCAGCGGGCACGTTGGTGTAGGAGGTGAGCAGCTGGTCGCCCACGTAGTAGCTGAAGTTCGCATCCACCTTGTCGCGGCCGTAGGTGCCCTCGGGAAGCCACAGGTACAGGATGCCGTTCTGCAAGCGGGCGGGCGCGCCGTAGGAGGGTTCCATGGGCATGTCGTTGAGCTTGAACTCCCACGACTCGATTTTCGCGTTCATCCCTTCTTGCAGGAGAGCCTGGTATTCGGCATTGGAGGCAATAGTGGCCTCGTTGTAGGCGTCGCCCAGCTTCTCCTTCATGAGCTGCTTGACCATGGACTCGATCTTCGGGCCCACCTTAACGTTCACCAGGGCCACCTTGTTGGTGTTGTTGAACAGGATGTTACCCGAGCCATCGGTCTTGCCGCCGTAGGCCTTGTTGTCGTTGTCGTTGCCCTGGAAGCGGGTGCAGTTGACGGAACCGCCCGTGATGATGACCTTGCCGCCGCTGCCGCCGATTTCCAAGAAGCCACCGGCGCCGCCCCAAATCGGGTAGAGGGTACCACCCGTGATGAGGATGGTACGACCGTTGTTGTTGCCGCCGCAGCCTTGACCGAAGGCGTTGGAATGCTCGTCACCCCGAGCCGTGGTGAATCCGCCGTTGATGGTGATGTCTCCGGCAACGGTATGATTCGCGTTGCGCGAAAGCAGCGCATCGGCGAAGGGGTAGGTAACATAAGCCGACATGCCGCCAACGTAGGTGCAGCCACCACCGATAGCGGCACCGTGGAAGGAGGACCGCGCGTTGATGACGCCGCCGTTGATGACGGTCTGGGTGCTGCCGCCCGCATGGCCGCCGCCGATAGCGCAGCCGGCGCCGTTGTTGCCGTTGCCGTAACCCGATGCGCGTGTATTGATGGTGCCGCCGTCGAAGGTCATGACACCGGAGTTCTCCAGAGGGCCGCCGCCGATGGATGCGGAGCGCACGCCGCCCGTCACATTGAGCACGCCCGGGTTCGAGGACTCCAGGTTCGAAAGGCTGTTGAAGCGCTCGGTTTCCTTCTTCTTGGTGGAGTCGGCCGTGCGCACGGTCCCCGTCTTGTCCACGTAGGTGGTGCCGTCGGGGATGGCACCGTTCACGGGCGTGATGTGGTTGCCCGCCGTGTCCACGTTCAACACGGCGTCGTCGATGGTCAAGTACGACCCCTCGCCGCAACGCAGACCCGGGAACTGGTAGTTATGGGTTTGGGCGCCGGCGCTGTAGCCAACCTCATAGAGCGAGTACAGATTGTTCGTAGTGCCGTCGGCCAACGTGATGTGCACGCGGGTGGGATTGGCCACGTCGGTGCCGTCCACTTCCTCGGTCAGATAATTGTAGGCAGAGGAGACATGGCTGTTGGTAACGATCTCCATGGGATAGGCACCGGAGATGTTCACACCGGCGAACACCAAGTTCACCTGCAGGCCGGGCATAACGCGGATGCCGGTGCCCGTAGCTGCTGCCGCGGTGTTTTTGATGGTGTAGGTACCGCTCTTCTTGATGACCAGCATGTTCAGCGAGTCGGTGACCGGGGCATCGCGAGGGATGGTAGTGCTGCGTCCGTTGTCGCTTCGCGAATCCTCGGTGTAGCCGCGCCCGATGCGCCTCCAGGTGACGGATTCGTAGGCGAAGCCGTCCGTGGCCCCATCGGCGCTTCTGATGGATAGACCGCCGCAGTCGGTGAAGCCGTCGCCCGCATCGAAGGTGGCAAGGGACTTGGGCTCCATTGCCGCTTCCTCGTCTTCGGCATCCTGGTCGGCTTCGTCCTCGCCGGTTAGAGCTGCATCCTCGCCGGACCGCGCGGACTCCGCAGGCGCCGTCATCGTGGCCACCTGCTGGACAGGCTCGGCGAGGTCGGTGGTACTTGGAATCTGAGTCGCCCTTTCGTCGCCAGAAGCTTCGACGTCGGAGCCTTGGCCGCTGTTGTCAGAGGCGATCTGGGACGAATCGCCGGCACCAGGCGCCCCCTCCGCTTCGGGCGTATCTTCTGCGCCCGGCACCAGCACGTCGGAGATTACTCCGAACAGCCCGCTCTCAGAAGACCCCCCGTGGCCTTCCGCAGGATCGCCGTAGGCAGCAGATCCCAACGACGGTGCCAGCCCCAGCACCAGCGTGCAGGCTAGCAGGCTGTTGACCACCCTCGTACGAACAGCTGATTTCTTCATAGCAGCTCCTATCCGCAGCCGGCGCGCGCCTTCGCACCAGCACAGTAACCTTGGACCGGGGAGCGCTACGGTAAGCCCGCAGAAGACACCCGATGCGCTTCTCGCCCACAAGTATCATAGCCATCCATCCTGCTTACGGCAACGTTTTTGTTTCACCGATCCGTTACTTTCCGGCAAACTCAACGTAACCTGCAGAAGAGGATGACTCGCAATCGGACATTCCGCAGTGCACAAGTGGAAGGTTCTGCGTGATTTCCCGCAAAACCCTCCACTTGTGCACTCTTCCGCGGGGGAAAGGGTGCAAGAGGGGCTATCATGGACTTTCGCACTGCCGTAAAGCACGGCGCGTCGCCCAGGCGCGCAGCATGAACCGAAAGACTGCCCATGAACACCGTTGCCGATCTGCTGAAGCCCAAGCCGATACCCTTCTCCATCGAGATGTTCCCACCGAAGGGACAGCTCACGCTGGACGCCGCCCGCGAGGTCGTGCACGGCATGGCCGCGGCGAAACCGGATTTCATCTCCGTCACGTGCTCGGCAGGCGGCAGCGGCAACGGATCGCAGACCGTGGAAGTGGCCGCGCTTATCCAAGCCGAGGCGAACATCCCCAGCGTCGCCCATTTGACCTGCATAAACTCTACCCGCGAAACCATCGACGAAGCTATCGCGGCCATGAAGGAAGCCGGTATCGCCACGGTGCTCGCCCTGCGCGGCGACCCGATCAAGCCCGCAGCAGCGCCTGAGGGCCGCGCAATGCCGCACCGTCCGCAGACAACGGGAGGCAACCCCGACTTCTCCCACGCCTGCGACCTCATCCCGCTGCTGAAGGACGCCGGCTTCTGCGTAGGGGCGGCCGCCTATCCCGAGGGGCACATCGACTGCCTGGACCTGGAGGCCGACGTCGAGCACCTGAAGCGCAAGCAGGACGCGGGCGCCGACTTCTTCATCACGCAGCTGTTCTTCGACAACGACGACTTCCACCGGTTCCGCGAACGCGCCAGGGCGGCCGGCATCACGCGCCCCATCACCTGCGGCGTTATGCCGTTTCTGGGAAAGTCGCAGATAGAGCGCATGGTCTTCATGTGCGGCAGCTCGCTGCCCTCCCCCATCATCAAGCTGCTGGCCCACTGCGAGGACGACCCGGCGGCCCTGCGCCAAGCGGGCATCGACTATGCGTGCAACCAGCTGGTCGACTTGGCCCGCAACCAGGTGGACGGGGTGCACGTGTACTCCATGAACCACCCGGACATCGCCATGGCGGCCGCCTGCGCCCTGACCGATGCCGGCCTTCGGGACTAGACGGCGGCGACCCTCATGACCCCTGCGAGCCGTCCCATCGTCCTCCCCTGCCGCGTGGACACCCACGAGGCCCTGACCTACCTGGGCTATCGCGGGCAGGCCCTCGATGACGACCTGCAGCGACGCTTCGAAACAGCTGCCGCCCGGTGCGAAGAGGAGCTGACGCCCGCCGGCATGTTCGCCATCTTCCCCCTCGACCGCGACTGCGGCGGGGCGAGAAGCGGCGAGGGCCTCCTGATTGTGCGCACCCCCAACGGCCCACTGGAGCTTCCCGGAAAAGCTATCGCTCGCCACCTGCGGGGATGCTCGGAAGTGGCGCTTATGGCGGTCACCCTGGGCGCGCGAAGCGAGATGCTGCTGCGTCGGGAGGCGGCGCTTTCCGCCACCGACGGCATGCTCGCGGACGTGTGCGCCTCGTCGGCTGCGGAGCAGGCAGCCGAGGCGCTGGGGGAGCGGCTGCGGGCCGTCGCCGAGCAGCGGGGGCTTTCGGTCACCTGGCGTTTCAGCCCCGGCTACGGCGATTTGCCCTTGAGCGTGCAGCCGGCGTTCCTGCGCGCGTTGGGGGCGGACAAGGCCCTGGGCATCTCGCTCACGCCGGCGCTCATGCTGGTGCCCGCCAAGACCATCACGGCCATCGCAGGCCTCTACCGACCCGCCGACCGACCCAAAGTCGCTTCCAGCAGCCCGTCCCCCACGCCCAACGAAACGGAAGGAGCCGAAGATGGCGCGCGCCCGTAACCTGACCATCGACAGCGACCATTTGGCAAAGGTGTTGGCTTGCGAAGCGTTTCTGCTGATGGACGGCGGGATGGGCACGCTCGTGCAGCAGGCGGGGCTGCACCGGGTACATCAGAACCCCGACCTGCTGAACCTTACCCACCCCTTCGACATCCAGGCCATCCAGCACCGCTACGTGGAAGCGGGCAGCGACTGCATCACCACCAACACGTTCGGGTCGAACCGGCTGAAGCTGGCCGGTACCGGCGCGACCGTGGCCGAGATGTACGCCGCCGCAGCCGCCATCGCCCGGGCCGCGGGCGCTCCGCTCGTTGCCGGCGACATCGGGCCTACAGGGCAGCTGTTGGAGCCCATGGGCACCCTCTCCTTCGAAGAGGCATACGACATCTTCGCCGAACAGGCCCGGGCCGCCGAAGCGGCCGGATGCGACCTGATCGCAGTGGAAACCATGACCGACCTGCGGGAGATCAAGGCCGCGGTACTGGCCGCCACGGAGCAGACGTCGCTGCCGGTGTTCGCCACCATGAGCTTCGGCGAGGACGGGCGCACCTTCCTTGGCACCACGCCGGCCATAGCCGCCACCACGCTTTCCGCCCTGGGCGCCCAAGCGGCAGGCCTGAACTGCTCGCTCGGGCCCGACGAGATCGCGCCCCTTGCCCGACAGATGGCCCCCTACGTCCGCTGCCCCCTGATGGCCCAACCCAACGCCGGACTTCCCCATGTGGTGGACGGCGAAACGGTGTTCGACGTAGGTCCCGAAGCGTTCGCCCAGGCCATGCGCCCCATCATCGAAGCCGGTGCCACGGTGGTGGGTGGATGCTGCGGCACCACGCCCGACCACATCCGCGCCCTGCGGCGGCTTGTCGACGAACCGCCCTCCCCGGCAACGCTGCAGGGGGCGACCGTCCGCACAGCCGCGCACCGCTTCCCCAGCCTGCACTACGCCCCCGCCTTCACCGTAACCAGCGCCCAGCAGGCGGTGAGTCTTCCCGCAGGGCAGCCGGCCTGCGTGGTCATCGGCGAACGCATCAACCCCACGGGCAAGAAGAAGCTGAAGGCGGCGCTGCAATCCGGCGACTTCGATTACCTGGTGGGAGAGGCCGTGGCCCAGCAGCGGGCCGACGCCGACATCCTGGACGTGAACGTGGGCGTGCCCGGCCTAGATGAGCCGGCAACCCTCGCTCGGGCCGTGGAAGCCCTGCAGGCCACGGTGCCATTGCCGCTGCAGATCGACTCTTCGGACCCCGCGGCGTTGGAAGCAGCCTGCCGTCGCTACACGGGACGCCCCATGGTGAACTCCGTCAACGGCAAGCGCGCGAACCTGGAAGCGGTGCTGCCCATCGTGGCCCGCTACGGCTGCACCGTCGTCGGCCTCACCCTGGACGAGGACGGCATCCCCCCTACCGCCGAAGGGCGGCTGGCCATAGCGCGCCGCATTGTGGAAGCAGCCGAGGCCCACGGCATCCCCCGCGAGGACGTGGCCATAGACTGCCTGGTCATGGCTGCGGCGACGAATCAGGACGAGGTGCGCGAGATCCTGCGGGCCGTCACCCTATGCAAGCAGGAGCTGGGGGTGCGCACGGTGCTGGGTGTCTCCAACGTCAGCTTCGGGCTGCCCCAACGGCCGCTGGTGAACTCCGTGTTCCTGGCCGCCGCCCTGGGAGCGGGGCTGGACATGGCCATACTGAACCCGCTTTCCGCCCGCTACCGCGACACGGTGAACACCTTCCGCGTGCTGAACGGCCAGGACGCCGGCGCGCGGGCCTTCCTGGCAGAGTACGCCTGCAAGCCCGATCCCTACGACGGCGCCGTCGCCCAGGCGGAATCGCCGACCGCAACCAGCCCGACCGTCTCGGGAACCGCGCAGGATGCCCCCTGCCCCATCACCGTCTCCGAGGAGTTCGCCGCCGATGCGGACGCGGTGCGCTCCATGGTCGAGCTGGTGCTGGCCGGCCGCAAGGCCCCCATGGTGGCCGCCACGGAAAGCCTGCTTGCGCGTCACGACCCCATCGCCATCATCAACGACGTCTTCGTCCCCGTGCTAGACGTGGTAGGAGCCCGCTACGAGAGCGGCGCCTTCTTCCTACCCCAGCTCATGGCTTCGGCCGAGGCGGTGAAGGCCGGATTCGACGTCATCCGGGAGCGCAGCCGCCAGAAGGCGGACGCCGAATGCGAAGGCGCAAGCGAGAGCAGCGACTCCCTGAATGCCTGCGACGCTGGAAACGGCACGCCCCGCAACGCCATCATCCTGGCCACGGTGGAAGGGGATATCCACGACATCGGGAAGAACATCGTGAAGATGCTGTTGGAGAACTACGGCTTTCCCATCATCGACCTGGGACGCGACGTTTCACCGGAAGCGGTGGCCAAGGTCGTGGGCCAGACGGGAGCTCGCCTGGTGGGGCTGTCGGCGCTCATGACCACCACGGTGGGGGCCATGGAGCGCACCATCGCGCTGGTCCACGAGCGCTGCCCCCACGCGGCCGTCATGGTGGGCGGCGCCGTGGTCACGCAGGAGTTCGCCGACACGATTCACGCCGACTTCTACGCCAAGGACGCCTCCGAATCCGCCCGCATTGCCACTGCGTTCTTCACCCAGTAGGGTCGTCCTCCTGTTACGGGGGGCCGCACAACCTACATTTCATCCCTCGCCTTCGACCTGGGAATACTCACTGTTTCCGCAGTTCATAGGCGTAATAGCTTAGTGGACGGAATGTAGGTTGTGCGATGCATAACCTACATCGGACGCGACGGCGACACCCGCTACCGGGCGGCCACCCGCGCCAGGGAGAGACCCAGACCCACCAAGGGAGCGAAGTAGCCGTCGGGAGACGCTTCAACAATGCGCTGCCGAAAGCGGGGGACCCAGCCTTCGATGTGGTCCGCGACGATCGAGGCAATGGCGGCCTCGTCGGCTTCCGCGAGCCCTGAGGCGACAGCTATCTGCGAGGATGCGGCGTTCCCCTCCCGCTGCAGCCCATTAGCCATGCGGCGGCAGAGCACCGAGAGGTACAGCAGCTCGATACCCAGGTGATCCTCGTACTGGCGGTTCTGGTTGTGCAGCTCCAGCCCCGCCTGGCGCAGCAGCTCGCGCATCTCGAAGGTGGCCTGCCCGAAGCCCACTTTCGCGTCTTGGCGGCGGTACATGGTCTCCCAAGGCGCCGCAGCCGGCGAGGGAGGCCCCACGAAAAGCTTCGTGAACTCCACGGCGCACCGCTGCGTCCCGTAGGACAACCCTTCGTCCGAGACGCCTTCCCCATGAACCGCCGCCTCAGCCTCCATGCGGCGGGCGAAATCCTCGCACGCCTGCACCGCCTCGGCAACCTGCGCGTCTCCGAATGTGGGAAACGCCTGCCAGAACGCCGGATCAAGCCCCGCGGCAGACGTGCGCGTCATAGGCGTGAGCAGGGAATTCCCCACGAAAGCGCAGGCTTCCGACAACGTCCGCCACTCCTCGGCGCTCAGTTTCGAACTCATCTTTCAGTCCTTTCGGAAACTATTGCGGAAAGACAGCAAGGGCAAACGCCTATGAGAAGGCCGACGGGATACTGTTTCCCGCCGGCCTCGCAATCGAGGAGCGACCCCTAAGCGCCCGTAGCGGCGTCGGCCGTGGGAACGCCAGCCGCCATCTGGGGATTCGCACCCACGCCGGCACCCGCGCCCAGACCCAGCAGCTTGCGGGACAGCAGCAGGAAGGCCAGCGCGCCCAGCGAGATCACGCCCACGGCGATGACCAGTTCGGTCCAGGTGGGCACGTAGGAGCTGACCGCCGCCCAGGAAGCCATGCCCGACCCGTGGGCCGCCGCCGACGAGCCGGAGATCACCCCGGGGCTGCCGCCCAGGTTGAACGTGGCGAAGGACGACAGCAGTAGCCAACAGCGCTTCGCGAACACGCCCAGCACCACGCAGACGCTGGCGAAGGTGACTATACCTGAGGAGGCGCGGTTGCGGGCGAACACCAGCAGGCAGAACGGCACCACGATCCCTGCAATAATCTCGAACCAGAAGAACGGGGCGGTGGGACCGGCCATCATGATGGCCAGCGTCTCGGCACCGGCGGCGCCCGGGTAGGCCATGGTCAGCACCTCGCAGGCCACCAGGTACCCGTCGATGGCGATGCAGGTGGCCAGCAGCCCCGCCAGGCTGGAGATGAGCTTCTTGTCGACCTTGAACCAGCCGGCCGCCTTCAGCCCCTGCAGCGCCAGAAGCAACAGCGCCAGGCCGGAGTCCATGGCCGACACCACGAACAACGGCGCCATGATGGCCGAGTACCAGCCCTCGCGGCCGATCTGCAGGCCGAAGATCCAGGCCGTCACGCTGTGTACCAGGATGGCGATGGGCAGCGCGAACCGCGACACGATGGCCACGCGCCCCTCGGCCCCCGGCTTCTTCGACGTCATGAGGGCCAGGTACACCACGTTCACTACCAGGTACAACGTGATGACCACGATGTCCCACACCAAGGGCGAGGCGGGGTTGGGCCCGGTGACGATGCGCCACAGCCGCTGGATGCCGCCCAAAT
>DBFAWQ010000071.1:0-4192 GCA_048242115.1 Eggerthellaceae bacterium
CTTCAGCGTGCGCGCGGCCTCGGCGCGCAGCTGCTCGCGGGTCTTCGCAGGACGGGCCGCCACGCGGAAGGCCGCGAACGGGTCGAAGGGGTCGGCGCCGGCGAAGGGGTTGCCGCCGAAGGGGTCGGAAGGTCCGCCCGGGCCGCGGCTGCCGCCCGCGCCCCGCGCCGATCCCGGCGGCGTCGTGGAGGTGTGCACCCCGTCCCAGGAGGTCCACACGTAGGTGGTCTGCCCCGGGGAGAAGGGCCAGCCGGCAAAGGGGTCCTGACCCGCCGGCGAGCCGTCGGAGGCCGTAGGGGCGCCCGGGTGCGCATAGGGGTTGCCCGCGTAGGGGCGCGGGTCTCGCCGGGGGTCGAACTCCGGGGTCCACGAGCGGTTGAGCAGCACGTCGCGGGCCTCGTTTATCTGCTTGGTCAGCTCCTCGGCCTTCGCATGCTCGGGCGAGTCCAGGGGGTACTTGTCCGGGTGATGCTCGATCACCAGCTTGCGGTGGGCCTTTTTCACCTCGTCGTCGGTGGCGCCGTTTCGAAGCCCCAAAGCTCTCAGCGCTTCTGATTTCTTCATAGGCAAACTATAGCCAACCAGCCGAAAAGCCGCCCAAACGTTTCCGCGATGTCAGGAAGATTCCAAAGGCAGCGCTTCCGGGTCAAGGTTTGTGGGCTCTCGCCGAGCAGGGTCCCGCCGCGGGCCGCTGCGCCGCCGCCATCCGCTACACTGTCCGAAAGCCCACCTGCGGCCCGCGATTCGCCGTCCGTCCAGAAAGGATGCGCCCATGGCCACCACCGACCTGCGCTTTCTCGAGCTGCTCTCGAAGTCCTTCCCCACCGCCGCCCAGGCTTCGGCCGAGATCATCAACCTGAAGGCCATCCTGAACCTGCCGAAGGGCACGGAGTTTTACTGCTCGGACATCCACGGCGAGGCCGAGGCGTTCTCCCACATCCTGCGCAACGCCTCCGGGTCCATACGCATGAAGATCGACGAGGTGTTCGGGAAAACGCTTGCCGAGCCGCAGAAGCGCACCCTGGCAACGCTCGTCTACTACCCCTCCGAGAAGCTGGCCATCGAGCTTGCCCGCTGCGACGACGAGGGCGCGTGGTACCGCGAGACGCTGCCGCGGCTGGTGGAGCTGTGCCGCCGGGCCGCCCAGAAGTACACCCGCTCGAAGGTGCGCCGGGCCATGCCGGCCGACTTCGCCTACATCATCGAGGAGCTTCTGACCGAGAGCACCGCGGGGCCGGACAAGGAGGCCTACTACGCGGCCATCGTGGAGGCGGTGATCGAGACGGGGCGCGCCCGGGAGTTCGTGGTGGCGCTGTCCGAGCTCATCCAGCGGCTCTCCATCGACCGGCTGCACATCGTGGGCGACGTCTACGACCGCGGCCCGGCCCCCGACACCATCATGGACACCTTGGCCGGCTACCATGCCATCGACATCCAGTGGGGCAACCACGACGTGGTGTGGATGGGGGCGGCGCTCGGGCAGAGCGGCTGCATCGCCCACGTGGTGCGCAACTGCGCCCGCTACGGCAACCTCTCCATCCTGGAGGACGCCTACGGCATCAACATCCTGCCGCTGGCCGCCTTCGCCATGGACGCCTACCGCGACGACCCCTGCGTCGCCTTCGGCCTGAAGGGCAGCCCCGACCTGTCGCCGGCCGAGTACGACATGAACGTGAAGATCCAGAAGGCCATGGCGATCATCCAGTTCAAGGTGGAGGGCGCGCTCATCGACCAGTACCCGGAGTTCGGGCTGGACGACCGAAAGCTTCTGGACAAGATCGACTATGGGCGCGGCACCGTGGTGGTGGACGGCGTGGAGCACGAGCTTACCGACAAGGTCTTCCCCACCGTGGACCCGGCCGACCCCTACCGCATGACCCCCGCCGAGCAGGAGGTGATGGAACGCCTGAGCGCCGCCTTCGTCTCCAGTGAGAAGCTGCAGCGCCACATGCGCTTCTTCCTGGAGGCGGGAAGCCTGTACAAGGTGTGCAACAACAACCTGCTCTTCCACGCCTGCGTGCCGCTGAACGCCGACGGCACCCTCATGGAGACCGACGTGTTCGGCAAGCGCCTTTCGGGACGCGCCCTCTACGACGAGCTGGAGCTGTGGGTGCGCGAGGCGTTCTTCGGCGCTGATCCCGAGCGTCGCCGGCGCGGGCGCGACCTTCTGTGGTGGATGTGGCTGTCGCCGGGCTCGCCCCTGTTCGCCAAGAGCAAGATGGCCACCTTCGAGCTGTACCTGGTGGCCGACAAGGCAGCCCGCAAGGAGCACAAGAACCCCTTCTACGCGCTGCAGGACGACCCGGAGGCCATGGGCAACATCTTCCGCGACTTCGGGCTCGATCCCGCCACGGCGCGCATCATCTGCGGGCACGTGCCGGTGAAGGTGAAGGACGGCGAGGACCCGGTGCGCCTGGGCGGGCAGGTGCTCACCATCGACGGCGGCTTCTCGAAGGCCTACCAGCCCACCACCGGCATCGCCGGCTACACGCTCATCTCGAACTCCTACGGCATGGTGCTGGCGGCCCACGAGCCGCTGGAGTCCGCCCAGGCCGCCGTGGAAAACGAGCTGGACATCCATTCGGTTCGCCGCGTGGTGGACCAGGTGGACCGCCGCACCCTGGTGGCCGACACCGACACAGGCGCCCAGTTGAAATCCCAGATAGCCGACCTGGAGGAGCTGGTGGAAGCCTACCGCACCGGCGCCATAGCCGAGAAGGCGTAAGGGGGCGCCAGGGCACGTCGGCAATCCCCGCACCGAAGAGATTTGCCGAAGAGAGACATGGTGGGCGTTCTTTCCGAGCCGTTCGTGCTATCCTTGAGCCTGCGCTGTGACTGACGGAGAAGCGTGGGGCACCACGGGGGAGCAGCGCGAGCATATCCCGCCGACCGTCTGGGCAAGCTGTTTCATTGGGGCAGCTTGCCCTTTTTCGTGGGCAGGCGCAACCGGAAAGGAAGGATGGCAACGTGTTTGACCTCGTCGAGCTGCTGAAGAGCAACCCCTACCCCGGCCGCGGCATCGTGGTGGGGCGCGACTGCGTGTACTACTTCATCATGGGGCGCAGCGTGAACAGCCGCAACCGCATCTTCGTGGAGACGGAGGACGGTATCCGCACCCAGGCCCACGACCCGGCGCTTCTGGAGGACCCGAGCCTGATCATCTACCATCCGGTGCGCACCATGGGCGAATCTCTGGTAGTCACCAACGGCGACCAGACCGACACCATCGTGGAGGCGGGCGACTTCCGCGCCGGCTGCATGCTGCGCGAGTACGAGCCCGACGAGCCGAACTTCACCCCGCGCATCTCGGCCGTGGTGAACCCGGACGGCTCCTTCGAGCTGTCCATCTTGAAGCACGGGCAGGACGGCCGCTGCATCCGCGAGTTCTTCTGCTACGAGGGCGCCGAGCCAGGCTGCGGCTACTTCATCAGCACCTACCAGGGCGACGGCAACCCCCTGCCCACCTTCGCCGGCGAGCCCGTCCCCGTGAGGCTGGCCCCGCCTAAGCAGGTGTGGGAAGCCCTGAACGCCGACAACAAGGTGAGTCTGTACGCCAACGTGGGCGGCCAGGTGACGCTGTTCAACAAGAACCTGGGAGAGTAGAGGAGAGGCCATGAACGAGCTGGAGCTGAAGTACGGGTGCAACCCGAACCAGAAGCCGTCGCGCATCTACATGAAGGACGGAAGCGAGCTGCCCCTCACCGTGCTGAACGGCAAGCCGGGCTACATCAACTTCCTGGACGCGCTGAACTCCTGGCAGCTGGTCCGCGAGCTTAAGGAGGCAACGGGGCTTCCCGCCGCCGCGTCCTTCAAGCACGTCTCCCCCGCAGGAGCCGCCGTGGGACATCCCCTCACGGAGACCGACCGGGCCATCTACTTCGTCGAGGAGGAGGGCGAGCTCTCCCCTGTGGCCTGCGCCTACATCCGCGCCCGCGGGGCCGACCGCCTGTGCTCCTACGGCGACTGGGCGGCCCTGTCCGACGTCTGCGACGCCGACACCGCCCGCTACCTGAAGGGCGAGGTCTCCGACGGCATCATCGCGCCGGGTTACACCGACGAGGCCCTGGAGATCCTGCGCACGAAGAAGGGCGGCAAGTACAACATCGTGCAGGTGGACCCGGACTACGTGCCCGCCGAGACCGAGCTCAAGGACGTCTTCGGCGTCACCTTCGAGCAGGGCCACAACAACTTC
>DBFAWQ010000072.1:0-5841 GCA_048242115.1 Eggerthellaceae bacterium
TGTAGTGGCAGGCCCAGCCCGGGCGCAGGTCGCCGTCCCCATTGCCGTCGGACGGTCCGGGGGTCAGCGGCTTTTCCGCCAGCAGCTCCAAGGTGTCGTACTGGGCGCCCCCGAAGCTATCCTCTATCAGTTGTTGCGACAGCTCCACAGCGCGTCCACTGCTCTGGTCTACTGCGACGTAGTAGCTGACGGTCACCGGCGTAGTGCCTACGAGCGTGAGCGCCGTGCCGTTCTCTCCGAAGACGGTGTCCTTGCCGATAGCGGTGGCTTTAGTGGCGCCGTCCACCTGGATAGGGTGCGCGGCGTCGACGACGGGCGTGACCCCTTGGGTGGGGTGTGCGGGGTCGTCTAGGACCATCTTTACATGCATCGGGAACTGCTCGCTGCCAGCGTCCTCGTTAGCATTCTTCAACACGCACTCCACGCGCACGACGGTTCCCGTCTCGACGTAGTCGTCTTTGCCGTAGGGCTTGCCGGTCTCGGGGTTTACGATGTGCACGCTCTCGATAGTCGGCTGCAAGTGCGGAAGTGACATGGACCTGAAGGTAAGGGCGGTATAGGAGCTGAATCGGGGTCGGTAATAGATTCCGGGGTTCGACGCCTTGACGTATTCGACCGCTCCCATGAGGAAGATGTAAGCGCTGTTGCCGAGTTTGCCGCGTACGTCTTCTACGGTAATCGAATGGTAGCGGTCCGTGTAGGAAAGTGAGTTTTTGGCGTAATCGTAGGACAGCGTGGCCTGACAGTCCCACCAGTAGCTGATGTCCACGTGTTCGAGGGTTGTGACCTGGATTCCGTTCTTCATGATTCCGGCGTCGAAGTAGGGCTGGGTGTTGCTCATGCCCGTGCTCCACGCCACGCCAGGACCCAGCGCGATGCCGTCCATGGTGTGAGGGTCGGAGCCTTTCCCCAGCCCGATGCAGACCCATCCTAACGTTGAGGAGAGATTCGAATCTCCGCGCATGCCTGTGGGCATGGAGGCGTCCATAACGATGGTCCAGCTGCTCAGAAGGGATGCTGGGCGTTTTCCTGCGAACACGGAATAGCTCTTCCAATACCAGCCATCCATATTCTGGACGTACGATTCCTGGCTCACGTCCGCGAGTTTTGCGGTGCTACCGTTTATGGAGGCAGCATTGCCGTTGACGGGCATAACGGTGAAGAGGTCTTTGTAGTTCGTCGTTCCCTCGAAGGCGTGCGCTTCGGGAACAAGCAGAGAGTTCGGGATGATGGGCAGCAACCCTGCGGCCAGAACTATGGCCAGGAATGTGCGAATAACGGAAGAAAGACGGAACCGGCTGCGAGGAGGGGAGGCTTTCGAAAAGCGAGTGCTAGCTAATGCGATGGGGGGGGGTCTGCGTTTTGGGCCGATTCTCGCAACGTACCCCGCAGGTGAAGAAACGCTTCATGTCTCTCTCCTCTAGTGCGGATCAGCACAGGCGCCGCCCATGCCGTGGAAACGTATACAAACAGTTACTTTACCATGACGAGCAAATCCCACGCAACAAAAAAGTCGGCAACCGATCGAAAGCCGAACGGAACCCCCGCTCCTCGCCCGGCCTGAGTTTGCAGCTACTGCGGCACCCTCGATGCCGCGTCCTGGCGCCTCTGCGCTCCGTCGGTTGGCGCTCTACGCGAGGGCTACGAGTTCGTTGTCGCAGGCTCGCCGGATGAAGGCGGAACGGGATATTCCCTCCTTTTTCGCCGCTCGATCTATGGCTTCCAGCTCGAAGTCGAAAAGCTTAAGCGACGTCGTCTTCAAAACCGCCGTCGGCCTACCTTCTATGGGCTCCCCGAAGGAGAAACTCTCCCAGTCGCCATCTTCGAATTCCCTTACGTCCTTTTCGACGGCGTCGAGCGTGGTGCCGAACATCTCGCACAAATCCTTGTCGGCCATAGGGTGCTACCTCCTGAATCCAAGTTCTCGCTTCACGCGCTCCTGAGGGGGCGTTTGCGCATGGATGACGAGCCAATCTCCGTTGTTGTTACGAATCGCGATGACCTCGAGCAGCCGGCCTCGGGCGTCATAGCCGATGGCGACGTGTTCGTCGCGATGGGATGCAAGCCTCGGCATGCTTTTGATGCAATGGTACCAGGCATGGGCTGCATCCTCCTTCGAAACGTCGGGATGCCTTTCGGGCACTCTGTCGAGAACGAATATGCGATCCATAGGCATCCTTCTGCTTTGGTAATACTATCAAGTATTATACTCTGGTAGTAGACAGGGGGCAACACAATGTCCCCTGTCTTTATCTTGAAGCGCGGTGCGGCATCGGGTGCCTTTGCTACAATAGCCCCATTGCCAAGACCATGGGTCATCTCGAAAGGACTAGGACTATGAACATCGTTTTGCTGGGAGCCCCCGGGGCGGGCAAAGGCACCCAGGCCGCCAAGCTGGTCGAGGAGTTCGGCACCCCCCACATCTCCACCGGCGACATGCTGCGCGCGGCGGTGAAGGCCGGCACCCCGCTGGGCCAGAAGGCGAAATCCTACATGGACGCCGGCGACCTGGTTCCCGACGACGTGATCATCGGGCTGGTGGAGGAGCGCCTGCAGGAGCCCGACACCGAGGCCGGCTTCATCCTCGACGGCTTCCCGCGCACGTCCGCCCAGGCTGTGGCCCTGGACGCCGAGCTGGCCAAGCTGGGCCGCCCGCTGGACGCCGCCCTGCTCATCGACGTGGATTCCGAGGTCATCGTGAAGCGCCTCACCTCGCGCCGCATGTGCCGCGAGTGCGGCTACATCGGAAGCGTTTCCGACGGCCCCGCCTGCCCGAAGTGCGGCGGCGAGATGTACCAGCGCGACGACGACAACGAGGCCACGGTGCGCAACCGGCTGGACGTGTACGAGAAGTCCACGGCGCCGCTCATCGATTACTACCGCGGCTGCGACCTGCTGGTGTCCATCGACGGCGACCGCGACCCGAACGTGGTCTACGCCGACGTGAAGGCGGCCCTGAACCTGTAGTCGGCCGGCCCGCATGCAACCCTCAAGGGGCGCATCTTCGGATGCGCCCCTTTTTGCGTTCGGGGGTCAGGAGCCTAGCGGCGCGTGCTGCGGTTGCGGCGGCGCGAGGCCAGGGCCGTGCAGGCGGCCAGCAGGCCGGCCGCTGCCAGGGACAGGGCGGCCGCGGTGCCGGCGTCACCCGTGCGCACCAGCTTGGCCAAGGTTCCCGTTGCCGTGTTGGCGGCAGGGGAGTCCGGGGTGCTCTGGCCGTCGTCGGCCGGCGGGGTGCCCGGGCCGGTCGGGTCGGCGGGGTCGCTCGGCGCCGCCGGGTCGTCGGGCTCGGCCGGCTGCTCGGGGTTCGTCGGCTCGCCCGGCCCCGCAGGCTCCTGGGTGCCCGGGTCGGGGGCGGCCACGTATTCGGGTCCCGCAGGAAGTGCCGGCGCGGTGTCCTCGGAGGTCACCGGCAGCGGGCTTCCCGGGTTGTTGGGGTCGTCCATGGGCTTGGTCGGGTCGTCGGCGCCGGGGCGCGTGCCTGTAGCCGACGCCACGTTGCCGAGCCACAGTGCGTCCGCCTCGGGGTCGGAGAAGTCCAGGTCGGAGCGCACGGTGCACTGGAAGCGCAGCTGCACCGACAGGCCGCCGCCGACATCTCCCGCCGGCGCGCTCAGCACGCGCCGCCCGTCGGCGCCTGGCGCGGACAGGGCGTACTGCCCCAGGGCCGGGACGCTGCCTGCGGGCGCCTGCTCAAGCGCCAGCTCGGTGCCGTTCGCCAGCACCAGCCGCACCGAGTCGGCGGCCAGGTCCATGCAGGCCGGCAGCGGGTCGGACACCGTGGCGCCCATCCACAGCGTGCCCTTCTCGCCGTTGGCCGCCGCGATGGCGTAGTCGATGCGGTGCCCCTGCTTCGTGGGGCCCTCGGGCGCGTCGGCATTCTCGGCCGTCTTCGACAGCGTGGGCTTCGGGCTGCGGCTCGGATCGGGGGTCACCGTCACGTCGAAGCGGAACGTGGTGCCTGCGTAGTTGCTGCCCGGCTCCTGCTTCACCGTGAGCTCCGTGAAGCCCGGGGTCTCGGGGTCTATCCACACGGTGAGCTTGCCGTCCTCGTCGCGCACCGGGTTGCCCTCGGCGTCCCGCACCAGGTCGGCGGTGATGATGGTGCCGTCCTTGGCGGTGACCGTGACGGGGGCGGGGCTGTCGCTGTCAAGCTTCAGGATCATGCGCCCAGGGCTCGGCTCGCCCGGCTCGTGGTCGCACCAGGGCAGCGTGATGGAGCCGTCGTAGGTCTTGTTGTGCGGCTTTTCGGGGTCGAAGCCGGGGACGGAGGGATTGTCCGGCGTGCTCTCAGGGTCGATGACGACGGTTCCCGGGCTGTCCGGTTCCTTCTCCAGGGACGCGTTTGGCTCCAGCGGGGTAAGCGCCACGTCGGCCTGGTCGGTTTCGTCGGCGTCGGCGGGGGAGGCGCTTTCCAGGTAGTTCGCCGAGACGCCGCGCTCCACCTGCTCCTCGGTGGGCCGGAGGAAGCGCAGCGAAAGCTTCCGGATGTTGTCGCCGTCCAGATCACCCGGCATGTTCTCCATGGCCGCGGGCGAGAAGGTGTAGGTGACCTTGGTGAAGCCGCCGCCCTCGCCGTTGTCCTGCCGCTCGGCGGTTACCACGGGTTCGGCAGGAGCTGCAGGCTCGTCGGCAGCTGCGGGGTCGTCGTCGGACAGGGCCGCGACACCCTCGTCCGCAAGCTCCAGGGGCAGCGGCTCGCCGACGGGCTGGCCGTCCACGTACAGCTGGATGCGACCCTCCGGCGCCTCGCAGGTGCCCTTCGTGGGCTCCGAGCCCTCCTTACCGTCCACGGTGGCGGCACGGTCCACGATGGCGCTCACGGTTATGCGGGCGTCAGGCCCGTGCTCCACCGAACCGGGGCGCGTGTCGGACCCTTCGGGTTCGTCGGCCCATTCCGCCGTCACGTCACGCACCACCGACGCGATGGGCTTGATGGTGCACCACCCGAAGGCCCGGTGCCCCCAGAAGCTCTCGCGGAAGCCATCGGCCAGGGCGTACTCGCGCGACACCAGGGCGAACTGCATGGCGCCCGCCACCTTGGGCATCTCGTTGCCGTTGAAGATGTCGCCGGTGAGCGCCTTGCCGTCCTTGCGGTCGAAGATGCGGTAGGTGTAGTCGACGTGCGTGGGGTCGGTGAGCGGGTGGTCGGGGTCCTGCGGCGCCACGATGGGGCTCTCGCCGCTCCAGGTGTAGGGGTCGAAGGGCAGCCCGTCGTAGTACTTCTCCAAGCTGGCCTCGTAGTCGGGGTCCAGCTCGAACTCGACGTAGCGCTTGAGCTTCGTGCGGTTCGGGTCGTCCGGGTCGGCGGGGCTGTGGGGGTCGCGGTACATGGTGGTAGGCGTGACCGTCTCCTGCGTGCCGTCCTCCAAGGTGCGCGTGTAGGAGAAGTCCGCGTCGATGACCTTGTCGGCGGCCTCCTTGGGCAGCCACAGGTACAGCTTGCCCTTGTCGAAGTAGGTGGGAGCGCCGTAGTCGTAGGGAACGCCGCCCACGGTCAGCTGCCAGTTGTCGATAGGCTCGGTGTCCACCCCGTCCGCCGACAGGTCCACCGTCACCATGAACACCTTGTTCGGGTCGTTCGGGTCGGAAGGGTCGTATCCCTCGGCCAAGCACTCGTCGTTACCCCAGGCCGTGTCGCCGATACCGAGAAATCCGTACCTGTCGGAGCAGTAGATGGATCCGCCCTCGATGATGACGTGGCCGTCGTATCCACCGATGTCGGGCAATATTTCGGGGGATGCTTCCGAGGCGATGTTCCCTGCGCCTTTCGGGAGGAGGGTGCCACCAGTTATTCGTATAATGGAATTTAAGATCGAAGCGCGTCCCGACCCAGTGCAGGCA
>DBFAWQ010000073.1:0-4553 GCA_048242115.1 Eggerthellaceae bacterium
GGCCGGGCCCGCGGGGGCGCGGGGACGCGCCTTGGGAGAGAAGGAGAGAGCTATGAGCAGCAGGCGACGGGGGTCGCTTCTGCGCTGCGCCTGCGCGGCGGCGCTCGTGGTGGGCCTGACGCCCTCCGGGGCGCTCGCGACCGCGCGGGGCCACTTTGAGGAGACCCCCCCCCATTGAGATTTTAGCGGTTTCCGATCCCGGCACGGCCCAGTCGCCGCCGGATCCGGGCGCGGGCGCCGCCCGGGGCAGCGTTGCCGAAGGCGCCGACTCCGCCGCCGACCAGGCGGCACCTCCCGACGACACATCATCCCAGGCAGCCGACGGCCCCGGCGGTTCGGACGCTGCGGCCGACGCCTCCCTCGCGGGCTCCGTCGCCACGCTCGACGGCGACGGCGGGGGCGCCTGGCAGACGGCCGGCGACTTCCAGATACTCGGGGGCGCACCCGCGGACGCCATCGACGGCGAGGGCGACTACTTCTTCGCCGACAACGTGCTGCACATCTTAAGCTCCACGCCCATGACCGTGCGCACCGCGAAGCAGACGGTGCAGACCATCGACATCGACCCCGGCGTGCAGGCCGACCTCACCCTGGACGGCGTGAACATCCAGACAACCCTTCGCGCCCCCATCAACCTGGTGAACAACGTCTACGACATCGCCGCCAACGACGGGGTGGCGGAGGAGGACCGCGTCAAAGCCACCCACGCCGACCAGATCCGCCACAAGACCACGCTGCACCTGACCCTCGCCGACGGCAGCAGCAACACGCTGAACTACACGCAGTACGGGGCGGCCGGCTGGAGCGGCATCCGCACCACCTGGGGCACCGAGCTCACCATCGACGACTCCGTGCGCAACGTCACCGCGGACGGCCGCACTGTGACACCCGCAAACGGCGTCGTCCCCTACGACGCCACGCTCTCCAACGGGAAGGAGGTCAAGGCGGGCGACAGCCCCTCGGTCATGGACTCCGAGAACCCCGGCAAACTCACCGTCAGAGGCAGCGGCGGGTCTGCCGGAATCGGCGGCGCAACGTGCGAGAACGCCGGCGCTATCACCATCAACGGCGGAATCATCCACTCCAGTCTTCCCGTAAGATCTGACGGGCTTGGCTCCGGAGCCGCCGGCATAGGCGGAGGCTCATGCGGATCGGGAACGCTTATCGTCATCAACGGCGGGAACATCACCTCCATCGCGGCCCATTGCGGATCGGGCATCGGAGCGGGAACGTCACATATGACAGGTGGCGGCGTTTCCTACGCCAAGGAGGACGCCATAGAGACCAAGGTCCCCCGGGAGCAGTCGAGCGGATACACCTGGTACGGTAAGCCTTCGAAGGAGGACTGCTCTGCCTACACTCGCTACCCGAATAGTGAATGCTGGATGACCGTCGCCGGTGATATCTACATCAATGGAGGGTTCGTCGACACTCGATACGGCGCCCACGGAAACGCCCTGGGCCAGAGCTGCGCCCACGACCCCTCCACGAACAAGGGGCACGTGATCGTCATCTCGGGCGGTACCGTTCTCACCACCTCGGCTGTTGGTTCTGATTTCATGTACGACATCGGCGCGCAGCTCGGCTACACCGTGGTCACGGGCGGATCGGTCAAGGTGAGCAGCCCCAAGAAGTTCACCGGCCTCGGCGGCACGGCCTACAGCACGCAGGGCGTTACCAGCTGGGACGATGTGGACGCCATGGGCGGCGCGCTTCCGGACAAGGACAAGGTGTTCATGGTGACCGTCGACCTGTCCGCGGACGGCGTGAAGAACAACCCCATCGAGTCCTGGAAGCTCACCGTGGGCGGCGACATCTACGATTACGGCGCCCCCGCGCAGTTCGACAACGGCAAGCTGTACCTGTGGCTGCCCGAGGACGCCAAGAACAAGGTCATCGCGGCGGACCTCTCCTACCGGGCCGTGAACGCCGACGGCGAGGTGCAGACCGTCACCCCCACCACCATGTACCGCGACCCGAACAGCCCGGCCGACCCGAAGGACCCCGACCGCACGAAGCTCAAGAGATACGAGGAGTTCGAGATAGACCCGGCCTGGGAGGCGGCCCTGGACAAGTACTACGACGGGCTGCCCTTCCCCGCCTACACCTGGGACGGCGGCACGCAGATCGTGCCCCCGCAGGACCCCGACCACCCGCTGACCGATCCCACCGCCATCGACTACACCTACCAGGTCTTCGAGTCGAAGGACGGCCCGGCGATCACCGGCGAGCTGTTCGGCGGCGACCAGATGCCCTCGGACGCCGGCGTCATGCGCCTTACCATGGTGTCGCGCGAGTACTCGTCCGCGCCCGGGTTCATGGAGAACTTCTGGGGGCACCGCGCCTACGGGTGGTGCACGATCCGGCCCATCGCGTCCGTCGTGCGCGACGTGAAGGCGGAATGGCTCGAGGAGCCCGAGGGGTCGGCGGACCGGCCGGGCGACGTGGGACATCCCGCCAACCACTTGCTGGTGGTGAGTGCCGTCGTGGAGCGGGCGGCCACCGTGGACGGCACCCCGTCGGGCGAGTCCACGGCCGAGACCTGCCAGGCGCCGCAAGGCCGCGTGCAGCTGTACGTGGACGGCGTGGCCGTGGGCGAGCCGGTGGCGCTGGAGGTGCCGGCGGAAGAGTCCGTCAGCGCCTACGCCGGCCTGGGAGCGGCCCCGACGGTCACGTGCACCCCGGTTCCGAACGCGGCGGGAGGCTCGTCGGCCCTCGTCCGGTACACCTTCGCCCCCTCGGCGTTGGGAGGGCTTCCCGACACCAGCAGCGACGAGCACGAGGTCACGCTGCGCTTCCTGCCCCCGGACGCCGACCAGATGAGGGCGGGCGTCCCCGCGAACTACCTGGCCAGCGCCGACCCCACCCAGGACGAGGACTCCGAATGGGCGGACGCGACCGTGGAGCCCATGGACCCGAACCCTTCCGCGGAGAAGGACCCGGGCAGTCCCGGGAAGGTGGAGGTCTCGCCCGACCCGGCGCCCGCCGACCCCGACGACCCGCGCAGCACCACCTACGAGGGCACCATCACCGCGAAGTGGGAGCCCCACGAGCCCGGCGAGCCCAACCCCGGCCGCGTGACGGTGAAGATTTCCACGGACAGCGACGCCCCCGTCACCGTGACCGCCGAGGACGGTACCGTGATAACCGCCGACGTGGTGCGGGACGAGGACGGCAACCCCGTGCGGGACGAGGACGGCAAGCTCACGCTGTGGGTTGATCCGGAGACGCCGGGCGAGACCAAGCTCGTGGTGCGCCAGGAGCCGAGCGCGAGCTACGGCGGCACCGTCTTCGACTTCGACGTGACCGTGGGGGCCGACCCCTCCGTGGCGCCCGAGCCGGCGATGGAGCTGCGGGTGGAGAACCTCACGCACCCCGACGGCCCCACCCAGCCGGGCGACCGCCTGCGCTACACCGTCGTGGCGTCGAACGGCGCGCCCGGATCGTTGTGGACCGACGTGGAAGGGTCCGTGGCGCTGCCGCCATCGGTGCAGGTGGATGAGGGAAGTGTGGCGCTCGTGAGCGGCAGCGGCACCCGGACGCCGCTGTCGAAGGCGCCCGGCAGCGCCGGCGAGGGGCAGTTCGCGCTCTCCGGGAGCGGGGCGAAGCCCTCGATCTCGGCGCCCATGGGCGACATCGGAGGCGGCACCTCCAGGACGCTCGTGTTCGAGGCGGTGGTGGACCCCGACCTCGACGTGCGCGGCGGCGACCCGGACGACCTCGACCTGTCCTCCGAGGCGAGCGCCACGGGCACCCGGCCCTCGGAGGACGACCCGAATGCGCCCATGCCCGACCCCGACGACCCGTCGAAGCCGCTGCCGGTGACCGCCGGGCCGACCGCGCCGCAGACCCCTCCCGGCCCCGGGCGCGTGGTGCCCGCGGACCCGAAGCTGCCGGGCGGCGGCGACGGTTCCGGCGGTGACGGTTTCGGCGACGGCGACGTCTCGGTGGCCAAGGCCGCCGAGAACCTGACCCGTTCCGACGGGCGCACCCTCGTGGGCGACCGCCTGCGCTACACGGTGCGCGTTGCCAACACCGGAGCGTCGAACTGCGCGCTGTACTCGGCCATGGTCTCCGACCCGCTGCCCGAGGGAGTGGAGCTGGTGCCCGGCACCATAGCCCTCAAGCTCTCCGACGGGCGGACGCTCCCCGTGGACGACGCCGCCTACGACGCGGAATCCCGCACCGTGGCTGCCATGGCGGGCGACCTGTGGGGCGGCGATTGGGCCGAGCTCTCCTTCGAGTGCGAGGTGGGAGAGGCGGCCCTGGACGCGGAGAACGCCAACGTGGCCTACGCCTATGGCGCCCTGCCCTCGGCCGACCCCGACAGGGACGGGACGCCGGAGGGCGAGAAGCCAGGCAGCCCCGCGGTCGAGCCCGGCGGGGACCTCGTGGTCCCCTCCAACGCCAGCGAGGTGCCCGTGGCCGAGTCCGACCCGGTGCTTCCCCCGGGCGTGGAACCCGACCAGCCCGCTCCGCCGGCCGACGAGCCGGGCGGCGAGCCCGCCGGCCCCGCCGACGGCGGCGCCCAGCCGGCCGCCCCGCCGAAGCCC
>DBFAWQ010000074.1:0-5548 GCA_048242115.1 Eggerthellaceae bacterium
GCAGGAAGCAGGCCGGCTTGTAGAACTGCTCGTCCTTGCCCGCGGCGCAGTAGCCGTTGTACTCCTCCAGGGTCGTCACCAGCTCGGGGGCGCCGATGGCCTCGGCCAGGGCCTCCACGGTGTCGGCCTTGAAGATCCAGCCCGCGTCCACGCCGGCGTCGATGTTGGCCTGCACGTCCTCGAGCGGCTTGTCCTTCAGGGTCATCATGCCGGTGCGCCAGTTCACTTCGTCGGCACCGCAGAGCGTCCACGGGTCGGTGCCGCCGGCCAGCCCATCCACGTAGGCCTGGTCCACGACGGCGTAGTACTGGCCGCCCACGAGCGAGATCGCCCCGCCGAGGGCCAGGGGCAGATTCGCGAACTTGCCCTCGTTGCTGAAGCGGCGGCCCTGGTTGTTCACGAGCAGCGTGCCGTAGATACCGATGGAGAAGGCGGCGTTGCCCTTGCCCCACAGGCCGTCGGCGTTCTGGTTGGAGCCGGAGAACTCGTTGCCGGCGATGCCCCACTGGGTGGACACCTGGCCGCCGACCGCCTGCACCATCTCGATGCCCTCGCCCACGGACAGGATGGAGCCGAGGGGGTTCACGAAGGTGCCGAAGCGCTCGGTCATCATATCGACGTTGCCGAGGAAGCCGCCCGTGGCCACAATGACGGCCTTGGCCCTCACGTCCAGCACGCCGTCGCCCTCGCACTGGATGCCCACGCAGGTGCCGTCCTCCATGATGAGGCGCTTGCCGGCGGTGTTGAACACGAACTCGCCGCCGTTGGCCTCAATGAACTGCTGGAGCGGGCCCATGCGGTCGACGCCCTTGGCCTGGGTCTTGGAGTCCTTCGGGTCGGACTGGAAGTTGCAGCGCACGGAATCGTGGCCGGCGCCGTAGTTGTCGGGGCGCAGGCCCGTGGCCACGCCGAACTCGTCGGTGAACTGGTCGACGGTGCTGCCGGACAGCTCCACCGCCCGCTTCACGGCCGCGGCGTTCGTGGACCAGTGGGAGTACTCCATGATGTGGTTGAAGGCCTCTTCCACGGTGAAGGTGATGCCGGCGTTCTGCTGGAGCTTCGAGCCCACCATGAAGGGGCCGCCGGCGATGGAGCCGTTGGAGACGCCCACGTCGACGCCCTTCTCGATGACGATGACGGACTTGCCGGCCCGCACGGCCTCCACGGCCGCCCACATGCCGGCGCCGCCGGCGCCCACGATGGCGATGTCGCACTCCTTGGTCTCGTCGGCGGTCTGCATGGCCGAAGCGGCCGCGGTGTCGCCCTCGCCGGTGTCGGCGAGCTTGGCCGCAGACGGGGCCTGCGGGGCGCACCCGGCCAGGGCCGCGCCGGCGCCGAGGGCGGCCAGGCCGCCCAGGGTCAGGAAGCTGCGACGGGAAACGGTGCTGTTGCTCATGGTTCTCTCCCTCCAAGAGTTGGAATCGGTGCCGCCATCCGGCGGCGCGGGCCCGGCGCAGTGTCGGACCCGGGGCCGCTCTCCTTAGCGGCTGGGGCCATCATGGGGCCGCCGCCGGCGTTTGTCGCGGGTGAAGTCGCCGCCATCGCAGGTGATTGCGGGCTCACCCCTCCTCTCACCCCGGCGTTTTCCATGGTACAATGGGCGTACACGAGAAGGGAAGAGCGGAGGGCCAAGGGCATGGGAACGAGGGAAGCGATGCGCGCTGCGGCGCAGACCGTGGCCGAGACGGCCGTCGAGGGGGCTGCGGGCATGGGCCTCGGGGAGGCTGCGGCCTCGCAAGATGGTCTTTCGGGCGGGATCGGCACTGCGGGATCGGCGCGGTTCTTCCCCTGGCGGTTCCTCGGCATGGGGCTTCTGATCGCCTGGCTGTGCTGCACCCACATCACGGCGGTGTTCCCCGGATCCGGGTTCGACCTGGAGCCGCGCCACACCTTCGACTACGCCATGCGCATCGGCGACGTGGGTATGCTGTTGCTGCTGGGTGTGGCCGCCCCGCGCTTGGGGCGGCTGAGCCGGCACCGAGTGCTGGCTGCCGTGCTCGTGGGATTGACGGGTCTCGGCACGCTGGCCGGCGGCCTCGCGCTCATTCCGGAAGCAGCGCCGACGGCGCCCCTTGCCGTGGTCGGTGCGGTTACGGCTTTGGGCGGCGCGGTGCTGTTCTGCCTGTGGGCCGAGATTTACTCCCAAATGGGCATGACGCGCACCATCATGTACGGGGCCTTCTCCTGCCTGGTGGCCGGCGGCGCGGCGTTCCTCGTGTGCACCATGAGGCCGCCCTACGCCATCCTGGCCACCGCGGTGCTGCCGGGGCTTTCCCTCGGGTGCGCGTGGCTGAGCCTGCGGGCGCTTCCGGGCGAGCCGGTGCGCCGGCCGAGCACCCGCTACGCTGTGCCGTGGAAGCTCGTGGCCATTATGGCTGTGGCCGGGCTGCTGTCGGGGTCGTCGGGCCTGGTGCTCGGCGGCGTGGAAGGCGTGGGCGCGATGTTCCGCGTGCTGGCCACCGTGCTGGCGGCCGTGGTGATCCTCGCGGTGATGTTCGTGCGCCGCGACCGCATGGACGTGCGGTTCCTCGCGAAGGTGGCGCTGCCCTTGGCCGTGATCGCTCTGGCGCTTCTGCCCTTCGCCCACAGCGCCATCGCCTATCTGGTGGCGTTCCTGCTGAAGTTCGCCTACGTGTGGTTCACGTTCTTCGTGCTGCTGGTGCTCGCGGGCATCTGCTACCGCTACGAGGTGCCGAGTCTGCGCGTCTTCGCCATCGCCCGCGCCTCCAGCGAGGCGGCCATCCTCTTCGGCATCGTGCTGCGCCGCGGCTTCCAGGGCAACGGGTACATGGACAGCGAGGCCTTTGCCGTGGCCTTCGCCGTGGCGGGCATCGCGCTCGTGGGGGCCTGCGTGCTCGTGTGGGCGAGCGAGAAGTCCGTCAACGGCGACTGGGGCGCGGCCGGGGTGGCGCCCGAGACGAACCTGCACGTGGCCGGCCCGCGCGAGCGGTTCATGGCCCGCTGCGACCGCGTGGCCGCCGACGCCGGGCTCACGGCCCGGGAAGCCGAGATCATGGCCCTTGTCGCCCAGGGCCTCACCCGCCGCGAGATCGAACGCGAGCTGTTCCTCTCCGAGAACACCGTGAAGACCCACGTCCGCCACCTCCACGCGAAGCTGGGCACGTCATCGAAGGCCGAGGTCATCGCCCTGGTAGGAGAGCCGGGGGAGTAGGGGAAGCGCGTTCAGGGCAGCAAAGCGAGCCTTCGGTCGCATGGGAGCAACCGAGGGTTCTGTTGTGAGGAGAACAGGGGATCGCACCAGGGAGCTGTGCGCTCTGGCCGAAAATCTCCCAGTCAAGCTCCTCTACTCCCCGGCGAGGTAGTTCCAGAAGGCTTGGGCGGCGGGGGACAGGGGCTCGCCTTTGCGCTTGACGGCGTAGGTGCCGAAGGAGACGTCCGGCCGCAGGTCGACGGGCACGAGGGGGTAGTCGGGAATGGGGTCCACGTTTTCATTCGGCGGCAGGCCGAACATGAGGGCCTCGTTCTGCAGGGCGCAGCTCGTGAGCAGGTCGACGTTGGAGGTGGTCATGAGTACGTTCGGCTCGATGCCCAGATCAGCGCAGGTGTCCATGAAGAAGCGGTGCAGGTGGTCGCGCTTCCCGAAGGTGACGAAGGGCTGGCCGTCCAGGTCGTGGGCGCCGAGCCGCTCGCGCCGTGAAAGCGGGTTGGCCACGGGCACGTGCACGTAGGTGCCCGTGGCCACGAGTTGCAGAGCGTCGAAGTCGGTCAGGTACTGCGGTGCCGAACCGACGATACCGATGTCCGACTCGCCCGTCTTCACCATGGCCAGGGCCATATCGGTGGGCGAGCTTTCCACGGAGAGTAGCAGGTTCGGATGCTCGTCGGCGAAGCGGTCGATGATGGTGCGCGGTAAGGTGAGGGCCGCTCCCGGCACGAGGGACACCGACAGCAGGGGCATGCGCTCGCCGCGGGCCGCTTCTCCCAGGTAGCGCCGCTCCAGGGCGCGGTAGACGTCCACGACCGGCTGGGCGTCGGCCATGAGCGTCCGCCCGGTTTCAGTGGGCTCCAGCGTGCCGTCGCGCTGGGCGATGAGCGTTTCCCCGAGTTCCTGCTCCAGGTTGTGCACGGCCTTGCTGAGCGCCTGGCGCGTGATGAACAACTCGTCGGCGGCTTTGGTATAGCTGCGCAGGCGTGCGACGGCGATAAAGTACTCCAGTTGGCGAATGTCCACGGCTCCCCTCCCTGTCGGTCATGGCATGCGGGCCTTTGCGCCCGCCCGTTATTCTTACCGCAACTGCCCTTCGCAGCGCAAGCAAAAAACAGTTGCGGGCGGGCAAAGGGAAGGTGCTTGGCCGCCCCGGGGCGGCGCCCCTATCATCGGTGGCGTCCGCAAGACACTTCCAAGGAGGGAGAGTTTCATGACCAAGAACCAATTCTCACGCCGCGACTTCTTCAAGCTCGGTGCCGTGGGCGCCGCCGGTGCCGCTGCTGCAGGCCTGGCGGGATGCGCCCCGGCCGCCGACAAGGCCGCGGCCGGATCCGATGCCGCCGGTGCCGCCGATGCGAGCGCCGAAGGTGCCGTCAGCACCAACGACGTCGTCATCAAGCTGGGCGACACGCTGCCGAAGTGGTCCTTCATGGTGCCTCCGGCGCCCATCCCGGAGGATGAGATCACCGAGACCATCGAGAACGATATCATCGTCGTGGGTGCCGGCATGTCCGGCCTCACCACGGCGGTGGCGGCGGCCGAGCAGGGCGGTAAGGTGACGCTGTTCTCCGCTTCCAGCGCCCCCATCAGCCGCGGCGGTTCCAACTTCGCCCGCAACTCCAAGGTGATGGAGGAGCTGAAAGTGGAGCCCTTCGCGCCCAGCCCCTTCTACTACCATGAGATGCGCGCCGCCTCCTTCGCTGTTGACCAGGCCAAGTGGATGAAGGGCTACAACAACTCCGAAGAGGCCATGAACTGGATGATCGACATCGCCAACGAGGCCGGCCTCCAGGTCATCTTGGAGCGCGACAACAACTTCGACCTCGGCCCCCACTACGCCCATGCGTTCTCCACCCTCGGCGACTCCTCCATGGTGTCCACGGGCCAGCAGGGCGCCGTGGAGGCCCTCGAGAAGAAGGCCCTCGAGTACGGCGTGCAGATCATCTACGATATGAAGGCCGAGCAGCTTATCCGCGAGGGCGACAACGCCGGCCGCGTGACCGGCGTGGTGGCCTCGCACACCGACGGCACCGAGGGCTACACCCTGTTCAACGGCACCTACATCGTGCTGGCTACGGGCGACTATTCCACCGATAAGGAGATGCTCGCCTGCTACTGCCCTGAGGCCCTGCAGTACGTGGGCTTCGAGCAGACCGAGACCGACTACAACACGAGCTTCCAGATGGGCGGCATCTACGGCGGCGACGGCCAGAAGATGGGCCTGTGGGCCGGCGCGGCCTGGCAGCACGCCGAGGCGGCCCCCATGTATCAGGGCGGCTGGGGCGGCGGCCACGAGCCCTGCGGCTTCCACTGGGGCCTCAACGTGAACGCCCGCACCGAGCGCTACCAGCGCGAGGACGTGTCGGCGCCCTACACGGC
>DBFAWQ010000075.1:0-4452 GCA_048242115.1 Eggerthellaceae bacterium
CTCCGGAGATTTCCGACGATCAGATCGTAAGCACCCGCGACTGCGAGGTCCTCATTGTGGGCGCCGGCATGTCGGGCATCATGGCGGCGGCTACGGCGGCCGACCTGGGCGTTGATTTCATCGTGGTCGACAAGGGCTCCGAGCCTGCGGCTTCGCACTTCGACGTGGGCGCTGTGAACTCTCGCTTCACCGCTGAGAACACGGGCCAGACCGTAGACAAGGGTCGTATCCTCAACGAGCTCAACCGTTACGCCTCCTTCAAGAACGACGCCTCCGTGGCCAAGACCTGGGTTGAGGAGAGCGGCCCCACGGTGGAGTGGCTCCAGGCGTTCTACGAGGAGAAGCTCGGCGCCTGCCAGGTGACCGTTGCGGTGGAGAACGGCGGCGACGGCAACGCAGGCGGCACGATTTACTACATTCCCCCCGAGTGCCACACCTTCCTCAACGGCGAGGGAAAGAACATCGCGCACGTTGAGGTCATGACCGAGATCCTTGGCGAGATGGGCCACAGCATCGATTACAGCTACGACCTGGTCAAGCTCGTTCGTCAAGACGGCGGGCGCGTGGAAGGCGCCATCTTCGAAACTCCCGAAGGCTATGTGCGCGTGAACGCGAGCAAGGGCGTGGTGCTGGCTACGGGTGGCTATCCCGCCAATGCCGACATGGTGCGTGCCCTGAACCCGATCGTCCCCGCTTGCGTGACCAGCACCAACTACAACCAGAACAACACCGGTATGGGCATCAAGGCTGCGTTGTGGGTTGGCGCCGACATGGATAAGACCCCTGCGGCCATGATTTTCGACCGCGGTATCGTGGAGCCGGGCGTTGACGCTGGCTACACGAGCGACGGCCCCGATGCCATGTTCGCCACCGGAGGGCAGTTCAACCTGGGCAGCCAGCCGTTCCTGAAGGTGAGCCGCAACGGCGTCCGCATTGCCAACGAGAGCGCCAACTACGACGCTATCTGCCATGCGGCAAGCAACCATCCCGGTGGCGTGTGGGCGCTCATCATGGACGCCAACGCGCCTGAGGACGTGCAGCGATTCAAGACCCAGGGCTGCGCCGCCGGCACGTGGAAGCGTACGCTGAAGGACAAGACCGTCGACGAGGCCTACAGCGAGAAGTACATCGACAAGGGTCTTATGATGAAGGCCGATACCCTCGACGAGCTCGCCGACAAGCTTGGCTTCGCAGGCAAGGACAAGGAGCAGTTCCTGGCCACGATCGAGCGCTACAACGAGCTGTACGACGCCGGCGAGGACGTGGACATGGGCAAGGAGGCCTACCGTCTGTCCGCGATTCGCACCGCTCCCTTCTACGGCGCATGGTTCGGCGGATCGCTGCTGACCACCCTCGACGGCCTGCGCATCAACAAGGACACCCAGGTGCTCGACGCCGAGCGCAACCCCATCGAGGGACTGTGTGCCGTGGGCACCTGCTCTGGCAGCTACTACTCGGGAAATTACCCGGTGTACCTGGTAGGCAACTGCTTGGGTCGCCAGGTGACCTTCGCTCGCCACGCCGTTCGCTTCCTTGCTGGCGACATCCAGGCCTAGCTTTTTTCACCCTCCCTTCTTGAAAAGCCCGCTTATGCGGGCTTTTCTCTTGTGCGGCAGCCTGCGCGGGGGCAGCGGGCGGCGTTCTCGCGGTTTCGTCAAACAGGCTTTTGGGCGCTTTGTTGCAGCCGCGGCATCTCCTCTCGTAGCGGCACCGGGCGCTGATTTCCGAAATGACGCGGTGCCTTCATCCCTCTTCGTCGAGGATGCGGCTTACCATGCGCACGACCTCGGCGTTGCTGTGGGCGTCCATCTTGCGGTGGACGCTGGAGACGTGGGTGCGGATGGTGTTGATCGACACCATCTCGGTTTCCACGATGTCGGCGATGGAGCGCCCGTCCACCAGGTAGCGCAGGATGTCGGCCTCACGCGGGGTCAGCTGGTACTTCTCGCGAGCAGCCTCCACCTTCCGCTTCGCGTCCAGCTGCGCGTGGCGCTTCGCCGGCAGCTTCTTCTCCATGCCCCACACCAGCGAGATGGTGCGGTCGTTGCCCATCCACAGGGTGGCCGAGGAAAGCAGGATGAAGAACGAGAAGACCAGGATGGAGTACAGCCAGGTGCCCAGCTGCGGATTGAACTTGATGAGGTTGCCGGCTATGGTTCCCAGCGCCAAGGCCAGCCCGGCAAGCACCATGGCCCATCCCATGACGAGCGGAAGGGGCGCCCGCGTTTTCCCCGCCACCTCCATGATTGCGATGACGAACACGCCGCAGTAGCAGGAAAACGCGCATTCCGAAAGAAGGTCGCACAAGACGATGCCCTGCACGTTCACGATGGGGAGCAATGCTATGCTGGCGATGAACAGCGGAAAGACAACGGCGCGAATCCTGGGCCAGATCGCCTGCGTCTGATTGGGCGCCGTGCGAAGCAGGAACGCGGCTGCGAAGAGGAGCGCGCCTGCGATATCGCCCAGGTAAACGGGCACGAGCTTGTCGGTGGGCACCTCCACCACGCCGCTTGCCAAAACGTGCATGACGCCGAAGGTGAAGAAGTAGACGCTCACATGGTAGATGAGCTGCCACGGGGTTTTCGAGATGAAGGCGAAGGCCGACCAGCGGCTGGAGGCAGCGGCAACGGGCTTGCCGGCGGCATCCTTCTCGCCAAGACCCTTCGCGGCGCCCTTCGCCTCTCCCGAATACCGGGTTATCTTGATGGCCACCGCGCAGGCGGCTAGGGGCAGAAGCAGCATGAGGGCTGCGCACAGGTTGCGGGCCGTGTCGAACAGGCTGCTCGCGCTGCGGGAGAACCAGATGAGCGGTGCGACGATGAGCATGGTGACGAAGGCGAAGAGAATCAACCCGATGGCCACGCTCAGCACCATGCCGACCCGGCCCTCGCGCTGGGACGAGACGAGCAGCGCGCAGCCGACGAAGGAGGCGGCGCTCATGACGACTTGCGAAACGCCGGAGACGACCCACGCAGGCGTTTCGGCCGTCTGGGTGATAAGCACGGTACAGATGATTTGGAGCGCGCAGATGACGAGGAAGTCCCGTTGCAGCTGTTTCGTGCTGCGGGATCCGGCGCCCTTCCTGCGAAAGAGGACGAAAAGGCCTGCCGCCATGATTCCGAGGAAGCTGGCGGTGCAGCTGAGGAACTGCACTTCGATGGGCGGGTTGATGGCGAAGACGAAATCGTGACGCGAGTTCCAGCACGACAGGAACAGGCCCAGCGCAACCCCCAGCGGAAAGGCGTTCGACAGCTTTTCCCTCGATAGCTTGGGTGTGCCGGCTGCGCCCGCCTGGTCCGATGTCATGGTTGCCTCCGTCGTCCCCCTCGTGGTCATCACCTGGTGATGATACGCCCCCTAGCGGCAAGAGCCGTCATCATTCGGTGATGAAATCGGTTTCCGAAAGGCGACGGGGCACGAACGCGACATCTCGTCGCCGATTGGTGAGGACCTTTCCTTGGGCCGATGAATTTCTGCGAAATTTGGTCGCCGAATGGTGAGGACAGCGTCGCGGCGAGAGGGCATGATGGCGCCGCCAACCCGAAGGATTG
This sequence comes from Eggerthellaceae bacterium, assembly GCA_048242115.1. Classification (GTDB taxonomy): domain Bacteria; phylum Actinomycetota; class Coriobacteriia; order Coriobacteriales; family Eggerthellaceae; genus Xiamenia. The sequence goes on from DBFAWQ010000075.1 coordinate 3,555, forward strand.
GCTTTCCCGAGGGGCGCGAACCGCGGGGAACGGACAAGAGGAAAGGGAAGCACATGGGAAAGGAAGGGAAGGAAACGGGCCTGCTGCACAGCCGCAGGATGCTGGGTGCGATTGTGGCGTCGGCCATGGTTCTGGGCGTTTTGGGCTTAGCTGCATGCACGCAGGGACCTAGCTCGTCGAACGACCAGCCGAAGGCGAATGCCGAGAATGCCGCGAAGGCCGAAGCGCCCGCTGCGGCAAGCGATCAGAAGCAGGATGCGGTCCCTGCCGCTGCGGCCCAGGGCAACGCGGCGGCAGCCGACGCCCAGGCAATTACGATGATGCGCGACTTCACGAACCGCGACACGGGGCTGTATCCCAACCAGGAGATGCAGGACGTGTTCATCAACGAGGGGAACCGCGGCTGCAACGCCTGCCATGCCGATCTGTGGGAGCTGACCCAGACGCTCGTTCCCGCGCACTTGGTCACGAACACCGGCTACGGCAAGAACGGCACCATCTTCGACTGCCTGTCCTGCCATTCGCTTGAGGTGGGCCGCACGGGCGTGTACTTCGGCGACATCATCCATACCGCCCATTACAGCAGCAACGTATTCAACGAGGGTGGCGGTACCTGCTGGAGCTGCCATGCCATCAACTCGTGCGGCGCAGCCGACTACGACAACGATCCCGGCCAGCTGGACTACGACATCAAGCTGTTCGAGCAGGTGCAGTACACGCCGGGTCTGGGCGGCTACATCAACGGTACCGCCGATGCCGAGCGTTTGTGGGTGAACACCCATCGCCACACCACCGACTACGTGACCGGCGTGAAGAGCGCGGCTGCCCTGGACGGCACGCTGGATATGTCCCAGGACCCCTGCGCCGAGGAGGACGCCTACGTCGTGGAGAACTGGGG
>DBFAWQ010000076.1:0-3700 GCA_048242115.1 Eggerthellaceae bacterium
GTTCATCCCCTTCGCAGGCGGCGATTCGGTCGCGCAGCTCGCGCATAGGCATGGACTTGCAATCCTCCAAGGTCAGATCTGGGTCCAGGGCCAGCAGCTCCTGGGCCGCCTGGTAGCGGGCCACCCCCATTCCCGCCTCGAGCGCCGCTTGACGATCCGCCTCGGCCGCCACGTGGCACGATCCGTGATGGCCCGTTTGCGCCAGGCAGGTGTCGCCCTGCGCGCACAGCTGAAGAGCCTGCTGCTCGTCGTCGGATGTCACGGCAATCTCCATCAGACTGTCCTCGCGCGCATAGGCGGCGAAGGCGCTGCTGCCCGTCAGCTTGTCCAGTGCCTGATCGAAGGGCATGAACTTGACGTCCACCTCGTCCAGCACCGCTTGCCCGTCATCGTTCACGCCACGCGCCTGCACCACCACGTCGTAGCGGTTCACCGCCAGCTCGATGGACGGGTTCATATCGATGCCCACGTAAGCCGTGGGCTGCAGGTAGTCGCGGACGCCGAAGCCGACCACGCCCACAAGCGCCAGCAGCAGGCAGGCGGCCGCCAGCCACGCACGCCGCCGTTTCCGCACCACTTTGAAACGAGGAGGCGCCACCTGGGCGCGCTGGTCCGAAACGGAGCTTTCCGCCTTCGCCACATCTGCGCCATCGGCCCCTGATGCAGCCCGACCCTCCGCAGCAGCCGCCGATTCTTCCGCCCGCAGATTCTCAATGGTCTGCAGCGTGTTGCTCACCAGCTCCTCGGGCGCGCGGATGCTGCTGAACGCATCCCGGACGCGTTGCTCTGCATCTATCATGACAACGCCTCCCTCAGCTGCGCTTTGCCGCGCGAAATCCATGAATAGACGGTACCCACGGGAGCGCCCACCTGGTCGGCGATCTCCTGAGCGCTGTACCCCTCGCAAAGGGCCAGGTAAAGCGGTGTTCTGGGTGGATCGTCGAGCGAGCGCATCGCTTCAACGGCCTCCCATTCCGCCGATCCTGGCTGCGATTCGCTATCGGACGAAACGACCCAGTTCGCAACGTTCGCCTCTTCCAGAGACACGTTCCCCCGCGCCGCGGAACGAGCCATGTCCTTGCACCGGTTGACGGCAACGCGTATCAGCCACGCTTTCACATGCTCAGAATCGTTGAATCGCTTGCCATCGGACTGCGCGTATTTGACGAACGTGTCCTGGAAGGCATCCTGAGCGTCGGCCTGCGAAGGCGCATGAAGCATGCACGCACGCCAAACCGCATCGGAGTACGTACGCACCGCCTGCTCTATATCTCGGGATTGCCTCACGCTTTTGTCTCGTCCTCGATTGGAAGATAAGTCCCCTTGCGCTTGGCCAGCTTGCAGACAGCCATGCGCAAGGGGACATGCCTTTAGAGGCTAAGCCCAACGACCGTGGCCAGCTCCGTGATGGCCGCCGTTACCGTTGCCGCAACCATGGCCCTGGCCAGCACCCTGACCGTTGCCCGGGCACACGCCCTCGGACCAGTTGTCGCACACGCCGTCGCCGTCCGCGTCAACGTAGCCCTGCCCGTTGCCAGCACCAGCACCGTTGCCGTTGCCTGGGCAGACACCGTTCTCCCAGTTATCGCACACGCCGTCGCCGTCCGCATCAACATAACCCTGGCCTGCCCCGACGCCGTTGCCGGAGCCCTGGCCGTTGCCCGGGCACACGCCCTCGGACCAGTTGTCGCACACGCCGTCGCCGTCAGCATCAACATAGCCGCCTGCGCCGTTCGGGCAACCGCCATTCTCCCAGTTGTCGCACACGCCATCACCGTCCGCGTCGATGCAGTTCGGACCGCAGTATCCCTGCCATTCGGCGCCCACAGACACCGCATCGGCTGCGGCCTGGGCTTCAGATTCGCTGGTCTCGGCAGCTTCGGCAGCATCCGCAGTATCGGGGGTGCCAGCCTCATCGGAGGACGCCTGCTGAGCCTGCGCCGCCAACCCCTGTAGTGTCCTTAGTCCTTGCTGGCGACCACGCGGGGTCTGTCCCCAGTTGTCGCAAACGCCGTCGCCGTCGGCATCAACATAGCCGCCCGCGCCGTTGGCGTCGTTCGGGCAAGCGCCGTTCTCCCAGTTGTCGCAAACGCCATCGCCGTCGGCATCGGCATAGCAAGGTGCTCCGTCCGCGCAATTGCCGTTCCCCCAACCAACGTGCCATCCGCCCGCGCCGAACGCCAACGCAGGAACCAGCAGCACGCAGGTAGCCGCACCCGCCACCAACAGCCCGATACTGCTCCGCTTCATAAGAACCCTTCTCTCTCGTATCTGATCCGTACACCATACAACACGATCGGAAGCCGCGCATCCTTGCGCTGGACATCTCCCTCCACGGTTTGTCCACAAACTGCCGCTTCGGGAGCCTCAGACAACCAGCAGGACCCCGGAAATCTCCCAGGATTCGCGTGCGTCGGCGTACGGGCAGCTGCGCTCTAGCGACGCTCGGGCACGAAGAAGATAAACACCAGCGAGCTTACGAGCAGGAAGAACGGGTAGAACAGAAACGGAATCACCTGGAACGCCGAGATGGCGGTCCCTAGTTCGGCGCAAGCCGCCAGAGCCACCAGCATCTGGGCGCCGTAGGGAATGACGCCCTGGCTGATGCAGGAGAACGTGTCCAGCAGGCTGGCCGTCTTGCTGGGCGTGATGCCGTAGGTTTCGGCCATGTCCCGCGCGATGGGGTTCGCCATCACGATGGCGACGGTGTTGTTGGCAGTTGCCACGTCCATGCACAGTACCAGCAACCCCATGCCCAACTGTCCGCCGCGCTTGCTCTTGAACAGGCCCTTTATGGCGTTCAGCAGCGCCAGGAACCCGCCGTACTCGCGAATGAGCGCGCAGATGGCGCTCACCAGGATGGCCACCATGGTCGTTTCGAACATGCCGGCCGCACCGCTGCCCATGTTCGCCAGCAAATCGGTAGGCGCCGTAGCCCCGGTTGCTACCATAATGAGCGAGCCGGACACGATGCCCAGCAGAAGCACGATGAACACGTTCACGCCCGCAATCCCCCCTACCAGAACGATAAGGTAGGGAATCAACTGGACCAGGTCGTACTCGCTGGTCACGGCACCGGTCGGCGGCTGGGTGAGGCTCAGCACCAGAATAACCACCAGCGTCACCAGGGCGGCCGGCATGGCGATGCGGAAGTTCTCGCGAAACTTGTCGCGCATGGGAACCCCCTGGCCCTGGCACGCCGCGATGGTGGTGTCGGAGATGAAGGAGAGGTTGTCGCCGAACATGGCTCCACCCATGACGCTGCCCACGCATAACGGCAGGCTGAAGCCGGAAGCCGTCGACACGGCCACGGCGATGGGGGTGATCAGCGTAATGGTTCCCACCGAGGTGCCCATGGACAGCGACACGAAGCAACTGACCACGAACAGCACTGCCACGGCGAACTCCGGCGGGATGATGGTCAGCATGAAGTACGCAACGCTCTCGGCGCTGTCCCGGCCCACCGTGCCCACGAACACGCCGGCCGCCATGAAGATGAGGATCATGGTGACGATGGTCTTCTCACCCACCCCGCTGCCCATGATCTCCAGCTTCCGATCGAAGGAGACCGAACGGTTCTGGAAGCACGCCACCATGAGCGCCACCAGGAAGATGACCACGATGGGGATGTTGTAGAAGCCCATGGAAATGCCCATGCCGTACTCGAAGAGAATGCCCAGCCCCAGATAGAGCACCAGAA
>DBFAWQ010000077.1:0-5687 GCA_048242115.1 Eggerthellaceae bacterium
CCGCGCTTGATGAGCTTGCTCGACAGCACGTCGATGACCTGGCGCGCCACGAAGTCGGCCGGAGCGCTTACCGTGAGCGTCTTGCCGGCTTTGTCGAAAGAGACGGAGGCTCCCGAGTCCTTCAGGTCGTAGCGCTGGGCGATTTCCTTCCTCGCCTGCTGGTAGGCGTTGTCCACCTCCTGCAGATCGATGGTGGAAACGATGTCGAAGCTGGATTCCTTCGCCATGGGTCTTCTTCCTTTCAAAAGCGAGGTTCCTCGAAACGAAGGTGCGCCCGCGCCGCTTCCGCGCCTGGCGCACCTTGGGAAGTGCGGTTGCTGCGAGCGCAAGGCTACTGCTGGGCGTCGCCGGCGTCCTGGTCGCCGCCCGACCCGTCCTGGGCCGCCGCGCCGCCGTCGCCCTGGTCGGCGCTGTCGGAGCCCTGGTCGGCACCCCCGTCGCCAGTGGTCTGGCCCGAGCTGCCCGAATCGCCGCCCTGGTCGCCCGACGAGCCGCTGTCGGAGGAGCCGCTCGGGCGCTTGACGTTGGGATGGTCGTCGTACCACTGGTCGAGATAGGTGGAGAACTTCACCGTGGCCATGGGCATGCCGCTCTCGTCGGCGCCGTTGAACTCCACCTTCTCGCCGTTGCAGGTAATGGTCACCATGTCGGTCACCCAGGTAGCGAATGTCCAGGTGTCGGTGACGTCCACATCCTTCTCCACGGGGCCCTTGACCATCTCGGCCTCGCCGTTGATGGAGGCGTAGATGCCGTCCGGGTAGTCGGTGCTTGCCGCCACCTCGTAGACCACCGTCACGCTGGTGGGTGCCGACTCGGTGGCCGGCGAATTGTACGTACCGGAGGGCGTAACGGCGTTAGGATCCGTCGTCGTGGTTCCCGTGGTGTCGTTCAGACCGGAAACGGGCTGCGTCGGAGTGTCGCCGCCGGAGTCGTGACGGCACATGGTGAACGACAGCACCACCGCAAGCAGCACTACCACCACGAGGATGGCGATGAAGATGGGCAGCTTCGAGAGGGCGGCGCCGGAGTTGCTCGGCCCCGCGTAGAAGTTCGTGTACTGCGTGTTCAGCGCCGGCCTGCGGCTCTGGTGGGTGTTGTCCTGGGCATGGATGCGATCCATGTTGCGCTGCCCGTAGTCGCGCCCGTACTCGCGCCTATCGTCGTAGACCATGCGTCCGAAGGCGTTCGCCCTGGCAGGACGTCCGTCCGCCTCCTCGCCCTTCCCACCTCGGGCGCGGCCGCCCAAACGCGAGGTCCCCATGTCCACCCGTCCCGTGGAGCGAGGCGAACCGCTGCGCACCTTGCCGGCACGGTAGGCGTAGTTCGCGTCCAGAAACATCTTGGTGATCTCGGTGGGGTTCAGGCCCACCAGGCGGGCGTAGGCGTTCACCATGTTGCGGGTGTAGCCGTGCGGAGGCATCCGGGAGAAGTCCTCCTCCTCGATGGCCAGCAGGATGTCCGGGCGGATGCGCAGCCTCCGGGCCGTCTCCGTCAAGTCGTACCCGCGCCGCTCGCGGGCCTCCCGCAGAATGTTTCCGAATGAGATCTGGGGCATGGCAGCTGCCTTCCTCGTCTTTCCTCTACTCGTCGGTCGCCTCGAACGCCTTCAGGGTCTCCAACTCCATGGCATCGACCAGCACCTCGCGCGGCTTGCTGCCGTTGGGAGCCCCGACGACGCCCTTTTCCTCGAGCATATCCATTATACGTCCAGCTCGGGAATAACCAACGCTCAAGCGCCGTTGGATGTTCGAAGTGGACGCGGACCCCATGGAAACCACAATTTCCGCAGCTTCCCACAGAAGCGGGTCGTCCGCCGACACCGTGCCGCCCGAGCCGTCGGGCTGGGAGGCGCCCAAGGTGATGAGGTTGGTCTGCAGGATCTCGGAATGGTACTCCGGCTCCCCCTGGGCCTTCCAGAAGTCCACCACGGCCGCTATCTCCTCGTCGGAGACCCATGGACCCTGCACGCGCACCGGCTTGGCGTATTCCGGCTTCGAGATGAGCAGATCGCCGTGGCCGCACAGGTTCTCCGCGCCGGTGGAGTCCAGGATGACGCGGGAGTCGATGCCGCTTGCCACGGTAAGGCCGATACGGCAGGTGATGTTGGCCTTGATGAGGCCGGTTACCACGTTCGTGGAAGGACGCTGGGTGGCGATGATCAGATGGATGCCCGCCGCGCGGGCCAGCTGGGCGATACGGCTGATGGAGAACTCCACCTCCTTGCCCACGTTCATCATGAGGTCCGCCAGCTCGTCGATGACGATGACGATGTAGGGCAGCTTCTCACCCACGTCGCTTGCAGGCGGCTCCTCCCCCGCCTTCTCCGCGGCCTCGCGCTGCTTCTGGACCTCGACCGCCTTCTCGTTGTAGGAGGTGATGTTTCGGGCGCCCACCTTCGCGAACAGCTTCAACCGCCGCTCCATCTCGGCCACGCCCCAGGAAAGGGCGCTCGCGGCCTCCTTGCATTCCGTCACCACCGGCACGTACAGGTGCGGGATGCCGTTGTAGCCGCTGAACTCCACCCGCTTGGGGTCCACCATGATGAAGCGAACCTCGGCCGGGGTGGCCCGCATGAGGATGGACATGATCATGCCGTTGATCTCGACGGACTTGCCCGATCCGGTGGTGCCGGCGATGAGCAGGTGAGGCATTTTGGAAAGATCGGAGACGATGTCGCGACCCTCCACGTCCTTGCCCACGGCCACTTCCATGCAGCTGTCGCCGGCGCTCTTGAGCACATCGGCCAGATACACCGTCTGCCGCTCGCGGTTGGGCACCTCGATGCCCACGTAGTTCGTGCCGGGGATGGGGGCGAAGATGCGCACGCCGGGAGCGGCCAGAGCCAGCGCGATGTCGTCGGTAAGGTTCGTGACGCGGCTTACGCGCACGCCCGAGGGCAGGCTCACCTTGAACAGCGTCACCGTGGGGCCGCTCACCCAGCCGACCACCTCCGCCAGGATGCCGAAGTCCTCCAGCGTCTCCTGGAGTCGTGCCGCGGTCTCGGAAAGCTCCTCGTCGCTGGCGCCCTGGGGACCGCGTCCCTTCGAGGACGCCAGAAGCGACGCCGGGGGCAGCTCGTAGCCGTCGGAGGTCTTCTTCGGCTCGGCAGCGGGCCCCTTCGCCCTCTTCGCCTTCGGTTTCGGCTGCTCCTGGGCGGAAGAAGCCTGCGCCTCGTCGCGTCCATGCCGCCCGAGCTTGCGGGTAATGGAGCGCTGCTGCCCCTCGGGCTGCTCGGCCGCGAAATCGGGCAGGTCGTCGCTGGTGAAGCGCCGGGTCTGGGCCGAGGGGTCCGGCTGCCGGCGCCGGGACGCCCAATCGTCCGGGGCGAAGGCGACGGTGGCCTTCGCGTCCTCCTCGGCCGTGGGACCGTACAGCGACTCGTCGAACCCGTTCGGCCCGAACACCTCGGTCTGGGCGCCGGCGAGCTCGTCGTAGACGGACTGGTCGCTGAATGCGGCGGTGCGGGCGCCGGCGTAGCCGTAGCCGCCTTGGCCGCCTAGGCGGCGCGACAGGGCCGCAGGCATGCGGGGCGCGCCCACCAGCGGAGGGGCGGGTACGACATCGTAGTCCTCGGCGGCGCGCGCCTCCCGGCGCTTCTCGCGCAAGCGCTCGAAGACCCCCGAGAGCGAGAACCCGATGACGATGAAGCCCACGATGGCCAACCCCACTAGAAGCACGCAGGAAACCGCCTGGCCCATGAGCGACTGGAACAACCACGCAACGCCCGCCCCCACGTACCCGCCGCGGTACATGAGCTCCGAGGCCGAGAACAGCGAGGGTGCCAGATCCGCGGACGTTTGCGGGGTGAACAGGGCGAGCAGCGCCAGGGAGGATGCGAACACCAAAAGCAGCCCCGCGCACACCCGCGCCGGGATCTGCTGCTGCCCGAAGCGGGCGAGCAGCCCCATCCCCGTCACCACGAGCAGGATGGGCAGCGCGTAGGCCCCCAGACCCAGGCCCAGATGCAAAGCCAGGCTCACGAAGGAGGTGACCGGGGCCGTAGTGGGCAGCACCGCGGCGATGAACAGGGCGATGCCCGCAATGACGAGCACCACGCCCACGATGTCGCGCCGAGCGCGCTCGTCCACGAACGGCTGCGAGGAGCGCGGAGCCGGGGCCTCCTTCGGCGCCCCCTTGCCGCCCTTGGACGCAGCGGAAGAGCCCTTCGACCCCTTGGCGGACGACTTGGAAGCGGCCTTCCCGCGGGCCGCGGTCTGGGTGCTTTTCGGTTTGGAGCCAGAGGACTGCTTCTGGGACACGTTCATGCTCCTCGGATGTGGTGTGTTTCAACGGCGTTTTATGAGCATTTCCGCAATGAATTATAACCTAAGGGGCCAGCTCGTCCCCGAAAACCCCTCCAAAGAGCAAGATTGCGGGGCGAAACGCCCCGCAATCCGAACCGCGCTGCAGCCCAAACGGCCCGGCGCTACACCTCGATGATGCTGACCACGACCATGGGCCGGGTCTTCGTGGCTTCCCATAGCACCTGCAGAAGCGCGTCCTTGGCCGCCTTGCGCAGCTCCTTGGGGCCCGCCTCCTTCGCGAGCGTGCGCTCCAGGGCACGCCGGACAGCCGAGGCTGCCTCATGGGCGATGTAGTCGTCGTCGCCTCCCGAGATGCCGTGCATCTCCACCTGCACATCGCCCGCCAACGTGCGCTTGCGGCCGTTCACGGCGGCGGCGATGGCGGCGAAGCCCTGGGAGCTCAAGGACGTGCGCTCGTCAAGCACCTGCTGGGAGGTGTCCCCCACCGACAGGCCGTCCACGTACACGATGCCGCTCTGCACCACCTCGCCACGACAAACCCCCTCGGAAGTCAGCTCCAGGCTCTCGCCGTTCTCGCAAATGAACACGTTCTCCTCGGGAACGCCTGTGGCCTGGGCCAACCTCGCATGGGCCCGCAGGTGCGTGGCCTCGCCGTGCACCGGCATGAAGGCGGCCGGCTGCACTATGGACAGCACCAGCTTCAGCTCCTCGGCGCCGGCATGACCCGACACGTGCACCCGCGCCCGGCTCTTGTCGTAGACGTCGGCGCCGATCTTCGCCAGCGAGTTGATGACCCGCGTGACGGCCTTCTCGTTGCCGGGGACCGGCGTGGCCGAGATGATGACGGTGTCGCCCTCCTCGATATCGATGGTCTTGTGCTCGCCGTTGGCGATGCGCGCCAGAGCCGAAAGCGGTTCGCCCTGGCTGCCGGTGCACATGATGACCACCTGCTCGGGGGGGATGCCCTTCAGGTCGTAGGCGTCGATGAGGTTGTCGTCGGAGATGTTCAGGTACCCCAGCTTGCGCGCGATATCGGTGTTCTGGATCATGGAACGGCCAGTCACCACCACCTTGCGACCGTTGGCCACCGCCGCGTCGCAGATCTGCTGCATGCGGTGGATGTGGCTTGCGAACGACGCGATGATCACGCGTCCCTTGGCCTGGGCGATGATCTTGGAGAGTTCTTTTCCCACCTCCGCCTCGCTGGGCGTGAAGTTGGGGTTGGTGGCGTTGGTGGAGTCGCTCATCATGAGGTCCACGCCCTCCTGGGCGAAGCGGGCCAGCGCACCGAAGTCGGTGTGCACGCCGTCGATGGGCGTCTGGTCAAGCTTGAAGTCGCCGGTGTGCAGCACGTTGCCGGCAGGGCAGCGCAAAAACACGCCCACGGCCCCGGGGATGGAGTGGTTCACGGCGAAGAACTCC
>DBFAWQ010000078.1:0-18410 GCA_048242115.1 Eggerthellaceae bacterium
CATGGCTGCCAGCCATGCGCTCTCCCAGCTGAGCTAATGCCCCGGAAAAATCGTGCGGTAGCTAGTATAGCGGAACGGAGAGCGGGGTCAAGGGGTTATTTTTGGAGAATCGGCGCAGACGGGCCGGCTTACCGTCGGTGCTGCTGGCGCCACCTTCGCATGGGCGCCTGCGCTTTGACCGCCAAACTTCCCGATGCCCTATTCCTGCCAAGTTCGGCAACCGGGAGAGGCGACACGCGGGGAAGCGGGAAAACCCGAGGGGCCCGTCGGAGGGCGCAGCGGCGCGCGGCAAGCGGGATGACGCGCAGGGGGATGCGGTGGCGACGGAGGTGAGGTGGCAATCGTGCGGAGCGACCACGGCGTGCCGTGCTTGGCGTATTCCGCGCCCGAAGGTATAATGCTCAATTCACCGATGCGTAGCTGCAAGGACTGGCTTCCTGGCGGAAGGGATCTGCGGCACGCGCCCTACGACGAGGAGCAGGCGACCATGGTCGATTTCCCCACGGGGGACACAAGCGAGGCCCAGCGGCAGCTGCTGGACACCGAAGCGGAGAACGAGGCGGCCGAGGAGCTCGGGCGTCCCGTGCGCTTGGCCGTGTTCGACTTCGACGGTACGAGCATAAGCGGCAACTCGCCCGTGCTTCTATGCCGCTATCTGGTAAAACGCAAGATGCTGCGAAAAAGCGTGGTACTGCGGCTGCTGCTGTGGGGTGCGGCCTACAGCTTGAGGCTGCCACAGAACGAGTCGTGGGTGCGCGGGCTCGTGTTCACCGCCTTCGAGGGAAAGAGCAAACGGGAAGTGGACGAGTTCCTGTTCCGCTTCTACGATGATGTCATCCGCGAGCGCTTCCGGCCGCAGGCGGATGAGGCGATGTGCCGGTATCGCCAAGAGGGGTTCGTGGTCATGGTGGTAAGCGCCACCTTCGAGCCCATCATCCTAAGGGCTATGGAGCATCATCCCTTCGATTGCCAGATTTCCACTCGCATGGAGGTGGCTCCGGACGGAACCTACACGACCCGTGTGGAGGGCGCGCCTGTGGAGGGAGCTGAGAAGCTTGCCGCCATCAGGCGTTTGGCCGACGGCCGCTACGGTGCGGGAGGATGGGTCTTGGAGGCGGCCTACGGGGACCATCATTCCGATCGGGTCCTCCTCGGAGCTGCCCGCAAGGCCTATGCGGTAGATCCCGATCGTCCCCTGCGCAGGACGGCGAAACGCAACGGCTGGACGGTTCTCGACTGGTAGCTTCCTCCTCCGGCGCCAGCGATTTCCAGGGTTTTCCGGAACAAAGGCTCTGTCGGAGTATTTATGCCATTGGTAGGGAATCGATAGCATTTTGGGAATCGGCGCCATATACTATAAAGATTACGAATGTGCGCCCCTGTAGGGCGCTTGCTTGATGCGAGGAGGTTGGGACCATGCACGATATAGGGCCGAACACGCCGCCCAGCCAAAGCGATGAGTGCGGTAAGCCCGCCAACGACTATCTGGCCCGCGCTGTAGCGGCATGTGCGGCGGGCAACGAGGGGCTGGGGCTGCTGCTGTACCTGGCGGCGTTCGAGCGGGCTCGCACCGCGAAGGACGGGACTCCGGAAGCCAGCGCCGTTGCCGGTCTGAGGGAGGCGTGGCGTCTGGCCTGCGCCTCCGGGGAGCGTTCCCTGGCTGAGTACACCTTCGAGCGGCTGGAGCCCTACCTCTCCGCCGAGGAGGCCGCGGTGTGCGCAGCCCAGCTGCAGGATCTGGCTCTTTCCAAGCTGGAGGAGTTCGGGCTTAGCCGTGAGGACCTTGAGGGTGTGGGCGAGCTGGCGCAGCCGCAGAAGCACCCCGAACCGCCCGCGGTGACCGTTCGCGATCCCGGCATCCCCGGGGTCTCCGGAATCGCGGTGGCGTCCGTGGATGGGGACGGCACGCTGTCCCTGCACGACCTCGTGGGCTCCATGATCGGGGAGATTCGGCAGAATGGGGGCGAGCAGTCCCAGGACGGCAAGGGCGCCGAGCCCGTCGTCCCGCTTACCTACAAAAATCTGGTGGGCTACGACGAGGCCATACGCCTGATGAGGGACTTCGGCGTTGGGCTCGGCAACGATGCGGAGTTCAGGAAGTTCGTCAAGCAGCTCAACACCAGCCACGGTCTGGGGAGCATGCCCGCCATCGACTCGTTTCTGTTCCGGGCCCCCGCCAGGGAGGACGCGCAGCGCTTCATGATGGCAACGCTCGGGGAGCTGGGCCTTCCCTGCGTGCGCATGAACATGGAGGAGAACATGCAGGGGGTGCCGGTGCTGTGCGTGTCGGCTATGGCGCAACGCCCGGGCAAGCTCAACCCGGCGCGTATGCTGGAGGGTCCGTGCGTGCTCGTGCTGGAGGATCTCGACGAATGGGTGTCCCCTATGCCCGACGGGCCCATGGACGACTTCGGGGGGCTGATTATGGCGACGCTGTCCCACGGTGCCCGCGAGGCGGTGAACCTGATCCAGATGGCCGTGGACAACCCCGACGTGTACGTGCTGGCCAGCGCCTCGGACAGTTGTGAGATAGATCCCTTCTTCTACGACATCCTGGAGCCGCTCACCGTGGTGGACATCGGCGTGCCCACCGACGAGGAGCGCGCCGCCCTTTGGGCGGAGCTGGTGGCGGACCATCCGTCGCTGGGGGCCATCGATGCCAAGGAGGTGGTGCGGCTGACCGCTTCGCTGCCCCGCTACGACATCTACCTGGCCACCAGGGAAGCGGTCGAGCAGGCCTACCGGGAGGGGCTCGTGTCCCGAACCTACCGCCCCGTGGAACCGGGCAACCTGTTCGACAAGATAGCCGCCTACCAGCCTTTGGAATCGAAGGAGTACGGCGAGCTGGAGCGGGCGGTGCTCGAAGGATTCCGGGCGGACATCGACGCCATCGAGGCCATGATGGGGGAGGACCCGTCGTCGCCTGGCGCTGCGACTGCTCCGCAAGCGCCCTCGGCAGATTCCCCCGATGCCGGCGAAGGGGCCGCTCGGGAGCTGTAGGCCCATCCCGCCATGCGCGAAACCGCATCTGCACAAGCCGAGATTGCCGAGGAGGCGAGCGACAGCCGATGGACATAACGCGCCGAAGCGACTACGCGTTGAGAATACTGAGGTCGGCCTACCGTGCCCAGGGCGAGTACCGGTCGGTGGCCCAGATTGCCGAGGAGGAGGATGTTCCCTACGCCTTCGCCCGGTCCATCCAGCACGACCTGGTGGCCGCGGGGCTGCTGAGCACGGCCCGCGGCGCAAAGGGCGGCACGGTGCTTGCCGTCGATCCGGCGGAGACGTCGATGCTCTCGGTGATCGAGGCCGTTTGCGGCCCCCTTTCCATGGCGCCGTGCGAGGGGGTTCCGGCCCATTGCCAGACGCGTAGCGGATGCGCGTTCCATTGGCTGTGGCGGGGGGCTGACAGCCTGGTGGAGGACTACTTCTCCCGAATCACCCTGGCAGATCTGCTGGAGGAGGGCCGCGAGCATGCGGCGGTTTCGAAGGCGCTGGGAAGCGGGGGCGACGCCGATGCCCGCTAACTCCGCGGTTGGGTCGGCGTCCGGGAAGGGCGCTTCCGAGGGGACCCGATGGCCCGAATGGATGCCCCGGGAGCGCTTCGTGGAGAAGGTGCGGCGTTGCGGGGGCGCCTCGTCGCGGCAGCTTCCCTGGCGCTGGATCGACGACCCTTTCGCCGTTCTGGTGTCCGAGGTTATGCTGCAGCAGACCCAGGTGAGCCGCGTGGACGGCCGCTGGCAGCGCTTCATGTCGCGGTTCCCCACCGTCGATGCGCTGGCGGCCGCCTCGGTCTCCGATGTTTTGGAGGAGTGGCAGGGCCTGGGCTACAACCGCCGCGCGCTGAACCTGAAGCGTGCGGCCGAGGCGTGCGCGGAGCGCTTCGGGGGCGCCGTCCCCGAGACGGCCGAGGAGCTGCTGGCGCTGCCCGGCGTCGGACCGTCCACCGCGGCCGGCGTCATGGCCTTCGCCTTCGACAAGCCGGCGGTGTACCTGGAGACGAACGTGCGGACCGTGTTCCTGCACGAGCTGTTCCCCGAAGAGGAGGGGGTCTGCGACGCCAGGATTCGGCCCCTGGTGGCAGACAGCTGCCCCGATACCGGGGCTCGGGGATGGTACTACGACCTGCTCGACTACGGAGCGTCTCTTAAATCCCAGGTGGGCAATGCCTCCCGGCGAAGCGCCCACTACGTCCGGCAGTCCTCGTTCGAAGGGTCGCGCCGGCAGAAGCGCGCATTCGTGGTGCGCGAGGTCCTGGCCGACCCGAACGCCGGCGTTTCCAAGGTCAGGGAGCTTCTGGACGCCTTCGAGCACGGGCGCGGGCGCGAGGCGGTGGGCGACGGGGAATTCTGGTCCATCGTCGGCGAGCTGAGGGAAGAGGGGTTCTTCGAGGGGTCCGCCGCCGAATCGTGGAAGCGCGGGTGACGGGTCATGGGCGTTGTCGAGCTGCTCTTCGTGGCCGTGGGGCTTTCCATGGACGCCTTCGCGGTCTCCGTGTGCAAGGGGTTGGGCATGCGCTCGGTTCGGTGGGGGCAGGCTGCGGTCATCGCCCTGTTCTTCGGGCTGTTCCAGGCGCTCATGCCGGTGATCGGCTGGCTTCTGGGCACGCAGTTTAGCCGGTTCGTGGAACCGGTGGACCATTGGGTGGCCTTCGTGCTTCTGGCCGCAATCGGGGCGAAGATGCTCTGGGACGCCTTCCACGAGCCCGACGAAGGCCAATCGTGCTCGGTCGATCAGCGGCTGGACCTACGCGAGCTTCTGCTGCTGGCGGTGGCTACCAGCATCGATGCGTTGGCGGTGGGCATCACCTTCGCCTTTCTGGGTGTGGACATCCTGTTGGCTTCGGTGCTCATCGGGCTGACAACCTTTATCCTCTCCTTCGCCGGGGTCTGGATAGGCTGCCAGTTCGGCAGTCGTTTCGAGCGGGGCGCTACCGTGGCCGGCGGCGTCGTGCTCGTCGGCATCGGATTGAAGATACTGCTCGAGCACCTCGGCGTGCTCTAGGGCGGTTGCGGGAAGAAAGCGAGAGGGCTGACATGGCAGGTGTGGAGAGCGAAGGGCCGGTGTTCGCGTTTCTGGGCCCCTACGGTACCTACTCCGACGAGGCGGTTCGCGCCTTCGCGGTCCGCATGGGCATCGACGAGCCGGCGGCGCTGCCGTGCTCCTCTTTCGACGAGGTGTTCGACTGCGTGGATCGGGGCAAATGCGAGTTCGGCGTGGTGGCCAAGGAGAACGCCCTGGAGGGTCCGGTCACGGCGACTCTGGACAACTTCTCGCTGAAGAGCAACGCCACCATTCTGGGCGAGGAGGTGCTCGACATCCACCACTGCCTGCTCACGGCCCCCGGGGCCCCGCTGGAGGGGGTGCAAAGCGTCGCCTCCCACAGCCAGGGCATCGCCCAATGCCGTCGTTTCCTCGCCGAGCGTCTTCCGGGCCGCAGCTTCGTCACCACGGCGTCCACGGCCGACAGCGCGCGCATGGCGGCAGGTGATCCCTCCGTTGCCGCCATAGCCAACGCCTTCGCCGCGAAGCTCTACGGCGCCGAGGTCCGGGCTACCGAGATAGAGGACCATCTGGGCAACAAGACGGTCTTCGACCTGATTGCGCGCCAGGGCCACGCCCCGGTTTTCTCCGGCGACACCATGAAGACGAGCGTCGCCCTGTTCATGCACCGGGACCGTCCCGGCACCCTGAACATGATCCTGTCGGAGTTCGCCTACGCCGGCTTGAACCTCACGCTCGTCCAGTCGCGCCCGACCAAGCAGTCCCTGGGCGACTACATGTTCTTCGTGGAGTTCCAAGGTACCGTCTTCGACCTGCCGATCCAGCAGGCCCTTAACTGCCTGCGCCTGAAGCTTCGGGAGGTGAAGGTCATCGGGTCCTACCCCGTTTTAGGCGGCAAGGCCTAGGCTTCGCCCGAAGCCATCGTGTGTTACGCCGTTTTTTTCCGGTAACATTCTTCAACCGCTTGTCCGAATTATCAATCGTTCGCGCTTCTGCCCTTCGGGACACGGGGCTTTGCGTGGACAATACCCCAAGTTGTGTAAAAGACGAGATGCACCTTAAGGAGGTGTGCACATGGGAACAGAGGCCACCGTATCTGAGTTTCAGGGAATGCTTTCAGCGCGTGGTGTGTCGCGCCGCGATTTCATGAAGCTGTGCGGAGCCATCGCCGCCGCTGCCGGGCTGTCCGAGCTGGCCGCCCCGCGAGTCGCCCAGGCCATCGAATCGTCGGTGATCGGAGCGACGTCTGGCAACTTGTACCCTGTCATCTGGATCGAGGGCGCTTCGTGCACTGGCTGCACCGAGGCGTTCGCGCAGATGGAAACGCCCGACGCGGGCACCGTGGTGCTGGACATGATCTCACTGAACTACTCGGAGACGCTGTCCGCGGCCGCCGGTTACTCCATGGAGGAGGCCAAGGAACAGACCATCGCTGCGGGCAACTACATCCTGGTTTACGAGGGGGCTGTGCTTTTGGGCTGGAACGGCGAGGCGCTGCGCGTTGCCGACAAGCCCGGTACCGACCACCTGGCCGAGGCTGCCGAGAACGCAACGGCCGTCGTGGCTTTGGGTTCGTGCGCCGTCAACGGCGGCTGGTGCGCGGCCCATCCGAACGCCAGCAACGCCATGGGCGTGCAGCAGTACCTGAAGGACAACGGGATCGACGTGCCCGTCGTGAACATCCCCGGCTGCCCGGCGAACCCCGAGTGGCTCATGTCCGTGCTGGTGGACGTCGTCCTCATGAAGGACCCCACGCTGCTTCTGGCGCGTCTGAACGGCATGAACATGCCCGAGGACATCTTCGGCCAGACCATCCACGACAACTGCGAGCGTCGCGGGCATTTCGAGAACGGCGAGTTCGTCTACCAGTTCGGCACCGAGGAGGAGGCCAAGGGCTACTGCCTGTACCCGCTCGGTTGCCGCGGTCCGCAGACGAAGGCGAACTGCGGTATCACGATGTACAACGACCGTCGCAGCTGGTGCGTCCAGGCCGGTTCCCCCTGCCTTGGCTGCTGCGAGGCCAACCCCATGAACCCGGGTCAGAACTGGGTCGAGGTGAACACCCCGTTCTACAAGCGCCATCGCGACCTGCGTATCGGCGACTGGATGGTCCAGCCCGGCACCATCGCCCTGGCCATCACCGGTTTCTTGGCTGCGGCCCTGGTGGTGCACGGCTTCGGCATGAAGGCGTCCGGCCGCATGGACGGCGGCGCCGACTTCGAGAAGGTGCGCGCTTGGGATAAGAAGCATCCCGACAAGTCCATCGGGCAGTACGACAACGGCAAATCCGGCAAGTAGGAAGGGAGGCAAGCTTACATGACTCGTTCTATCATCGATCCGATTACTCGTATCGAGGGCCATCTCCGCGTGGAGATGGAGGTGACCAACGGCGTTGTTTCCGACGCTTGGGTCTCCGGTGGCTGCTTCCGCGGCATGGAGCTGTGCGTGACCGACCGCACGCCCGAGGACGCTGCCCAGATCGTGCAGCGCATCTGCGGCGTGTGCCCCACATCCCACGCCCACGCCTCCTCCATCGCCACCGAGAAGGCCTACGGCATCACCATCTCGAACAACGCGCGCATCATCCGCAACCTCATGGAGGGCGCGCAGTTCCTGCACAGCCATATCCTGTGGCTGTACAATCTGGCGGCTCTCGACTACGTGAACCCGCTGAACGCCCTGAAGGCCGACGTCTCCGACACCTATGCCCTGGCGGAAGCCGCGGGCACCTCGGCGAACACCGACTTCGGCGCCCTGAAGGAGAAGCTTGCGGCCTTCGCCGCCAACGGGCAGCTGTCCATCTTCTCCGGCAACTGGTTCGACGCCGACGACGGCACAGCCTTCAAGCTGCCGCCCGAGGCCGACCTCATCTGCACGGCGCATTACCTGGAGGCTTTGAAGATGCAGGCCAAGGCCTCGCAGATTTCGGGCCTTCTGGGCGGCAAGATGCCCCATATGGTCACGCTGATTCCCGGCGGCACGGCGTTCGTGCCCACCGAGCAGAAGCTCGACGACCTCAACGCGCTCGTCAACGAGCTTTACGACTGGGTCGCCACCACGGTGGTTCCCGATACGCTGATCTTGGCGGAGTACTATCCGGAGGTTCTCGAGTTCGGCAAGGGCTGCGGCCGCTATATCGCCTGGGGCGTGTTCGAGCGTCCGAGCATGGAGTACGCCGACCGCTACCTGCCCATGGCCGTGCTCGACGAGCAGCTCAACGTCACGGACGTGGACGAGCACAAGATCACCGAGTACATGGGCCGTTCCTGGTACAAGGGTTCCGAGACCTACAGCTCGCCCTACTTCGTCACCGAGCCTGAGTTCACCAGCTACGACGTGGAGGATCGCTACACCTGGGTGAAATGCCCGGCCTACGAGGGCAAGCCCTACGAGGCCGGCGGACTGGCCCGCGTGCTGGCCGCCTACCAGCGCCAGGTGCCCTTCATCGTGGACGCGGTGAACGACATGCAGAAGGCCCTGGGCATCCCCGGCCAGATCGCTCCTCTGCAGTCCACCCTGGGCCGCACCGCCGTGCGCCAGATCGAGACGCTCTACATCGCGGGCCTCATGAAGGAGTGGGTGCAGGAGCTGACCGAGGCCATCAAGGGCGGCGACTCCGAGTACTTCCGCACCCCCACCACCATCACCGGTGCGGGCACGGGTCTGTGGGAGGCGCCGCGCGGTGCCCTCTACCACAGCGAGGAAGTGAAGGACGGCAAGATCACAGGCTACCAGATCATCATCCCGTCCACCTGGAACCTGGCTCCCATCAACGAGAACGGCGAGCACGGTCCCATGGAGCAGGGCCTTATCGGCTGCCCGGTGGGCACCATCGAGAAGCCCATCAACGCCCTGCGCACCGTCCACAGCTTCGACCCTTGCACGGCCTGCGCGGTCCATATCACCGAGCCTGCCACGGGCAAGCACTTCGAAACCGTTACGAGCCCTTGGGGGGTGAAGTAAGATGGCCCACTTGGCACACTACCGCGAGGCGCATCCTCTGGCCTTCGTCATCACGCACTGGATCAACCTGGTGGCCATGATCCTGCTCATCGTCACGGGCTTCTGCATCCACTTCCCGTTCTGGCCCGGCTTCATGGGCATCGCGCGCGGGGTGCATGTGTTCTTCGGCTTCGTGATCTTCATCAACTGCGTCGTCCGTGTGATCATGGCCTTCTTCGTGAAGTCGTCTCCTACGGGCGGCACTCGCGAGCAGGTGCTCGACTACAAGACCTGGCTGCCCCAGGCTGACAACCGCCATCAGGCCGGCGCGTGGATCAAGTACTACCTGTTCCTGAAGAAGGACCATCCGCTGGGAGCGAAGCTGGGCGTCCCGCAGAAGATCAGCTACCTGCTGATCCCCGTCCTCATCGTGGTCATGTTCTACACGGGCCTGTGCCTGTGGGCTCCCACGATGAACCTCGGCTTCTTCGCCGCGGGCACGAACCTGGTGGGCGGCCTTATGAGCATGCGCATCATCCACTACTTCATGATGTACGTGTTCATCTGCTTCATGCTGATCCATATCTACCTGGCCAACATCGAGGGCATTTCCCCGACGCTGCTCATGTTCTTCCATAAGGAGCATGGCGGCCTGGTGTACAGCCCCGAGAAGCACAACATCGTGGGCGAGGAAGACCTGGGTCATGCCAAGGCGCACAAGTAAGCTTCGGCCTCTGTAGACGCTGAGCGGATGCGGCCCCTGGGAAACCGGGGGCCGCGTTGCGTTTTCGAAACCGTTGCGGCTTGCGGTCCGAAGGCGCGCCGCTCGCGCATTTCGCGCTTGCGGGCAGGATGCTCGCCCGTATAATGGCCGAAACACGTTTGGAGGAGCTATGGCAGAACTGACCGACGAGCAGATTGCGCGCGAGGAGGAGTTCCTCTCCGGCATGCCGCGCGTGAACATCGGCGCGCTTTTTCTGCCCCCTGTATGGGGTGCAGCGCACGGCATGTGGGCGGCCATCTTGTTCTATCCGCTGTGGCTGCTGGCCGACAACTGCTTCTACTATGCCTTCTCGGCGCCCAGCCCGCTGTCCATAGGGTTGGCGCTGCTCGTGTTCGCGTCGTTGGCCGCCGGCACCGTGGTTTTCGCCATTCTGGGGCAGCCCTTCGCGGCCCATTGGTCTGCTGCCCGGGGGGTAAGTAAAGAGCAGTATTTGCGCCGTCAGCGCATCTGGGCTGTCGTCAGCATCGTGGTCGGCGTTGCGATGATAGCCTTGGCTACCTACTATAACCTGGAGATTCGACCCGGGATGGGGGAACTCTGATGGGGGCGGCCGGTGAAAGCATGCGGGAGGGGCGCCGCATAGCCGTCATGTGCGTGGGTAACAAGCTCATGCTCGACGATGGTGTTGGGCCTGCGGTGTACGATGCGTTGCTTGAGCGCTACGAAATTCCCGGGAACGTGACGGTGATGGACCTGGGGTGCCTGACGTTGGCCCATATCGACGATGTGCGCGATTTCGACGTCATCATCACGGTCGATGCGGTCGACGGCACCGATGCGCAGCCGGGGACGGTGTTTCGCTTTCAGCCCGACGCGATGGCCCGGCACGTGGGAGCCACTGCGTCCCTTCACGATTTGAAGCTTGTCGACCTGTTCGATACCGCGTCGCTTCTGGGCTACGAATGCGAGGGGCTGTGCCTGGGGATGCAGGTGCAGAACGCCTCGCCTTCGGAGCTATGCATAGGGCTTACGCCGCCCGTGGAGGCGGCGCTCGATTTGCTTGTCGAGACCGTGGCGGGGGAGCTTGCGCGGCTGGGCAGCCCGCTTTCGCCAAAAGAATAGGGCCGCCTTTGGACGAAAGCGGGCTGCGGGATGCGGCTTACTTCAGCCCCAGCAGAACGCCGCCGTCGACTGCGATGATCTGGCCCTGGGTGTAGCGGCACGCGTCGCTTGCCAGATAGACTACGGCGCCCGTCAGGTCTTCGGACCGCCCCATGCGCCGCTGGGGAATCTTGGCGGCGATGTTGTCCACGTAGTCCTGGGGCATGTTGGCGCCCATGCCCATGTACATCTGCCCGGGAGCTATGCCGTTCACGTAGATGCCGTAGCGCGACCATGCCATGGCCTGGCACTTCGTCATCATGGCTTCGGCAGCCTTGGTGATGGGGTAGATGGGGCTCGTGTCGGAGGCGCGGAAGGACATGACCGAGCAGATGTTGACGATGTTGCCGCCATGCTCCCGCATCCAATCGCGCACTACGTACTGGGACAGGAAGTAGGGACCCTTCACGTTCGCGTCCATGCAGCGATCGAAGGTTTCGGGCGTCAGGTCGTCTACGGCCTCGCTTGCGAGGAGCGCCGCGTTGTTCACGAGGATATCGATGGCGCCGAAGTCGGCCAGCACCTGTCCGACGGCCCCTTCGAGGGCTGAGATGTCGGACATGTCCACGGTGTAGCCCTTCGTCTTCCGGCCCGTCTGATCGGCGATGGATGCGCAGGCCTCATCGATGGTCTGCCTGTTCCGTGCGAAGATGGCGATATCGGCGCCGGCTTGGGCGAGCCCCAGCGCCATGTCGAATCCCAAGCCTCGGGAGCCCCCGGTGACGATGGCGGTCTTTCCTGCTAGGTCGAACGAGATCATGGATCCTCCTGTCGTTTTGCGTCGAGGCGCTGTTGCGTTTTTTTCCACCTGGGCAGTATACGCCAAAGTGAACCCCCGGCCGACGGAGAAGGCCTCGTGGGGGTTCGCCGTGAAAAACCGTTGGGCGCCGGATTGAGAGGGGCCGTGCGGGCGCTGCATGGCTCGGAGAGGCCCAGAAACGTCGTCCTCCGTCACGAACCTGAGCAGAGGAACTGCTGACGAACGGGAGAAGCTACTGTGAATCTTACAAGTATTTTGCGGGAGGGGGTGGATTCTTGGCTACGCACATTCGAAAATTGTTCTATTCATGGGATATGTTACGTTTTCGGACGCAAAAGACGAGAGGCGAGAGGGCGCGTCCGGAAAAGTCTCATTCTGCCCCGGAAACGGGGCGGTGCGTTCTATGGGGGTGTTGCTATGCTTCGGAAATCTCTGGCCGACCGGTCCCGACGGCTGTGCGCATGGGTGCTGGCCGTGTCGCTCTGCGTTTTGCTGGTGCCGCCGATTCCGGCGCAGCAGGCCCATGCTGTAGACGGGCTTACCGAGGAGCAGTTGGCGCCTTTCGTGGTGTAGGGGCTCGATCCCGACAACACCACGGTCAATCTGTTCGACTACACCACGGGAAAGACGGGCTCCGGCAACTATGCCGGAACCGATGCGCTGGGCACTACCGGAGGTGCGTCGCCCTACACGAACTTCATCACCTGGCTCACGGGCGAGAACAACATAAACAAAGGGCGCTTGCTCACCTTCGGCGACGGCATGCGCCATTTGGGCTATTGGAACCAGGGCTTGGTGGCGGGGTACAACACTGGAGGGGTGTCCAATACGGATCCGGAAGCGTTCGCGAACTCCCACCCCGGCATGCAGGGCATCGTGGAACGCTCGCTTTCCTCTGACGGGTACCCTGTCGTCAGCGCCGATGTCACCACCGGCTACAATGTGAACTCCGACGTCTACAACACCGTGACGCGGGACTCCACCTGGAGCAAGAACGAGATGATCTACGGCAATGCGGGGCCGCTGTACCAATCCAGCCTTGCGAACACGAAGGGTAACACGAACTTCGACCCTGTGATGGCATGGAACGTAGGGCGGGCGGTGCAGGCGCAGGCCCTTGCAGCTGCCGAAGGCAAAGATTTCGATTTCTCGCCATTCAACAGCAGCTCTATCAACTATACCTTGAAGAGCACCTTCCAGGACAAGGCGGATTACCTCGGCGTGAATTGGGCCGAGGGGTACGACCTTCCCGAGAGCGTCCGTTCCCTGCAGTATCTTTTCGACCCCGAGTTGGAAACCTCGGGCAAGGTTGCCTCCTATGAGAACGTTACCGGTTTGTTCCAGATGGACGACCAGGGTTACTACTACTACAACATGCGCGAGAACTTCGCCCAGTTTCAAGCCGACCCGGTTGCGGGGGAGGACGGCGAGGTGACAAGCGACGGGCGCTTCGTGCTTTACGATGCGCCTGCGGGATACCGAACCGACAGCGAGAGCGTGGGCGGGTTCTTCCCCTTCAACTCCGCCAGCAAGGCGTTTAAGATCAAGGACGGCAAGCTCGTCAACAACCTTGATTCCAGCAACGACAAGAGTGTCCACGATGATCATGGCGTCGATAACGACGAACCGGTCAACCATCACTTGGGGATGACGGTCGAGACGACGTTCCGTCAGCCGGTTGATGGCAAGGTGGGCGCGAATCCCATGACTTTCGAGTTCGCCGGTGACGACGACGTTTGGGTGTTCGTGGACGATGTGCTGGTGCTTGACATGGGTGGCATCCATTCCGAGGTGTACGGCACTATCGACTTTTCGACGGGAGAGGTTTACGTCGGTCCCTCCTACGTGACGGGCGGCATCTCCGACGACCCTGCCGCCAATGCCGTCATCGAAACCACCCTGCGCGATCAGTTCGAAGCCGCGGGGAAGGTTGATGCGGATCGCTGGCGCGGCAACACCTTCGCTTCCAACACGAGCCATACGCTGAAGATGTTCTACCTGGAGCGCGGCAACTACGACTCATCCATCGCGCTCCGGTTCAACCTGCAGCCGGCCCTCTACCAGCAGATCTACAAGGTCGACCAGTACGGCGACCCGCTGGCTGGGGCCGAGTTCGACCTGTTCGCTGCCCGTCCCGTGGACGGCACCGTGCCCACGGTCGCCAACAGCGGCACCTTCGACCTGGAGGACGTCGAGATCGTCGACGTCGGACGGCCGCTCACGCATCTGGTAACCGACGAGAGCGGCGTGGCGCGCTTCGAGGACCCCACGGCCCGCACCTTCGATACGTCTACGGCGGAGCCCTTCAACTTCTCCGACCGCTACAACCCCGATACGGGGGACGGGCTTCTGTACATCCTGCGCGAGACCAAGGCGCCGGCCGGCTACAAGTCCACCCCGCAGGATCTGCTTCTGCGCTTCGAGCCGGACTATACCATGCTGGTGGTGAACAACCGCTACCAGACCGGGGCCTATGCCAGCTTCGTCAGCCGCATCACCGGCAACGTGGGGTCGGTGTTCTACGGCCAGATCGGTGAGGATGGCGGGCTGGTCACGCAGATTCCCGGCAGCGATTCCGTTCCCGTTGACGTGCAGAGGGACGGGCTCGCGGTGGTCGTTCCCATGATCAAGGAGGTCGCGGGCGGTACCACCCAATGGCTTCCCCTGTACGGCGACAACCTCAGCGGCTTCCATGCGGTGCATTACGACGAGTCGCGCGACGCGGCCTACGAGGAGTTCAAGCTGCAGGCGCGCAAGGTGACGCTCACCGGCGCGCTCATGCAGATGGCCCAAGTGCACGACTCGGCCGTTACGGGGAGCCACGCTTCGGGCTGGTACCTGGAGTGGGATGACGAGACGGGGCGCTTGGGCGGTTTCCTGGAGAACCTTCCCGGGCGTGCCGACCGGTATTTGCTGCAGAATCCCGACGCGGGCGACATGCGCAATTTCTACGCCATCATCAAGCCCGACGCCCTTGCGGCGGCATTGGGCGTGAGCCTTGCGGAGGTGCAGGCTATGAGCTCCGCCGAACGCTATGCGGCGCTGGGAGCGAAAGCTTCCGAGGCCCTTGCTGCGGACGGAGGGAACGCGGGGGACGCCTTCAACAAGATCATAGCCGACATCAACCCGGTCCCCGAGGATTACCGGGCGCGCGGCTACGTTTCGCTTGACATCAAGCAGTTCATCCGGAACTTCCGCTCGCGCATCTACATCCCCAACGAGCAGCGCGAGCTGCGCGTCATGAAAGTGGACCAGGACGGCAACCCCCGCAACGGCGCCGTGTTCGCTCTGTACGGCACGAGGGAAGCGGCCGAGGCGAACGACGTCTCCCAGGCTCTGTCCACCGGCGAGACGGCCAGCATCGAGGGAAGCGACGGCATGCTCATCTTCGAGCCCCATGAGGGCCACTCGGGCCATGCCGACACGCGCCTGCCCGGCTATGGGGACATGGTCTGGCCCGACACGCGTTTGGACGGTCAGGCGGAGAGCTACTATCTGCGCGAGGTGAGCGCCCCTGCAGGCTGCGACGTCAACCCCGCCGTCGTCGAAATCAAGGCGGGCGTGTACTCCATCTACGCCGATGCGGGCGATGCGGATGACGGCGTCAAGGTCATGGCCGGCGTCGGCAAACTTGCGCAGACCATGGTCAAGTACGCTTCCGAGGGCGATGTGAACATCACCCTGCGCGACATCACCTCCATAGCGCAGCACCAGGAGTCGGGGTCGTTCGCCTTGGACGGCTGGGAGGATACGCCGCTGCCGCATACGGGTACGAACCAGCTCCTGCGTTCCATGGATTTGCACTATGGCACGAACGCCGTGGTCGATTACGGCCTTCACGACGCCGACGGCGGCAAGAACTATCAGCCTTTCTTCGTGACGGATACCGGCTTCATCCGCACGCGCGTGCAGCAGGACCTGGCGGAGCATGCAGATCCCGGCGATCCGTACTACTCCACGGCCGAGCGGGACGATCTGGGCGATATGGACATCACGGGCCTGTTCTCGCTCATCAACACCGTCGTGGTGACCGATCGCGACGAGGAGCTGCCCGGCAGCGGCACGCTGGTGCTGTCGAAGATGGTCCAGGGCGACGGCCTGACCGACGACGACTACCTGCGCAACTACAATTTCGAGCTGCGCCTGCGCGACAAGGACGGCAAGGAGCTCGCCGACTCCTTCTACTATTACGGACGCGACCGCACGGGGTATGTGAAGAGCGGCGATACGCTGCCGCTGTCCCACGAGGAGGAGCTGCGCATCCTGGGCGTGCCCGAGGGAACCACCTATTCGGTGGCGGAGCGCGAGGCCAACGCCGAGGGATGGTACACCAGGCCGAGCTCGGGCAAGTACGAGGGGGTTGTGGAAGCCGACGGGCTGCACCGCGCGAGCTTCCTGAACTCCAAGGGAACCCGCCCTGCGGCTCCGGCCGTGGTCATCGAGAAGGCGCAGGCAGTGGGGGATTCCGCCGCCGACGGCTCGTTTACGACCGACACGTTGGACGTAACGGCGGGAGACGAGGTGACTTACCGTTTGACGGTGCGCAACACCGGCGGAAGCTTCGCCGAGGACGTGCGGGTGAGCGACGCGGTGCCCGAGGGGCTTTCCTACGTGGAGGGTTCGGCAAGCGACGACGGGGTGTTCTCGGCGGGGTCCATGAGCTGGTCCTTGGGTTCTCTGGAAGCGGGGGAGTCTCGTTCAGTGACGTTCAAGGCGACGGTTCCCGAAGCAGAGGGGTTCGCATCCTGGAAGAACATCGGGACGGTTCGCTATGTGGACGATGACGGCAAAGACGTCGACCCCATCCCGTCCAACGAGGTTGTTGTCAAGACGGACGGCCAGCCCGACCCGGAAACTCCCGACGACCCAGCCAAGCCCGACGAGCCGAGCACTCCCGACGAGCCGAGCGAGCCGCCTTTCGACCACGAGAAGGTGGACCTCGTGGATCCGGGCGACCCGACACCGCTACCTGCGCCCGATGGCCCTTCCGGGCCTGCTATGGCGCCGACTGGGGATTCCCTTCCCCCGACTGCGGTTGCTGCCGTGCTGGCGGTGCTGGTCAGCGCGGCGGCTGTGGCCCTGCTCGTTTCCAGAAAGCTGGCAGTTCGCAAGTAGCCGAGCCGTCAGCGGGGGTTCGCCCTCTTGCTTCCCTATGATTTCTGGCAGCCCTGCCGTTGCGCGACGGCAGGGCTGCTGCTTTTCCGTGCCTCCCTCAACCGTTTCTGCGCTCTTGTTCTCGGGCGGTAAACGGTTCTGCGCACGGCGGGTGCCAATCGCGCGCGGTTGCGGGACGTCCCATGCGCAAGATGCCATACTCATCGCAAAAGAACCTTTGCGGCGCCGCGAGAAGCGCTGCGGTGGAGCGTTAGGAAGAGGAGCGTGGTATCCATGGGAATAACGAAACGGGCGACGATCGCGGCTGTGACTGCGCTCGCGTGCTTGCTGCTTGCGGTCCCTTTGTGGGGCTGTCTGGCCAATCGGGCAACCGAGGCGTTCGCTTCGGGAGACGGCGCGGCGTCCGACCCCATGACCGGCTACGCTGCCCGGCAGGACTCAAGGCTTCTCGGCTCGGTGACAACGGACCTGGACACCGGGCCGACCCCCGCGGACGATTGCGTTGTCACCGTCTACTATTGCGAGTATGCGCACTACGACGACCCCGACGCCTCCTTCGACGAGATGGGGCGCAGGATACTGGGCTATTACCAGATAGACGGGCTGCAGGAGGGAGAGGTTCTGGACGCCTGGGACTACGTCGTCACCATCCCGGGGCACTTCTTCTTCGACGGGTGGCCCGCGAAGCTGACGGTTACCACGAATCCGAGCCAGAACGTGCTCACGCTTATCTACGTGAAAACCTACGACAGCGAGTACACGGTGAACTACTACCTTATGGAGGGTGCAGACCTGACGGCCGACAACTGGACCGACGCCCTGGCCCCCGATGACGTGGAGTTCGTCAAGCTCGGCTCCGAGACCATCAAGGGCCAGCGGTTCGACAGCCTTATCATGGGGGACGCCTACGAGTACAAGCTCGACGACATGTACGTCATAGACTCGTACCCCTCCCAGATCAGACTGGGGATCAATCCGGACGACAACGTGATCAACGTACTGTATACGTCGGCTCTTTCGAACCTCCCCGATAGCGTGGAAGTACCTGACGACATCGATTCGCCCGATGACGGAGGCTCCGAGGTTGCGCCGCCCGAAGGGGGCGACACCCCCGGCGGTCCCGACGACGGCTCCGGCGATGCGACGGTTCCCGACCAGCCGGGAACCGATGAGGGCTCCGGCGATACGGCGAATCCGGATGCGCCCGGTGCAGGCGGCGATTCCGAAGGGCCTGGCGATGCGACGTCTCCCGACGAACCTTCGACCGTTCCGCCGGACCAGGGTTTTGACAAGGACGAAATAGAGGACCTGCTGCCGAGCGGTCCCGGCTCCGAGGAAATCGTGGAGGATTTCGTGGGGACCGGCGAGGGCGTCGAGATTACCGACGAGATGATAGCGAACCCCGTGAACAAGGAGGAGGCCGAGAAGACCGCGGATGCGTTCTACTCGGGCATGCAGTACGCTTCGCTTGCGAAAACGGGCGATACGGTGCTCGTGGTGGGCGTCGTGGTGGGCGGCATAGCCCTGGTGGCGCTTGCCGTAGCGGCCATAGCCTTCGCAAGGCGCTCGAAGTCGAAGTAGGGAAGTTGTAGGAGCGGAAAACGTAACCGCAAAAAAGCCCGGGACCTGAGTTCCCGGGCTTTGGGTTTCTTGGTAGCTCCGACCGGATTCGAACCGGCGACCTCCGCCTTGAGAGGGCGGCGT
>DBFAWQ010000079.1:0-48942 GCA_048242115.1 Eggerthellaceae bacterium
CCCCAGTACGCCGCGGACCCCACCTTCACCAAGCGCTTCAAGCAGGAGGCCGCAGCGGCAGCCAACCTCTCCAACCCCTACATCGTCAACGTCTACGACTGGGGGCAGGACGACGGCACCTACTACATCGTCATGGAGTACATCCGCGGCTCCGACCTGAAGACCGCCATCAACGAGCGCGGCGCCATCAACCAGCGCAAGGTGGCCGAAATCGGCGCCCAGGTATGCCAAGCACTCACCACGGCCCACGGGCTCGACATCATCCATAGGGACATCAAGCCCCAGAACATCATGGTGCAGCCCGACGGCAACGTGAAGGTCATGGACTTCGGCATCGCGCGGGCGAAGAACTCCGTGATGACCAAGACCTCATCGGTGCTGGGAACGGCCCACTACATCTCCCCCGAGCAGGCCCAGGGCCGCGAGCTCACCGCCGCCAGCGACATCTACTCGCTGGGCGTGGTCATGTACGAGGCCTGCACGGGCCAACTGCCCTTCGACGGCCCGGACGCCGTGTCCGTGGCTATGCAGCAGGTGAACGACCTGCCCGTACCCCCCTGCGACGTGCACCCGGATTTGGACCCGGCGCTTGAGGCCATCATCCTGAAGGCCATGGAGAAGAACCCCGACATGCGCTTCGCCACGGCGAAGGACATGCGCGCCGCCCTCATGGACTACCTGGCCGGACGCCCGGTGCAGCTGGGCAACTTCAACAGCGCCGAAACCTCGGTCATGGGCACCATGGGAACCGTGGGCGCCGGCACTGCGGCAGCCGGCATCGCCGGCACCGCCGTCATGACCGCCGTAGGAAACGGCCAGCGGCGCGACTACGACGGCGGATACGGGGCCAATCCCGGGCGCACCACAACCTACCGCAACGAGCCCGAAGGGCGCAGCGGAGGCGGCGCCGGAAAGGCCGCCAAGGCCATCCTCGGGCTGGTGCTCGCCATCGCGGCCATCGCAGGCATCGCCTTCTTCGTCATGAACGCCCTGGGCTCGCCCGAGTCCAACGAGCCGGACGCCATCGTGGTGCCCTCCGTGGTGGGCGACAACGTGGACGACGCTCGCAAGAAGCTGACCGACGAGGGCTTCAAGGTGGACGTGGAGGAAGTGAACAACGACACCGTGGAACCGGGCCTCGTCATCAGCCAAGACCCCACCGGCGGCAAGAAGATGGACCCCGGTACCCTGGTGAAGCTGAAGGTTTCCAAGGGCGTGCAGCAGGTCCCCGTCCCCGACGTTGCAGGCCGCAGCGCCGACGAGGCACGCAAGATGATCCAGGATGCCGGCCTCAAGCCCGAGGCGGGCGCGGCGGAATACGACGAAGGCGTGGCCAAGGACAAGGTCATCCGCACCAGCCCCGCCGCCGGCGAGCAGGTCTCCAAGAACTCCACGGTCACCTACTACCTGTCCTTGGGCAAGGAAGGAACCGAGGTGCCCTCCGTGACGGGCCGCTCGCTTTCCGAGGCAATCTCGGTCCTGAACGGCGCCGGCTTCGAAGTGGACATGAACAACCTGCAGTACGTGAGCTCCGACCAGCCCAAGGATACCGTGATCAGCCAGCTTCCCACCGGCGGCTCGAAGGAGGACAAGTCCACGGTGGTCACGCTCACGCTCTCCAGCGGTCCGCAGAAGAAGACCTTCTACATCTCGCTGAACAGCAACGGCGGCGGCACGGTCTCCTCCAGCGCCGGGCAGGTGGAGGAAGGCGGCCAGGCGACCATCACCATCACGCCCTACGACGGCTACGTGGTGGCCTCGGTGTCGGGTCTGGACGGCGTACCGCAGTCGGGAGGCACCTTCACCGTGCGGCCAACGGGCGACATGAACATCTACGTGGACTTCCAGCAGTCGCAGCAGAACAACCCCGAGCCGAACAATCCGGGCACCGACCCTGGCTCCGAAGGCAATGGCGGCCAGCAGGGCGGCAACACCGGGGGCAATGGCACCACCGGCGGCAACGAGGGCGGTGGCCAGCAAGGCGGCAACGCCCAATCCCAGGGCGCCTAGGTATCTTCGGGCCCTTCCTTCCGGCAGACACGGTACCCGGACGGAAGGGCTGGCAATCTTCCCGACTCTTCTGCGTTCAGGCCGAAAAACGGAACGCCTCCGATTCAGCCGAATCGGAGGCGTTCCTCTGTCGCGTCATCGGGGACCGTGCCACCCTGCAGCGAGCCGGTATTCCGTTTAGGCCAGGTTCTTCTCGGCCTCGGCTTCGATCTTGTCGCTGGCGCCCTCGGCGGTTTCGAAGGCGAAGGCGGTTTCGGCAGCCTCGGCGGCAGCCTGCTCGTCACCCATAGCATCGAAGTCCTCCACGGAGGCGATGGCCTCCTGGCGAACCTCGTCCTCGATGCGGCGCAGGTCGTCTTCCGCGTACGCGTCCAAACGCGCTTCCTTGCTATCAGCCATGATAACGCTCCTTTCGGGCCGCGCGCTCAGCGAGCAGCGTTGAGCCTTCTTTGAGGCCACGACCCGTCCTCGCGGGACCGTAGCCGCCTGTTACCGAACGGCTTTATTGTAGGAGCGTGCCGCATCCCATGCGACCACCGAGGCGAAACGGAAGGGCAACGCTTGGATGACGCCGCCGCTCATACTTGCTTCGGGCGCCCCCGGCGACATCCGGGAACGCTATGCTGGAACCAAAGGCCTGCGAGAAGGCGGACCGAAAAGGGAGCGAACGGCCGCCGGAAGCGGGCAGACGCAAGCGCGAACGCCGACAGCTTCCCTTCCCCGCCGTACCGGGAGCCACGAAGCGAAACCGCCGGAGCCCCAAGAGCCCTGGGTCGATTGGCCGCCTGCGCAGGCGCCGAATCCTCGCACGCCGCAGAAAGGACGCAATGGCCGCCATCGCCCTTACAGTGCTCGCTGGTTTTGCCGGAGGCTTCGCCCTACGCCGACTTGGCGTCCCCGCAGGGGGCCTCATAGGGTCGTTCGGCGCCGTGGCCCTGCTCTCCGTGGCCAGCGGAATCGCTTTCCTGCCCGCGGAGACGAGAGTTGCCGTGCAGATCGTCGCCGGCGCGTTCGTCGGCTGCTCGATCGGCAAGGACGAGCTGAAGACGGCGAAGGCGGTCGCGAAACCGGCCGCCTTCATGCTGGCATGGTATGCGGTCTTCGTGCTTGCGGTGGGCTTCGCTATCTGGGCGCTCACCCCGCTCAGCCTGCCCACGGCGCTCATGAGCTGCGTTCCGGGCGGTATCTCCGACATTCCCATCGTTGCCGCCTCCATGGGGGCCAACACTCCGGACGTCACCCTCCTGCAGCTGCTGCGCCTCCTCCTGGGAATCGCGCTTATGGCAGCAGTCGCCCAGATGGTGACCCGAAAAACCCGTAGGGCCGTTCGCGGGGCCGCAAAGATCGATCCGCGCGCCCCGGGCGCCCTAGCCACCCCCCTTCCGTCCCAACCGAGCGGCCGCGTTCCCGAGATCGGCCCGGAGGCTTCTCGCATCGATATGCCCGACCGGTCCCTCTCCGCAAGAACGAAGCTAAAGCTCGCCCTTAAGGGTCTTGCGACCCTGGCCGTTGCGGCCGTAGCGGGGTTGGTAGGACGGGCGACCGGCATCCCGGGCATGACCTTCACCTTCGCTATAGGCTGCACGCTGGCCTTCAACCTGGCAACCGGCTTTTCCTTCGTCCCCCGCTGGCTCAAGCGCCTATGCCAGTACCTCGCCGGCGCCTATCTGGGGGCGCAGATGACTTTGGGCGATGTTGCCGCGCTGCCTGAGCTGCTGGCGCCGGCCCGCATCATCCTAGCGGCGTACGCGGCCAGTTTCCTCGCGCTCGGGTACTTGCAGCATCGGCTGTTCGGGTACACGTTGGAGGAGGGGCTGTTTATCGCCACGCCGGCGGGAGCCAGCGACATCGCCCTGGTCATGGACGACCTGGGCATGCGAAACGCCAACGTCACCATCATGCAGATCCTGCGGCTCATCTGCGTGCTTGCCCTGTTTCCCCAGATGGTGAATATAGTGCTTCTGCTGGCAGGCTCCTAGCGTCCCCGCAGCCTACCCGGAAACGCGCACGGCCCGCGCCGCTCGGTCTCGTACCTCGGGACGACATCCACGGAACCACGCCGTTTCGAAGCGCCGCCGAACCCTGCGCTTTCGGCCATGGCGCCTCCCCAAGCAAAACGCCGCCCCGAACCGCGTTTCCCCGTAGGGAAGCTGGGTTCGGGGCGGCGCATACGTCCGGATAGCCCGGCTCGACAGCCCTCAGGTTCCGAAGATCGGACTAGGCCTCGTCCTTGACGTCGGCCTTCTCCTCCTCGACCTTCTCAGCGTCGACGGTCTCGGCCTCCTTGGCCTCTTCGGACTCGGCCTGCTCGGCTTCTTCCTTGGCGGCCTCGGCGTCGGAAGGAGCCTCTTCCGTCTCGCGGAAGGCCTCGGCCTGATCGGCCTTCTCCTCCTGCACCTCTTCCACCTTCGCCTCCTCGGCGTCAGCGGCCTTGGCGACCTTCTTCGGCGTGGTCTTCTTGGCAGCCTTCTTGGCGGCCGGCTTCTCCTCGGCCTTGGCAGCCTTCACCGGCTCGGTCACCAGCTCCATGATCACCATGGGGGCGTTGTCGCCCTTGCGGTTGCCCAGCTTCATGATGCGGGTGTAGCCGCCCTGGCGATCGGCGAACATGCCCTGCGAGACCTTCTCGAAGACCTCGCGCACCAGCTCCTTGTCGCCCAACGCGGCGATGGCCAGACGGCGGGAGTGCAAATCGCCCTTCTTCGCCCAGGTGATGATCTTGTCAACGTCGGGACGGATCTCCTTGGCGCGAGACTCGATCGTCTTGATGCGGTCGTTGGTGAACAAAGCCTGGACAAGGCTCTTCTTCATGGCCTTGGTGTGGCTGAAGTCGGTGCCAAGCTTGCGGCCCTTGTAGTTGTGTCGCATAGTTACCCTCTTCTACATTTTCAAATTGAGGTCCATGGAAATGAGCTTGTCCTTCACTTCCTCGATGGACTTCGCGCCAAAATTGCGGATGTTCAGTAGGTCGTTCTCGGAGAACTCGACCAGCTGGCGCACGGAGTGGATGCCGGCACGCTTCAGGCAGTTGTAGGAGCGAACGGACAGGTCCAAATCCTCGATCTGCTTGTCCAGCTCGGCGTTGGTCTCCTGGCCTTCGGGGGCGAAGATCGAAGCGACCTCGGCCTCCTCGTCGTTGGCGTTGGCGGACAGGCCCAGGAAGGCGCCCATGTACTGGTTGACGATGTTCGCAGCGCGGCACACCGCCTCGGTCGGGTCGATGGAACCGTCCGTCTCCACCTCCAGCACCAATTTGTCGTAGTCGGTACGCTGGCCCACGCGGGTGTCCTCCACGTTCATGGTGCAGCGGCGCACAGGCGAGAACAGCGAGTCCACGTGGATGACCCCGATGGAGTCCTCGGAGCGCTTGTTGCGCTCGGCGCTCACGTAGCCGCGGCCGACGCCGATGCGGATGGACATGTCCAGCTGACCGCCGTCGGCGACGGTAGCGATGACATGCTCGGGGTTGATCAAGCTGAACTCGGTAGGAACCTGCAGGTCGGCGCCAGTCACAACGCAGGGGCCTTCGATGGACAGATGCGCGACCGCCTCCTCGACGTCGTCGGTGAGGGCCGAGAAGACCAGGCCCTTCACGTTCAGAACGATGTCGGTGATGTCCTCGATGACGCCTTCCGCCGTGGTGAACTCGTGCTGCACGCCTTGAATCTGGATAGCCGTGGCCTTCGCTCCGTCAAGGGAGGAGAGCAGCACACGACGCATGGTGTTTCCAAGCGTGGGGCCGTAGCCGCGCTCCAGGGGCTCGACGATGTAGCGAGCAACGGTATCGCTGACTTCTTCGGTTATAACCGTAGGCCTCATGAACTCTGTCATGTTGGGTGAGCCTCCTAACTCTGCAGCGTTTATTTCGAGTAAAGTTCGACGATGAGCTGCTCGCGAATATCCAGATCGATCTGGTCACGCTGCGGAAGGGCAAGAACGCTACCCTGAAGTTTCTCGATGTCAACTTCCAGCCATGCGGGCACCTGCACGCGCTCGTTGGAGATGAGCGCGCTCTTGATGACCAGCATATCCTTCGCCTTGGGGGCAACCGCCACCAGGTCGCCGGGACGCACGCGGAACGAGGGGATGTCCACGCGACGGCCGTTCACCGTGATGTGGCCATGGCGCACCTGCTGACGAGCCTCGGCACGGGACTTGGCGAAGCCCAGGCGGTACACGACGTTGTCCAGCCGGCTCTCGAGGATGCGCAGCAGGTTCTCGCCGGTAACGCCGCTTTGGCGGTTGGCCATTTCGTAGTAGTGATGGAACTGCTTCTCCAGGACGCCGTAGATGCGCTTGGTCTTCTGCTTCTCACGCAGCTGGATGCGGTACTCGGTGTCCTTCACACGCTTCTTGCCGGCCTCGCCGGGGGCGTAGCTGCGGCGCTCCATGGCGCACTTCTCGGTGTAGCAGCGGTCGCCCTTCAGGAAGAGCTTCGAGCCCTCGCGGCGGCACAGACGGCAGTCAGCACCAGTATAACGAGCCATAATTCTGTGGTCCTTTCAATTACACGCGACGACGCTTGCTCGGACGGCAACCGTTGTGCGGAATGGGTGTGCAATCCTGGATGCTGGCGATCTCCAAGCCGGCGGCCTGCAGCGAGCGGATAGCCGTCTCGCGGCCCGAGCCGGGGCCCTTCACGTACACCGCGACCTTGCGCAGGCCGTGCTCCATGGCCGTCTTGGCAGCGGCTTCGGCAGCCATCTGCGCAGCGAACGGCGTGGAC
Organism: Eggerthellaceae bacterium; assembly: GCA_048242115.1. Taxonomy (GTDB): domain Bacteria; phylum Actinomycetota; class Coriobacteriia; order Coriobacteriales; family Eggerthellaceae; genus Xiamenia. The sequence goes on from DBFAWQ010000079.1 coordinate 6,737, forward strand.
TTGCGCGAACCCTTGAAACCGACCGTGCCGGCGGACTGCCAGGAGATCACATTGCCCTGAGGATCAGTGATGCTCACGATCGTGTTGTTGAACGTAGACTTGATATGCGCGGCGCCAACGGCGATGTTCTTACGCTCGGAACGCTTGATGCGTGCGCGCACGTTTTTCTTAGCTGCCACTTATCGCTCCCTTACTTCTTCTTGCCGCCGATTTGCTTGCGCGGTCCCTTGCGGGTGCGGGCGTTCGTGTGAGTACGCTGGCCGCGCACGGGAAGGCCGCGACGATGGCGAAGGCCGCGGTAGCAGCCGATCTCCATGAGGCGCTTCACGTTCTGGTTGACCTCGCGATGCAGGTCGCCCTCCACCTTCAGGTTGCCCTGGATGTAGTCGCGCAGCTTCGTGAGGTCCTCCTCGGAAAGATCGCGGACGCGAACGTCGGGGTTCACGCCGGTCTCGGCAAGGATTTTCTTGGATGTGGTCAGGCCAATGCCGTAGATGTAGGTCAAGGCGATCTCGATGCGCTTGTCGCGAGGAAGATCGACACCAACAAGACGTGCCATAGCTTACTACCCCTTCTTCCTAGCCCTGACGCTGCTTATGACGAGGGTTCTCGCAGATAACGAGCACCTTGCCATGGCGTCGGATGATCTTGCACTTGTCGCACATTTTCTTGACCGAAGGACGTACCTTCATTGCTTCTTTCCTTTCGGTTATGCGTCTTCTCTATCGTTCACACCCAGCCGCTGGTGATAGTTTTCAAGGCTGTGTCAGCCGCTTTCAGGCTGCGGTAACGCTCGATGCCGCTTACTTGAAGCGATAGGTGATGCGGCCGCGGTTCAGGTCGTAGACGGAAAGCTCCACGGTCACCTTGTCGCCGGGCAGAATCTTGATGTAGTGCATGCGCATCTTACCCGAGATGTGGGCGAGAATCTTGTGCCCGTTTTCCAGCTCCACCTTGAACATCGCGTTGGGAAGCGCCTCGAGCACCGTGCCCTCAAGCTCGATGACATTGTCGTTCTGCTTGGCCAAAACCACCGCTCCTTCGTCATTGCCGATGCGCTCGGAACCCCGGCCCGCCGACCGAACCCGCACAAGCGGGCCGAGCGCAGCTGCACCGCGCACGCATCGCGAGACAGCAATCGGAAATGATAGGTCAGTTTGGGGGTTGGAAGACAAAAAACCATAATGAGCGCACAAACCCACGTACCGTGTCGGCTCAAGAGTGCCTGCATGCCAGGCCTGCGGTCGCAATGCCGCGCAGTCCGTAGAACCGAGCCCTTACCGCCCGGGCGAACCGCCAGGTATTCGTGCCCTGGGAACAGTCCCGGCACAGCCGCCTTGTCGGCTTGAAAGTGCCCACTATTCTAGCGAAGCGACCCGTCCCGTCAAGACGCCCGCTGCCGAAATCCATATTCGGCGACGGAGGCGGTCATGGTACGCAGACCCAAGGAGGCGCAGCCCGCGAACGCGGCCGCCTCCCTGGGTCGCAGGACGTCGAGGTCTCCGGCTGCGCCGAAATCGCCCAGGAACCCCGCCCCGAAGAAACGAGGCGGCCGGCCTCGTGCGCCCACCGGCCCCGTCCCTTCGCGCAGGAATCCCCGCGGCAGCAGACGCCGGGAGCCCACGCCCCCTAGATCAGCAGGTCGTCGATCTTCTCGTAGGACCCGATGGCGTAGCTTTCCACAGCGTTGCCGTTCACCACGTAGAGGACCTCTCCGATGCGCACGCCCCGGGGGCTCATCCACGAGTTGCCGTTGACGTCCTCGGCCATGTCCTGGGTGAAGACGCCGTCGTCGTAGCTGTAGACGAAGTAGGTCTGGCGGCCGTCGTCGTAGCCCGAAAACCCGATCACGTTGTTCGGCTGGTCGATCAGCACGGCCCGGTAGTCGTTGAACACGTCGGCGTAGTAGCACCCCTCGACAACGGCCTTCGCCATCTCCGTTACCGCAGTCGGGTCGGAGACGTCGAACATGGACAGCTTCAATCCGTCGGTCACGCCGGTGTCTTCGTCGGCCTGCATTCCGATGCCCAGCAGCAGCCCCTCGCCGTAAGGATGCAGGTACTCGCTGAATCCCGGGATCTTCAACGAACCCACGATCTGCGGGTTCTCCGGGTCCGAGAAGTCCACGGAGAACAGCGGGTCGGTCTCGCGGAAGGTGACGAAGTAGCCGGTGTTCCCCATCAGCCGCGCCGAGTAGACCCGCTCGTCCTGGGCCAAGCCCTCGATCGATCCCACCTGCTCCAGCTTGTCGTCGAGCACGTACACGGCGTTGACCGTGTCGTAGCCCTCGTCGTAGAGGGTGGCCACCAACCGCAGGTAGCCGTCGTACTCGTCGATGCACCAGCTGCTGTCAAGCGTACCGTCCACCTTCGTCTGAGCCACCCCCTCAAGCTGGCCCTCCTTGAAGCTCAGCTTGCGGATGGAGGTGCGCAGCGCGGAGTCGCCCCCGCTATCGGGACCCTCCTCCGGGTTGGCGGGTGCCCAGTCCTCCGCAGGTTCCGAGGCGCCGTCCGCACCGTCGGATTGCGGGTCGGTCTGGCCCTCGGCATCCTCCAGACTGCGCGCGATGGGCATGATGTCGTAGGACGCCCCGCCCACCGTCTCGTAGACGTAGATGTTGTCGGCGCTTACGTAGAGCTGGCCGTAGTCCGACAGCACCGCCTTCTGGGACACGCTGCTGCCAGGGTCCTGGGCGCTGTAGGCCACGGCCACCAGGTACTGGTTCGCCGCCACGTTGGGCGGCAGATACACGTCGGTGCAGGCCATGGCCTTCTCTCCCACGCAGGGCACGTAGGACGACGGATCGTCGCTGCTCGCAACGTCGTACACGGCGTAATGGCTGAACACGTACACGAAGCCATCGACGAAGCGCGAGGAGGCGTAGGTGCCGGACTGCGCGGCGCTCGACTGCAGGCGCGGGCTTTCCGGGTCGGACAGGTCGAATGCGTCCAATCGGGTGACGGGCGGCTCGTAGGAGAACTCTCCCCCGCTGCTGCTGGAACGGTACTCCGTGGACAGCGCGAAGAGCCTGTCCCCGTCCACGTAGAACTCGCTGATCTGCACGCCCTCCTCCACCTGGGCGCGCCCCAGCACCTTCATGCGGCCGCCCTGCGCATCCACGACGGCAATGCTGCGGCAGTCGTCCTGAAGGACGTAGAGGTAGCGCCCGTCGGTCTTCACCACATCGGCTTCCCCCACCCCCTCGGTGCGCACGTTCGTGTCCGAGAAATCGGCCGTCTTCGCGCCGCCATCCTGCGTCGCGGTAGCGGCTGTTTCAGCTTGCAGGCCGGCCGCGGGGGCGGAATCGGTCCGCACGTCGCCCGCTATGTCCACCATCGCCTCGTTCTCCGCTTTCGCCACATCCTCGTAGTACGCAGCTTGCTGCGCCTCGAAGGCCAGAAGGCTGGCCCGAATCTCGCCGTAGGAGGAAGCCGTAGCCAAACCGGGCCGACGCGCGGCCTTTTCCACGGAGAACAGGTCGTCGCGGACCTCGTCGGTAAGGATATCCCGCACATCCAGCGATCTGGCGCCCCCCATGATGGAAGCCGACAAGCTGTCCACGGCGCCTTGCTTCGCGCCAAGGAACCCGGAGAAGGCCCACAGGCCCACCCCTGCCGCAAGGGCCACGCTGGCGGCGGCTAGCAGGAATCGGGGCGTGCCCGACCCCCGTCGTGCTTTCTGCATGACGGAAAGTCGCTCGGCATGCCCTCCTGCCGGCCGCCCCGACTTCTCCGCAGCGCGGGCGGCCCCTGCATCCTCCGCCGCTTCTATAGCCAGCAGACCGCGCCTCACCGCGTCGGGGTGCAGGCTCTCGGGGACCCGCACTTCTTCCAAGCCGTTGCGCAGGGCATCGATGATTACCTGGTCTTCTTCGCTTGTCATGCGTTCACATCCTTCAACAATGCGGCGAGCTTGGCCAAGGAGCGCTTCTTCCGCGACCGAACGGAGCTGGGGCTCATGGTGAGCATGATGCCGATTTCGGCGCTGCTGTAGCCGCCCACCACCGCCAAACTCACGACGCAGCGGTCCTCTTCGGACAGCGTCGCCATGGCCTCGCGCACGAGAATCGCGTCCTCGCCGTCCAGAGCCGGCCCGTTTCCGACCGAATCGACCATCTCCGTTTCCGCCAGGGCGCTTCTGCGCTTGAGCCGACGGCGGCATTCGTTGGTCAGAATCTGGAACATCCACGGGCGAAACGACTGATCGCCGCGCAGACCGTCCCGCGCTCTGAAAGCCGAAACCACCGCCTCGCCCACCGCGTCCTCCGCATCCGCGGCGCTGCCCATCATGCAGAGCGCGTAGCGGTAGAGGTCGCGGTAGATTGCGCTGTAGCGCTCCGCGAACGCGTTTGCGTCCATGGCACCCACCTTTGCTTCCTGAAAAGACGTCTCGTGCATAAGAGTACGGCGAGGCGCTTTCTGTTGCATCGGCGCTCGTTCGTCATCTTTTCTCCACAATTCGCAAGACATGCGGCCCGTTTCTCCCCGACAAAGCATTTCTTCACCTCCTCTCGGCCGAATCGACCCGAACCCTCGGGCTCCCGCATCCGACTGCCGTCTGTCGGCAGCACGGCATCGGCGCCGCGGCCCCCTACCCCTGCACTTCCGCGCCGGCGCCGCTCTCCGCGGGCTCGAGCGCCCGCTTCTGGGCGTCGTAGGCCTCCCACGCCTCGTCGGCACTGGCGAAACCCTCCTCCTGGATGGCCACCGCGGTGACGGTGACGACCTTCTCGCCGGCCTGACCCTGGCCGTTCACCAGGTTGATGAGCTCAATCCGGTCGAACAGCACCGGCGTCTCCTCCCCCGGCCCCAGAACATCGGCGTAGCGGTAGGTGTGGACGCGGTAGCCCTCCGACAGCGCAGGCTCCCCCTGCTCCTTCCACTTTTCCGATGTCACCTGGTAGGAGAACAGCTCGACGTTCTTTCCCGCGACCGTATCGCCCTCGCCGTCGACGTAGGAGACGTCGGCAACGGGCACGGACACCTTCGCCATGACGTAGGCCCCCACCCCGTCGGTGCCGCCGTTGACCACCTTCGGGTCCTTCACCACCCATTGCAGCGGCAGCATGTTCTGGGCCGCATCGGGAATGCCGTCGCCGTCCTCGTCGGGCAATCGGTCCCACGCCTGCTCGACGACCCGAACGTCCAAATCGTCCGAGGCGACGCTGAGCACGTTGTCCACGCTGTCCTCGTCGGTGAAGTACGAGAACATGCCGCCGACGCCGACAGCCGCCGCCAGCCCCACTGCAAGCACGGGCCTGACGAAGGCTCGCGCACGCAACGGGGCGCGACGGGGGCTATACGGGCGCGTCGCCTCGGGAAGCGCGCTTTGCAGCCGCCCGTCCGAAAGCGGGGCAGAGTCGGCCGCAAGGGTGGCCGGACCGCTCGTCTGTTCATAGCTTCGCATGGTCTTATCTCCTCACAGGTTCCTTGCGCCACTTCTCGCGCAGTGGCCGCGCTTCTCGTTCGCATGCAAGCCGGCGGGGAGAGCGCGGCTTCGGCTGCTTTCGCCCCCCTCCCGCAATGCCGCAACCGCTACGGATGCCGCGGGGGTTTCCCCCGACGCAGCGCGGCGAATTTCGCACGTTCCCCGTCGGCACGGGACGGACCCAGCGCCGACGCCAGCCCGAAAAGAACCGCGGTCACGGCCGCCAGCACGCCCACGCAGGCCCACTTATGGTTCTGGTAGGCGAGCAGCGGAGCTCCCGCGAAAGCGATAGACCCCCTCACCTGGCCCACAACGCGGTCGAATCCCACGGGCGCCGGATCTGCTATGGCCACCGCGTCCCCTTTGGTGGTGAAGGTGCGCGAGCGGCTGTCCACCGCGACGATGCGATGGCCGCACACCTTCCCGTCGCCAAGGTGGAACACCGCCACATCACCCACCCCCATGGCCTCGGGCGCCACCGTCTGATCGACGAATGCCAGGTCATACGCCCACATCGCCGGCGCCATGGAATTCGAGACCACGCCGAAGACCGACCAGCCGAACGCCCGCGGCACCCAGCACAGCATGGCAACAGCCGCGAGCACCACCACAAGCCCGGTGAGCAGGAAGCTGGAAACGCGCCCCACCAGCCTCCCCGGACGCTTCCGGAACGAATCGCCCCGCACCTCCTCGCTCCAAAACCCCCTGCTCCGATCCTCCTCGTTCCCAGAAAAGCCCTGCCGCCCCGCAACCGACACATTTGTCATCGCCGTCTGCGCCACCGTAGCCCCTCCCGTCTTTCGAGTCGCCTCCCGCGCCTTTCTCGGGTCCCATGCTACAGGCCCGCGCTTGCAAATCGATGACAGGGGCCTTTCAGCGCAGCGAACGCCGCCGATGACGGAGAGGCGCCGTCCGCGAATCGGACTGCACCGAGAGCGTCGTCGCCCGCGAAGCAGACCGATCACGGCGCGACGCTTTGCGCGAAGCCTTCCGAACCCGAAGCGTCGCATCTTCACCGCCGCCTCTTTCGCCATTGCGCACTGGTTCTCTCACGATCCTTGCATGCTGCGCCACTGTTTATGCATGCTTTTCGAAACGGTTTTCCGATCGGGTCGGATAAGCGCAGCAAGGAAGGCCCGCCGGTCGGGCGAAGGGAAACAGCTGCAGACTCCCCCCGCAAATCAGCCGCAAAACTAGGGGGCGGTTTGCGGGATTATCCCTCCAGGTCAGGCCGGACCGGCTTCCGGAGCCAGGCCGCAAAGCAAGGCGGGGTCGGTTTGCGGGATTAGGCCGCAAAGCAAGGCTGACGTTTCCAAGCTTAGGCAAAAGTTAAGCCCCAAAGTTAGCTACGGCTATTCTGTGAACGCGGGGCTTTGCGGCGCAACGGGCCGAATCCCGTTGGCTATACTCGCGCCATGGATACCTCGACCAACACCATCAAGGACGGCTCCGGCCGTCGTCTCGCCAAAGCCCCGGTCTTGGCGGCGGAAGGGCCCCACGCCGAAGCGGCGCCCCAGGCCGGCCGAATCCCGCGGCCCTCGAAGGCGACCGCCCAAGACTCCCCCGTCATCGCGAAACGGCGGCAGCGCGAGAAGAAGACGATCTCCCAAATGGTGGCTATCTACTGCGCCGGCAACCACGAGCAGGCGGTCCGAACCGAAACAGCCTACTGCGGCGAAGCGGTATGCCCCCGGTGCAAGGCCGTCGACGACTACAGCGTCATGCGGACCGAGCGCTGCCGCCAGATGGCCGTGAAGACCAGCTGCGACGAGTGCCCGTACCATTGCTACCGCCCCGAGGAGCGGGAGCAGATCAAGCAGGTGATGCGCTACGCCGGACCTCGGATGATGACCAAGCACCCCGTGGCTGCGCTTCGCCACCTCATGGGCAAGTAGCGCCCGCCAGGCCCCATGGAAGACAGCGTTCCCAGCCCGAAAGCCCCGTGGCCCGCAAGCTTCTCGCAGCCGGTGCGCCAGTGGTTCGCCTCGGCCTTCCCAAGCCCCACCGAAGTGCAAAGCCGGGCTTGGTCGACCATCCAAAGCGGCGGAAACGCCCTGGTCATCGCTCCTACCGGATCGGGAAAGACGTTGGCGGCCTTCCTGTTCGCCATCGACCGCATCATCAGCCAGAAAACCTGCGCGCCTTCCGCCGATCCGTGGAAGCCGGGAGTTCGCATCCTGTACGTGTCCCCCCTGAAGGCCCTGGGCGCCGACGTGCAGCGCAACCTGGAGCAGCCGCTAGCCGCCATCGGGTCCCTGGAAGGGGGCGCGCCGGTCACCACCGCCGTCCGGAGTGGAGATTCCACCCCGGACGAGCGCCGTCGCATCCAGCGCACGCCGCCCGACATACTCATAACCACCCCCGAGTCGCTGTACCTGATGCTCACCTCCCAGGCCTCGCAGGTCCTGCACACCGTGGAGACCGTTATCGTGGACGAGGTGCACAGCATCGCCGGCAGCAAGCGGGGGGCGCACTTGTCGCTTTCCCTGGAACGACTAGACAACCTGCTCGGGCACCCGGCCCAGCGCATCGGGCTTTCGGCGACGGTACGCCCCCGCAACGAGATAGCTCGCTACCTGGGCGGATGCCACCCCGTGACCATCGTCGCAGACGATGCGCCCCCCAAGCTTGACCTTTCCGTGCGCGTGCCCATCCCCGATATGGCCGCCATCCCCGCCTTCGGGGGCCGCGGGGGCTTCGCCGGCCGCGGGGACCCGGTGGCGTCCGCCCGCTACCGCGGCAAGGGCGACCCGATCAAGGCGCTGGCGGCGAAAGGGGCGGCAACCTCCACCCCCGACACCCGAAGCGGATCGGTCTCCATCTGGCCCTACATAGAGGCCGAGGTGCTCGACCAGATCCTCGCCCACCGCTCCACCATCGTCTTCGTCAATTCGCGGGGGCTGTGCGAGCGGTTCACCGCACGGCTGAACGAGCTGTTCGCCGAGCGTAGCGGCCATTCCCCCCGGCACAGCGAGAGCGCCGGCTGGTGGAGCGATGCGGGAAGCGCCAGCGAAGGGGCACCTACCGCCTACCGCTCCAGCATGGGGTCGTCCACCGAAATGGGCCAAGGGGCCGACGCCATCGTCGCCAAAGCCCACCACGGCTCGGTGGCGAAGGCGCGGCGCCAGCAGATCGAGCGCGAGCTGAAACGCGGCGAGCTTCCCTGCGTGGTGGCGACCTCCAGCCTTGAGCTGGGCATCGACATGGGCGAGGTTGACCTGGTCATCCAAATAGCCCCGCCGCCCTCCGTGGCTTCGGGCCTGCAGCGAATCGGCAGGGCGAACCACCAGGTGGAAGGCCGATCGGTGGGACAGATCTACCCCAAGGTGCGCCCCGAGCTCATCGATGCGGCGGTGATGGCCCGGGGCATGGAGGAAGGGGCCATCGAGCCGACGGCCCTGGTGGAAAACGCGCTGGACGTGCTTGCCCAGCAGACGGTGGCCGCCGCGGCCATGGCTCCCGACGGCCTTTCCGCCGACGAATGGCTGGCCACGGTCAGGAAGAGCGCCTGCTTCTCCAACCTGGGGAAACGCTCCTTCGAAAGCGTCCTGGAAATGCTCGCGGGACGCTACGACTCCGGGGAGGTGGCCGCGTTTTCGCCCCGGATCCTGTGGGACCGCGGCACCGGGCTTTTGACAGCGCGCCCCCATTCGCAGCGGCTGGCCGTGAGCAACGCCGGCACCATCCCCGACCGCGGCTCCTACGCCGTGGTGCTGCCCGAGGGCGACGGCAAGGCGGGACGCAAGCGCGTTGGCGAGCTGGATGAGGAGATGGTGCACGAATCCCGCGTGGGCGACATCATAGCTTTGGGCACGAGCACCTGGCGTATCGCGGAGATCGAAGCGGACCGGGTGGTGGTGCAGCCCGCGCCCGGCAGAAGCGCCCGCCTGCCCTTCTGGCACGGCGACGCGCCCGCCCGCCCGGTCGAAACCGGCTACGCCCGCGGGGCTTTCCTGCGCCAATGCGCGACAGCGCTGCCCCCCGCCGACGAAGCCCGAGGCGCTGCGGGAACGGCGGCCTTCGACCAGGAGTTCGACAGCCGTTTGGAAGCGCTCGGCCTGGACCGGTTCTCCCGCGACAACCTCGCCCAACTGCTGCTGGCCCAACGGTCGGCCACCGGAGCGCTGCCCACGGACCGAACGCTGGTGGTGGAGCAATGCCAGGACGAGACGGGCGACTGGCGCGTCATCCTGCACTCCCCCTTCGGCCGGAAGGTCCACGAGCCCTGGGCCCTGGCGGTTTCGGAGCGCGTCAGAAACGTCTGGGGCTTCGACACCCATGCGGCCGCAAGCGACGACGGCATCCTGCTGCGCGTGCCTGCCGCCGCCGACGCGGTGCCGGGGTTCGAGCTGTTCCGCTTCGATCCCGACGAGCTCGACCAGACCGTGCGCAACCTCGTCGGCTCCACCTCGCTGTTCGCCGCGAGGTTCCGCGAATGCGCGGCCCGCGCCCTGCTCACATCGCCGGGGTCGCCGGGCAAGCGCACGCCCCTGTGGCAGCAGCGCCTCCAGGCAGGCCAGCTCCTGGAGGCGGCCCGCCGACAGCAGGACTTCCCGCTTCTGGCGGAAGCCATGCGGGAATGCCTGGTGGACGATTTCGACATGGGGTCGCTGCACCGCATCATGGCAGACCTGCAATCCGACCGCATCGTCGGACGGACCGTCGCAACCCAGACCCCCTCCCCCTTGGCCGCCGCGCTCATCTTCGGCTACGTCGGCGAGCACATCTACGACGGCGACCTGCCCCATGCCGAGAGGAAGGCTGCGCTTCTGTCCGTGGACCAGCAGCTGCTGTCGGAACTGCTGGGAGGCAAGGGCGCAACGGTCGAGGACCTCCTGGACCCCGACGCCGTGACCCAGGTGGAGCGCGACCTGCAGCACCTGAGCGACGCGCGGAAGCTGCGCGGCGCGGAAGGGGCCTTCGACCTGCTTCGATGGCTGGGCCCTTTGAGCGAGGAGCAGCTTTCGCTGCGGATGCGCGACGCGCGAAGCGACGTGGCGTCGGCGCTGGCCCGGCTGCAGGCCGAGCATCGGGCGTTCGAGACCGTCCTGGGCCGGGAGAGGCGGTGGGTAGCCGCCGACGACGGGCCGCTGCTGGCCCGGGCCGTAGACCTGGAGCTTCCGCCCTGGGCCGCCCGCACCGCGCCCCCGCAGCCCCCCGCTGCGCGAAACGACGAACCGGCCACCGACGAGCTTCTGGCCCGCTTCGCCCGAACCCATGCCGTTTGGAGCATCGACGACGCCGCTTCCGCCCTGGGCCTGGGCCCCCAGCCGGTCCAGGAGGCGGCCGAGCGCTTGGAGGCGGCCACGCGCATCGTGCGCGCAGGCGAGCGCCGATGGGTCGATTCCAGCGTGCTCAAGCGGCTGCGCACGGCGAGCCTGGCCGTCGCAAGGGCTGCCGTGCAGCCTGTTTCCGCCCGGGCGTTCGTCGCGCAGCTCATCGACCGCCAGGGGCTTGCCCAAGCGGAACGCGGTCCCGCCCGGGAAGGGGTCGAGGGGGTGGCCTGGGTGATTGCCCAGTTCGAAGGGGTCTACCTCCCCATGGCCGCCTGGGACGACGTGGTGCTGCCCGCCCGAATCGCTCGTTACCGGCCATCCTTGCTCGAGGAACACGTCGCGACAGGAGAGGTGCTCTGGGCGGCGGATGCCCACGGGCGCATCGCGTTCTTCCCCACCGACTCCCCCCTGGCGCCGGTTCCCTGCAGCGGTGCGGATTCGGAGACTCCCCCCACCGCCCACGGCGGGAAGCCCCTCCCGGAAGGCGCCGAACGCACCCCGGCGGCGCAGGTGCGCAAGGCCCTCCGTGCGGAGGGCCCGATGACGTTTAGCCAGATAGCCGACGCCGTCGCCGCAGATTCCGGCACGGCGCTGCCCGACGCGGCAGTCGCGCGGGCGCTTGCGGCCCTCGTACGCAACGGCGAGGCCGCAAGCGACGGGCTGTCGTTTCCCAGGGCCGACAAGCAGCAGCTAGACCGCGCGATGGGATCGGGGGAAGCCTCCCGGGGCAGCACGACCGCACGCCCCCTTCCCCCGCACCCACCCGCAGGACGCCGCGCATCGAGCCGCCGGACGAGCCTGCGCTACCGCGAGGCGAAGGCAAGCGCCCGCAGCGTCGCCGCGTCCAAGGTCTTCGCCCGCTCGGCCTTCCAGGAGGCCTTCGCCGGGCGATGGGCCCTGCTGGACGAACCGGAAGCGTCCGAAACCTTGCAGGCGTTGGGCCTGGTCGACTCTCTTCTGGACCGATACGGCGTCGTCAGCCGCGATATCGCCCTCGCAGGCGGCGTGCCCGGCGGCCTGGACAGCCTCATGCCGGTGCTTCGCCAGATGGAGTCGGCAGGAGATATCGCCCGCGGCATGTTCGTGGAGGGACTGGGGCCGATTCAGTTCGCCACCAAGCAGACCGTGGACGGGTTGCGCCGCGTCCAGTCGAATCTCGACGAAACGTCCGCCGACGGGGCTCCCGAGACGGCACCGAGCCCCGAATCCCTGGCCGTGCTCGACGCCGACGACCCGGCGAACCTCTTCGGAACGGCCATCGCGTGGCCTGACGTCTGCGAAACGGCGGCCGGGGAGGTCCCCCTCATCGATTCCGCCCTTGCCGCCAGACCGACCCGCCGCGACGGATCGCTCACCGTGGTGGCCGACGGAGCCCCGGTGCTCTGGGCATCCCCCGGTCTTAAGAACCTGCTTCTGTTCACCGGCGACCAGAAGCTCCTCGGCCGGGCGGTCCGTGCTTTGGCGAACCGTCAGAAGGAGGCGGCAAGGCGTCCGAACGCCCTGGGAGCCCGAACGAAGCTGCTGGTGGAGACCGTGAACGGACGGCCCGCGCTCACAAGCCCCCTCGCCGAGGCGCTGCAGGCCGCCGGGTTCGTGCGGCTGCCGGACGGACTGCGGCTCTACGCAGACCCCTTCTAGGAAGGTGCCGAACGCTGGCCCCATGGCTGCGGCAATGTGATACGCTGTCAAGAGGCTGACGGGAACGGAGCCCGCGTCTTTTGTCGCGCCGCTTCGCCGCCGAGGGGAATACCTGATCGCGCCGGCACACGGGGCTTAGCAGGGGGGATAGGCTCGTGGTTAGCATCTACATCGCGCTCTACCTGTTCCTGGCGGGAACGGGCGGTTGCGCCTTCCTCGTCGGATCGGTGACTGACCTGGTGCTGCGCGCGCGTCCGCTCGCCGCCGGGGGCTGGTTCTCGCGCGTAAGCGTCGTGACCGATGCGGGCCTGGCGGTTGGGCCCGCGCTGGTAGGAGCGAGCGCCCTGTTCCTCCTGCTGGACTTGGGCGTTCCCGAAAAGGCGCTCTGCCTGTTCACCTATGCCAGCCCAAGCCTGCTGTCGATGGGGGCCTGGGGCATCGCGCTCTTCTGCGTCACCGCCTGCGGAGCCCTGGCCCTGGGCGTCCTAGCCGACAACGCCTTCTGCACCGTCGCCCCGGAAAGCACACCCGCAGCCGCAACGCTGCTTCGAGCGCTCGAGATGGCATGCACCGTTGCCGCGACGGTCCTGGCCGCATTCGTCGCCGTTTACTCCGGCGCATTCCTGGCCTCCTATTCGACTCTTCCCTTCCTGAATACGCCGCTTCTGCCCGTCCTCTTCGTCGCCTCCTCGATGGCGACCGGGTTGGCATCGCTCATCGCCATCTCGTTCTTCCGCCAGAACGTCGCCGGCATGGCCGAGGGAGTCCGCTCGCTGCTCGGGCTCGACCTGTCGCTGGTCGTCGCGGAGGCCGCAGCCCTCACAACCTTCCTCGTCTTCTCCGCCTTCCGGTCGGCCCCGTCGCTGGAGTCGACCATAGCGCTCATGATCGGCCCCCCGGCTCCCCTTTTCTGGGGCGCCGTCGTAGCGGGTGGCCTGCTTGTTCCTTTCGCAGTGGATGCGGTCTGCCGGAAGAACCTCTCGTTCACAGCCGTCGGCGTGGCCGCAGCAGCGTCGCTCACCGGAGGGTTGTGCCTGCGAATCGTCCTGCTCATGACCACCCAGCGCCTGAATCTTGCCACTGCGGCCGTTTTGGCCTTCTGGTGCTGAACCGCGGCCGATTGTCCTTGTGCTATGTGATACTATGACACGGTTAGTCAACCGATTGAAAGAGCCGCCCATGACCTCTACCATCCTCCAGGAAAGCACCCGCGGCATCGCAAGCGACCCGGCCTCGGTCGGCAAGCAGAACGAGTTCCGCATCAACGAGAAGAGCGTCATCCCCATCTGGATCCAGATTCGCAAGCGGCTGGTGTACCTCATCTCCTCCGGAAAGTTCGAACGAGGCGAGAGGCTTCCCTCGGTCCGCGAGCTCTCCGTCGAGCTGGGAGTCAACTACAACACGGTGAACAAGGTGTACCAGGACCTGGAGCGGGACGGCTACATCTGCTCGCAGCGGGGCCGCGGCACCTTCGTGACCGATCTCAAGAACGTGAAGCTTTCCGCCGTGGACCAGGACGTGGAGGCCATGGCCATCGACTTCGTCCAGCAGGCGCTGGCCAAGGGCATGACCTCGGAAGACATCCACGACCTAGTCTCCGAGCAGCTGATACTGCTGGGATCGTCAATCTAGGGCAACGTCGGCCACCGACCACCGAAAGCTGAGGGCAGCTGTCATGAGAAGCAAGGCCAAGCAGGCACGGGAAGCCGCAGCAGACCCGACCCGCGCAACGGCGCTGGCGGGTTCCATGGCGGCGCCCACCGCGAAGAAGACGTCCCGCAACAGCGTCTACGTTTTCGCCATCGCGCTGTTCCTGCTGGTGTTCTCCGCAACGGCCGCCCTCCTCTGCACCGTGAGCCTTCCGGCGGCGGTCGTTGCGGGCTTGGCTCTGGGAATCCTGGCGGCCAGCACCCTGCGCATAGCCCCGCAGTGGGAGCGCCTGGTGATACTGCGCCTGGGGAAGTTCAACCGCATTGCCGGGCCAGGGCCCTACCTGGTCATTCCCATCGTCGAGACCGTAGCCGCGCGCGTGGACCAGCGCATGATCACCACCCCCTTCTCGGCCGAGGAGGCGCTCACCGCCGATTTGGTGCCCCTGGGGATAGACGCGGTCCTGTTCTGGCTGGTCTGGGATCCCAAGGACGCCTGCGTCGAGGTGGAGGACTACTCGTCGGCGGTGTGGTGGGCCGCCCAGACCGCCCTGCGCGACGCCGTGGGCCGCATCAATCTGGGAGAGGTGGCCACCCGCCGCGAGCAGCTGGACAACGAGGTGAAGGAAATCCTGGAGGAAAAGACCCGCAATTGGGGCATCACCGTGGTATCGGTGGAGATCCGCGACATCGCCGTGCCGTCGGATCTGCAGGACGCCCTCTCCAAGGAAGCCCAGGCAGAGCGCGAGCGCAACTCCCGCCTGCTTCTGGCCGAGGTGGAGAAGGACATCTCCGAGATGTTCGTGGAGGCGGCCGGCATCTACGACCAGAACGACCGGGCCATGCAGCTGCGCACCATGAACCTCATCTACGAGAGCGTCAAGGAGAAGGGCGGCCTCGTCATAGCGCCGAGCGCTTTCGGGGAGGCGTTCAACAACATCGACAGCTTCCTGAAGTAGCTGCCGCCCCGCCTGCCTCACCTACCCCCCCCCTTGGGCGAAGTACGCCATCGATCCCGCGCACTGCCAATCATGATGCAATCGCATAGATTACTATTTTCATCATTATTTACCCTTTTCAGAATTATGCACAAAGTAGAATAATTTATTTATTCGAAAGCGATTGATTGTCATAGTGACATAGTGTACCTTGATAATAGGCATTTCAGAGAGTGCCTAAACCGACCCTTCGCAAGGGGCGGAGGGGACAGAGGAGAAGGAGGTACACACCATGAGCAAACGCGGTGCAAACGTGAGCCGTCGCAAGTTCGTGGCAGGAGCCGGAGCCCTAGCCATAGGTGCCGGACTCGCAGGATGCTCGTCGCCGGCACCGAGCAAGCCGGAGCAGGAGGAACCGCCCGCATCCGACAACAAGGAGGTCGAGGCCCAAGCCGCCGAGATTCTTCCCGAAAAGGTAGCCTACGCCGAGACCGACGGCGAATGGATTCCCACCACCTGTAACATGTGCTTCAACACCTGCGCCATCCTAGCCCACGTGGTCGACGGCGTAGTCGTGGAGCTGAAGGGCAACCCGGATTGGCCCGGCGGCGGCCACATCTGTGGCAAGGGTGCTGCGGGCATCATGCAGCTGTACGACCCCAACCGCATCACCAAGCCCATGAAGCGCACGAACCCCGAGAAGGGCTTCGACATCGACCCCGGTTGGCAGGAAATCACCTGGGACGAGGCCTACGAGCTCATCGACAGCAACATCAAGGAGACCTTGGCCCGCAACCCCTTCGGCATCGCCACCGCTTCGGCCGTCTCCAACCTGTCCGGCTGCGGCCTAAAGGGCAACCTCATCAAGACGATTTACCAGTGCTCGTTGGAAGGCACGAACTCCGACATCTGCGGATCGGGAGTACACCAGGTCAGCGACATGTTCTGCGGCACCGGCAATGCCATGCCCGACTACAAGTACTGCGAGTACCTGCTGCAGTTCGGCACCCAGGCAGGCACCGCCACGCGCCACGGCTTCAACCAGACCGCCGACCTTTTTGCGAAGCGTCGCGCCGAGGGCCTTCGCCTGGTGAACTTCGACCCCCACATGAGCGCTGGCGCCGAGAAAGCTGATTTGTGGGTGCCCATCCTCCCCGGAACCGATGCGGCGGCGGCCCTGGCCATCGCCCACGAACTGGTGGAAAACGGGCTCATCGATATCGACTACCTGAAGAACCGCACGAACGGACCTGCGCTGGTCAACGTCGAGACGGGGCGCGTTGTTCGCAACGAGAACGACAAGGCGCTGTTCATGGACGCCACCGACAACACCGCAAAGCCCTACGACGAGTGCGCCGATCCGGTCTTGGAGGGCGAGTTCGACGTGGACGGCGTAACCTGCAAGACGGGCTTCACGCTGTACCGCGAGCATCTGGCCACCTACACGCCGGAGTACCAGGAGACCATCACCACCGTCCCCGCCGACACCATCCGCACCATCGCGAAGGAGTTCGGCAAGGCTGCCCGTATCGGCGAAACCATCACCATCGACGGCGTGGAGCTGCCGCTGCGCCCGGCGTGCGCGGACTGCTTCTCCGGTATCTCGCGCCACAAGCATTCCTTCCTGAGCCATTGGGCCATCATGTCGCTGAACATGCTGGTGGGTTCGGCCAACTATCCGGGCGGCTTCATCGGCTACGCCCCCATCTGCCACGGCTGGGCCGACGACAACCCGCAAGCGGCATGGACCATCACCACATGGGAGGACGACGGGTTCATCAATTGCAACTCCCTTATGTTCCCCTGGCCCTCCTCGCCTTACAAGACCATCAAGGAGGGCGACTTCACGCCGGCGAACTCCGCCATGCAGCAGCTCATGCCCTTCTCCATGGACCCGCACTTCGCCTTCATCACCCAGAAATACCCTGAGAAGTACGGGATGGAGGCCCACGTTCCCGAGCTCATGATCGTCATGGGGGCCAACCCCATCAAGTGGTGGGGCAACTTCGACGAGCAGGCGGAGATCTTCAAGTCCTACCGCTACGTCATCGGCATGGACATCTACCTAAACGAGTCCTCCTACTTCTTCGACCTGATCGTGCCCGAGGCTTGCTACCTGGAGCGCATGACGCCGCTGCCGCAGCACTTCCTGAACCATCGCACCATCGGCGGCATGGACATGCCCTGGCCCGTTACCATCAACCAGCCCGTGGTCGCGCCTAAGGACGACGCGCCCTCCATCCTGCAGTTCTGGTCCGAGCTGGCCGACCGAAACGGCAAGAACGCGGAGCTCATTGCAACGATGAACATGATGTACCGTGTGAAGGACGAGTACTCCATCCCCAAGGACGGCACCAAGCTAGAGCCGGAGGCCTTCGCCGACTCCATTCTGAAGTCACTCATCGACGAGGAGCACGACACCGACTGGTTCCGCAGCCACAACGGCGTGTACACCTACCCGCGCAAGGTGAACGAGGTGTACATCTGGGCCGACGGGCAGCCCGGACGCGTGCCGCTGTACGGCGATTTCATGCTGGCCTGCAAGGAGCGCGTGGAGGAGAAGGTCGCCGAGCTGGGCATTCCGTGGGAGACCGACGACTACCAGCCCTTCCCCGACTGGAAGCCCTGCGTGGACTTCGAGGTGACCGACCCCGATTACGGCTTCCTGCCGGTGTACTACACCGACGCCATCAACACCGACACCTTCGGGATGGAGAACCCCTGGATCAACGAGATCAACGAGGCGAACCCCTACGCCTACACCGTTGAGATGAACAAGAAGGTGGCCGACGACATGGGCTTGAAGAGCGGCGACGAGGTGCGGCTGCTGAACAAGGACGGCGTATCGGTGGAGGGCAAGCTGGCGGTTTCCGAGGGCATCCACCCCTCGTGCGTGTCGGTTATCGGCGGCCATTGGGGATCGCGCTCGGAGTTCATGCCCTTCGCCCAGGGCAAGGGCTCGCCCATCGTGCACCTCATCCCCGGTCAGGATGCATCTCGCCTGGACCATGTGTGTGCGGCGTTCGACCAGTGCGTGCGCATCAAAATCGAGAAAATCGCTTAGAGGGGGTAAACGACTATGACCTATGGAATGCTCATAGACTTGAAGAAGTGCATCGGCTGCCATGCTTGCGCCACCGCCTGCAAGGAAGCCCATGGAACCCCTCCGGGAGTGACTCGCGCCCATGTAGAGCGCAAGGTGGAGGGTACCTACCCCAACACGAAGGTCACACCAGTTCCCATGCTGTGCATGCAGTGCGAGAACGCCCCCTGCGTGGAGATTTGCCCCACGGGCGCAACTCAGAAGCGCGAGGACGGCATCGTGGTCATCAACAAGGACGTGTGCATCGGCTGCAAGTCCTGCATGACGGCCTGCCCTTACGGTGCCCGCTACTTCCGCGAGGATGAAAACGGCTACTTCGGGGCCGAGCTCAACGAGTACGAGGACGTCATGTATCCCACCATGCCCAAGGGCACCGTCGACAAGTGCACCTTCTGCGCCGAGCGCATCGACGGCAAGCTGGGCCTCACCCAAGCCTGTGTAGCGGCCTGCCCCGCTGGCGCCCGCGTGTTCGGCGACCTTGAGGACATCAAGGCCCAAGCCCAGAAAGCCGGCGGCTACCAGCTGCTCGCCGAAGAGGGCACGAACCCCTCCGTGTGGTACATACCGGATAAGGTGAACGCCTAAAGAGGAAACAGGTCGTCTCGCGCTGGCGGGAAGCGGCCCCTCCTTGGACATCCACCCCTCCTAAGGCAGCGGTCGGCGCAAGCTGGCCGCTGCCTCGCTTTATGGGAAGGGCGCCCAATTTGCCCCGCACCGCACGATGGACAGCGGCTGGCCGCTATAATCATCTTGGATACCGCCACCGAGCCGAAAGGCCATCATGGAGAACGCTAACCCCGACGAGCTGTCCGCATCCGGCCACGACAGCTCCTTCATCCGCGAGCTCATCTGCCGCTTCGAGGAAGAGGTGGGCGTGCTGCAGATCGACACGGTCATCGAGGAGGCGGCCTACACCATCTTCGCGAACGGGGAGTTCCTGCGGGAGATGACCTGCTCGCCCTGGCATATCCCCGAGCTTGTGGTGGGAAGCCTGTTCACCTCGGGCGTCATCGACAGCGCCGATCAGGTGACGGCGCTGGACATCGACGACAAAGCGGGAACCATCCGAGTTGCCGTCGATTCCCCTTCGCCGAGCCACCAGCGGACGCAGCCCGAAGGCAACCGGCCCTTTATGCCGGACGCGGCGTCCCCGCAGCCGAACGTCTCCCCCATGATCACGCCCAAGGCCGTCAGCTCGAACATCGAGTTTCTGGAGGGCAACTCCCACCTCTTCCATCGGACCGGCGGGGTGCACAGCGCCGCTGTCGTCGACGGGCAGAGCAACCTCCTGGCTTGGTTCGAGGACATCGGACGCCACAACGCGCTGGACAAGCTGGCCGGCTGGTGCCTGATGAACCATGTGGACGCCTCGGACAAAGTGCTCCTGTTCAGCGGCCGCATCCCCCGCGAGATCATCGCCCGGGCCATCCGCATAGGATTCCCCGTGATCATCTCCCCCGGAGCCCCTACGAACCTGTCCATCGACCTGGCCTGCAAGCACGGCGTGACCCTCATCGGCTTCGCGAAGAACGGCCGCTTCAACGTCTACACCCACACCGCCCGCATCAAGGGCACCCACCCCTTCGAAGCCTAACAGGGATAACGCGGCGAAACGCGATTAACCCTTCGAGCCGAAACGCGTTGCTTACCCCCGATCCGACTTGCCACCGCAGCTTCGCTTTGGACAAAAATCGCAGAAGTGCTGTATGGAGGGGACAAAAACCGCAGAAGTGCTGCAATCTCGTACCATATTTCGCAGAAGTGCTGTATTCCCTACAGCACTTCTGCGATTTTTGTCCAGCGAAAACGAGGGGTGGGGGGTGCGGACCTATTCTCGACAGCTCTTGGCGCCGTAGCCGTAGACGTTGCGCAGGCCTGCGATGAACAGGGCCGTTATGATCGCCGCCGCCAGCTCGGCCACCGATACCGAGTACCAGATGCCGTCGGGGCCCAGCACAAGCGGCAGCAGCAGCACGGCGCCGCATTCGAAGACGAGCGTACGCAAAAAGGCGATGAGCGCCGACACCAGCCCGTTGTTGAGCGACGTGAAGAACGCCGAGCCGTAGATGGGCAGCCCCATGAGCAGGAAGGCCAGGGCGTAGATGCGGTAGGCGTTGGTGGTGAACTCCAGCAGCTCCGGGTCGTAGGACACGAAAATGGCCGAAAGCGTGGGGGCCAGCCATTCGGCCGCTGCGAACATGACCACCGACAGCGACCCCACAAAGGCGAGGCTCTTCAGCAGGATGCCGCGCATCTCGCGGTGGTTCCTGGCGCCGAACTGGTAGCTCATCAGCGGCGACGACCCCATGGCGTAACCCATGAATATGGCGCTGAATATCATGGCCGTGTAGCCGATGACGCTGTAGGCCGCCACGCCATCCTCGCCGATGTAGCGCATCAGCTGGAAGTTGTAGAGCATGGCCACCAGACTCATGGCGATGTTCGACACCAGCTCGGACATGCCGTTCACGCAGGACTTGCCGATGGGGCGCCACTCCCACTTCGGTTTCGCCAGCCGAAGGAAGCTCGAATTCTTGCGGCAGAAGTACAGGAGCGGAATCGCGCCGCCCACCACCTGCCCCAGGGCCGTGGCGATGGCCGCACCAGCCAAGCCCCAGCCGAAGCCGCAGATGAACAGGGCGTCCAGCACCACGTTCGTCATCCCCGCCGCCACGATGACCGCGAAGCCGTAGGTGGGCTTGCCCGCTGTGGAGAACAGCGTCTGGAAGGCGAACTGCAGCGCGAAGAAGGGCAGCGCCGCCATGACGATGCGTCCGTACACCACCGTCTCGTCCAGCAGCGCACCGGTGGCGCCCATGAGAGCCATGGCGTCCACCATGACCAGCTGCCCGACGACGCCCAGCACCAGGCCCAGGATGGCGGCGAATATGACGCAGAGCGAGAAGTAGCGGTTCGCCCGCGCATCGTCCCCCTCGCCGCGCGTCTTGGCGATAAGCGCGCTGCCGCCGGCACCCATCATGAGTCCCACGCTGGCGAAGATCATGATGAGCGGCCAGATGAGGTTCACGGCAGCCAGGGCGGTCTTGCCCACGAAGTTGGACACGAAGATTCCGTCGACCACGTTGTACAGCGATGTGAAGATCATCATCGCGATGGTGGGCAACGTGAACTTGATGAGCGCGCCCATGGTGAAGTGGCGGTTCATGTCCTGCATAACGCACAGTCCTTCGGTACGGTCGGAAACGAAATGGCTCTACTTCTTACCATCTTCCCACAGAGTCCGCACCAAACTGCGTTCTATCTCCATATCGTAGGAAAGGGGGCAGCGCAAACCCGGGGAGACGCGCCCCGGAAAGCAGCCGCTCCCGTCCGGGTGCTTGCGGGCGTTCGGGCGGGAGGGCTGGAAAGAGGCGGGGAGCGACCTTGCGGCCGCTCCCCTCTCGGGGCCTAGGGAAAGCCCCTAACCGCAGGCGGCCGAACCGCCGTTGGCTCGATGGATGCGCGCTGGGCGCAAAGGGTCGTCGCTTCGCCTACAGGGCGGCCAAGCTCTCGCCCACGTAGTAGCCGGTGGCCATGCAGGTGGACACGCTGGCGCGGGACTCCGTGACCAGGGCGCCGCAGGCGTACAGGCCGGGGATCTCCTGGTCCTGCTCGTCCAGGACCATGTTGTTCGGGCCGACCACCAGGCCGCCGGAGGTCTTGTAGCGGCACACGTTCAGCTTCAGCGCGTGGTAGGGCGGCTGCAGGGTGTCCAGCCACGCCTTCTTGCCGAAGTCGGTGTCCTCGCCGCCGGCTACCAGCTCGGCGTAGCGGTCGAAGGTGGCCACCAGGTTGTCAACCGGCACGTCCATGCCCACCGCCAGCTCCTCGACGGTGCCGGCCTTCACGTACACGTCCTCATGGGACTTGATGTTGCCCTCCACGGACTCGGCGATGGCGCGGGCGTCGAAGGCGCGCTGGTCGAAGATGGACCACCACTGGGTGTAGCCGTTGTCCAGGGCGGCCTGGGCGGCGTCGTGGGACTGGGCCTCCTCGATGAAGCGCTTGCCGTTGGGCAGCACCAGCACGATCGGCGTCCAGTAGCCCCAGGTGGTGCAGTTGGGGATGTCGCCCATCAGGTTGCAGTAGGTGAAGGACGTGTCCATGCCGTCAAGCTTGGCGCCGGCGGCCACGGCCATCTTGTGGCCCTCGCCCACGCAGCCGTGGACCATCTGGCCGACGTTGGCCCAGGCGGGCAGGTAGTGGGCCACCATCTCGCCGTTGTCGGCGAAGCCGCCCGTGGCCAGGACCACCGCGTCGGCCTTGATGTCGATGATCTTGCCGTTGGTCTCGTCCTGGAAGCGGCAGCCGATGACGGCGCCGTCGGTGCTCTTGATGAGGTTGGTGGCGCGCAGGCTGAGCTTCGTCTCCACGCCCAGCTCCTTGAGCTTCGAGCTGATGGGGACGATGAGGTTCGGGCCGCCGGTGCCGATGCCGCCCTCGGGCAGAATGACCGTGGCGGACAGGCGCGGCAGCTCGTCGGCGGTGCAGGGGGTCTGGTACTTGGCGCCGAAGTCGTTGATGGCCGAGTTCACGAACTTGGTCATGGCGAAGTACTTGCCCTTCGCCCACTCCTCGTACCATTCCACGTCCTCGTGGCCCTTCAGCTGGCGCTCCTTGGCGGCCTCCCACGCCTCCTCGATGGTGGTGGGGTTGCCGGCGGCCTGCTGCAGCTCGGTGCCGTTGGCGAACATGAAACAGCACGACGTGGCGGAGTCGCCGCCGGGCTGCACCTGCTTGTCCACCATGATGATCTTCTTGCCCGCCAGCGCCGGCGCCATGGCCGCGCCCAGGCCGGCGTAGCCGGTGCCGACGATGAGGATCTCGGTCTCCTCGGTGAAGTTCACGGGCGCATAGCCGGCAAGGCCCTCGCCGGTATCGGCCCCCGCGGAAACCGGCTCCTGCTTCGACGTATCGCCTGCAGGCGAGCAGCCGGCCAGGGCACCGGCCCCGGCAACCAGGCACGAAGCGCCGCCGATTTTCAGAAAGTCTCGACGTGAAAGCGTCATTATGAACCCTCCATTCATAGGACGTCCGTTCCGCCCGCTCAATCCGGCCCTCCCCTTCGAAGGCCGTCTGCGCACTCCCATGCGCCAGGCGGATGTAACGGGGCAAATCCTACGGTAAAGAAGGTCCTTCGCGCTCCCCCAAAAAATGGTTAACTTTTAAAAAGGTCGATGACCTGCTGTTTCTTGTTGACTCCCAGCTTCAGGTACAAACTTTTGATGTAACCTTGAACCGTCGAAGTCGACAGGTGCAACACCTCGGCGATGGCTGCGGCGGTATACCCCTGGGCAAGCCCCACCAGCACGTCGCGCTCCCGATGGGACAGCTGGTACTCGTCCACCAGCTCCTCCACGCGCCGCTCCACGGACTGCTCGAAGGTCTCGACGACGCGCTCGGTCACCCGCTCGGTCACGCGCTCGACCACCACCGTCTCCTGGCTGCGGCGCCGCGACAGCATGATGCTGTGAAGCCCAACGATGATGCCCAGGATGTACACGCTGGCCACGCACACGATGGTTACGCGCACGAAGGTGCCGCCCTCGGTCAGGTTGCCGAAGTACCACCCCAAAGCCAGGCCCGCCATGAGGAACAGCCGGCGGCTCATGCCGTAGATGGCCATGATGCCGTAGCAGCTGTCCCCGCTGCTGCGGCACGCCATGACGACGCAGTACAGCGAGAGCATGGTGGTGAAGGCGTAGGCCGAGTAGACCACCGTGGACAGCGGCACGGACAGGCTGGTCCCGAAGAAGGGCAGCAGCAGGAACACGGCGATGACGCCGGGAAACACCACGTTGTAGACGATCTGCTGCCTCGGCGCGCGACTGGTCACCAGCACGAACAGGATGACCAGGGCCGAGCAGATAGCCGAGCCCCATACCGGCGCGTTGTCGGCGATGACGAAGGAATCGCGGTTCAGGCTCGCGTAGGTGTTGACCAGCCCCACCACCAGCTCGAAGGCCGACGCCGCCAGAATGGGCATCATCGACCCCTGCAGGGTGCGCTTCAGCGTGCGAGGAGGGTTCTCGGGATAAGGGGTAGGCTGCTCGATGCGCCGGCATAGGCTTATCAGCAAGGCGGTGACCAGGCACGCGACTGCATAGACCACCGATTCCCACGGACGGGGGAGGACGCCGAATGCGGTGATGATAAGCGGCATGAGAAACGACGCAAGCGCCAGCTGCACGATGGGAACCAAAGGCGACGTCCCCAGAACCAGCAGCTCCACGCACGAGAGGCTCAAGATAGTGACGATGATGCCCCACACCACGCCCAGCCCTCCGGCTGACAGCGTCTCGAACAGACGCTCGGGGAAAAGGGCGTTCACCAGGTACAGGGCCGCCGACACCGAAAGCGCCGCCGTGGCGTTGGTGCCGAAGGGCCTGAGCCACCCCTTCCCGTACAGCAGCAAAACCACCGAGCACGAGCACACGTTGCCGATGCCGGCGCCTACCATGAACTGCCCGTTCGACACGTAGCCGAGCGGCTCGGCGAACGTTCCGAAGTTCGTCGTGTAGCTGGAAAAGGAGACCGCCTTGTACAGGCTGTACAGCACAAGCACCAAAGCCGCCGAAGGCGCAAAGGCCTTCCGAATCTCCGCGTATTTCCCCTTGAGCACTCTTGACATCCTATCTACTTTGTTATAGATTCACTATAACAAATAGAACATTTCCTATAGATGCAAGGAGGCTCCCTAATGCTACTTCGAACGAGCAGCACCTCCGACAAGCCATTATACCAGCAGCTTCGCGACCAGATAGTGGAAGGGATCGCCGTTGGCGAGTTGGAACCTGGGACGAAGCTACCCTCGGTTCGCGCCCTGGCAACCGATCTGGGCATCAATCTGCACACCGTGAACAAAGCCTACGCGCTTCTGCGCGACGAGGGCTACGTAACCATGCGGGGCCGCGCCGGGGCGGTGGTGGCCGTACCCGGCCAGACGTCGGCCTTGCGAGGGCAGTTAGAGGACGAGCGCATGGACGAGGCCCTCTTCGAGGCGGCTCTGGCCTTCCGCGCTCGCGGAGGCACCTTGGAGGGTTTCCTCGTCCGAGCCGCCGACCAGGCCGAAAAAGCCTTTGCAGGAGCGGTCCCGCAGGCGCAGGACGCTTGCTCCGAAGCCGGCCGCGCCTGACCGCACCGTCCTGGGGCGAGCCGCCGCAACGGGGCACCCGCCTCCAACGAGCAGCGCGTCCGAACCGCCCCGTTTTCCCGCCTTCCCACCGTCCGAGAGCAAAAGGAGTTTCACCATGGCCGATACCGTAACCTTCTCGATCGCCAATCCCGCGGGCATGTTTTTCTGGATGTTCGTCCTGATACTGGCAGCCGTCGGCGGCCTGCTGGCCGCCACCCCCTACCTTATGCCGAAAAGCGAGTGCTTCGCCGTCACGGTGCCGGACGCCGCGGCAAACGACCCGTACCTTAAAAGGCTCAAGCGACGCTACCTTGCGCTCACCGCCGCAGCCACCGCCGTCGTCCTGGCCGTCTCGGTGGGCGTCTACCTGACCTTCGCCATGAAGGGCTTCGTCATCGCCTTCACCGTAGGGCTGGTGGGGCTGTGCCCGCTGTCTTTCGGGCTCATGCTGTGCTTCCGCGCCAAGGTCAGGGCCTACAAGCGGGCCCAGGGATGGAAGGCGACGGAGCAGCAGAGCGTGGCCCTCGTGGGCGACGAGCCCCTGCCCCACGCCCTGTCGATGAAATGGGACCTGCTGTTCCTGGCCTTGGCCGCCCTTACCGCCGCGGTCGGCGCCATCTGCTACCCCCTGATGCCCGAACGCATTCCCATGCACTTCGGCTTCGGCGGCGAGGTCACCACCTGGGCGGACAAGTCCTGGGGCGTAGCGGCCTTTCCCGTGCTCTTCGTTCTGTTCATGGGCGCGGTCATGACGTTCTCCCACTGGACCATCGTCCGCTCGAAGAAAGCGAGCAATCCATCCACCCCCGTAGCCACCGCCTGGGCCTACGGCACGTTCGCCCGTGCGCAGAGCATCCTCTTGGTCTCCATGGGAACGCTCCTGGGGCTGCTGGGCCCCATCATGGAGCTGACTTTCGCGGAGGTCTTCACGCTGCAGCAGATGCTCGTGCCCATCCTGATCGTCGTGTTCGTCTGCGTTGCAGCCTCCATCGCCGTGAGCGCAATCTACGGGCAGAACGGGTCGCGGCTTATCGCCCGCATGGAGGAGGACCCTCGCCTTGCTGCGGACAACGACCAGTACTGGAAGGCCGGCATCTTCTACGTGAACCCGAACGACCCGAGCCTCTTCCTGCCCGAGCGCTTCGGCATCGGCTGGACCATGAACCTGGGGCGTCCGGCGGTTTGGGGGATGCTGGCCGCCTTAGCCTTGCTGGTAGCCGGCTTTTGCATAGGGTGCTTCCTGCTGGTGGGGTAAGCGGGCAGAGGTCGAAGAGGGTGGTTGCGCAATTGCGCAGCAAGAAGTTGGGGCCGCACAAGGCAGCCCCCGACGAACCGACCGACGACAGCCGAAAACCCGAAAAGGGCACGCTTTCTAGCGAGAAATCCTTTCGAGAGCCCGCTGCGCCGCAACCCGGCCGGAGTTGACGTTGTTGGCATTGCAGCCACCCGCGATGTTCATGGTGTACACGTTGGACCAAAGCATGGCGCCCTCCACGCCCACTACGTAAAGGCCCTCGATGGGAGCGCCCGATTCGCTCACGGCGTTGAAGTTCCTGTCCGTCGCGATAGAGCCAATCGCTACCTGGATATCGATGGTCGCACGAAAGGCGTAGTAGGGCCCGACCTCGAGCGGCATGAGTGCGTCGGAGGATTTCCCATAGTCCCCGTCGTCCTTGCGTGCGCAGTAGCCGTTGTAGCGCTCGACGGTCTGCTGAAGCACGACAGCATCCAGACCGACACCATCGGCAAGCTCCTTGACGGATTCAGCCCGCACGATCTCCCCCGATGCCATGCCGTCGTCAAGCTGCTTTTGCGCCTCGGGGTCCCCCGCCATGAATACATCGAGCATGGCCTGATCCATGAGGATATGCGTTTGCTTGTAAGGCCACGCGGGAATAGTCATAGTCATAGGATTGACGCCGGAAAAGTCCTCGTTCACGAAGCGCTCCGCATTCTCGTTCACCCAGACCGCGTAAGGAGCAGCGATGCCGATGAGGAAGCTGAACTTACCATCGTTGAAGTAATCCGGCAATCCGGAGATGCTGATAGCCCCAAGATAGGAAGTCTTGTCTCGATTACTCTTGGCTCCTGCTGCGCGAAGCATGTTGTGCCCCGTGCCGTCATGCCCCGGCATGCCAACGTAGTTCAGGTTCTCTGCAAGGATGCCGTTCTGGGCGATCATGTCGAAGTCCTCCGCGTAACCGCCCGTAGCCACGATCACCGACGAAGCGTTAATCTGGATTCGGCCTTCCGTCTTGCTGGTCGCGTAGAGGCCGGCAACGACACCGTCCCCGTCGACGATGAGTTTGTCTGCCAAGGTATCGTACATGAACTCCACGCCCGCGTTCTCCGCCGCTGCCAGCATCGCTGGCACATAGCCCACGGAGCCCTTGTCCTCCTCGAAGCGATGAAAGACGCGCAGAGTGCCCTTGTCGCTGTCCAGGGACATGAAGGTAACGCCATGGTCCATCAGCCAATCGACGTTCGCGCCGGAGTTATGCACCATGTCGGTGTAATTGGGTCCGGAGACGCGGTTCTGCCCAGCCTCCAGCTCCGCGCGAACAGTGGTGCCGGTGGAAACCTCGACGTTTTCCTGTTTCTGCCAGCTCGACCCGACGCCGAAGATGCCCTCGACGCCCGCCTCGCCTCCACCGGCTATGCTCTGGCGCTCGACGCAGATAACGTGGGCACCCGCCTCGCCCGCCTCGACGGCTGCAGCCAGTCCCGAGCCGCCCGCTCCGACGACGACTATATCGCAGTCGTACGCCTTCGAGACGCTCTCCTCTGCCTCCGCCGTCGTTGCATCGGAACCTTTTTTCGATTCTCCCTGGGGACTGCACCCGACAAGGCCGAAAACACCCGCCATCGCCGCAATGCTGGCTCCTTGCAGCAGGGTCCTCCGCGAAAGCGCTTGCTTTTCCATAACGTCCATCTCCTTCTTCGATCTCCTGCGATTTCCTGCGAAACAACCGCACGCCTCGCATCGTGCCATGTCGGCAAGTGATACGCGACGAACGGATTCGTAAGGCGTTCAGCAAATCGAGACGGATTCAGGAAATGTCGCGAAAGGCGACACAGCTCTCATCTTTGCTCTATAGTAGCCAGAGGATGTGCCGGGAGGAACGAGGGGGGCGAGAATGGAGAGCTTCGACTCGCTGAGCCAAGGGCGCGAGCAGCGTTACGCAATCTTCCTCACGCTCGTCGATATGATGAAAGATCGCGATTCGTTGCCGTCGGCTCAGGAACTGGCCGATCGATGCTTTATTTCGCGCGCGTCTTTCTATCGCTATTTCGGAGGCGTGAAGGATGTGGTTACATGGTATCAGCGCTACACCGCCGCGCTGTGCCTGCACCAAATCGGCCGCTGCTTCACGGTGGTCGAAGGACATAGGCTGTCCTTGGCGCTGCTGTCGAAGGGCGCACCGCTCTTCTCGGGATATGTTCGCTGGTGGAACTACGATTATTCACTACCGGCGGTACTCGAACACGCCAAGGCGATGAACGACGTGCTGAGAGATCGAGGGGTTGCCTTGACAACCAAGCTCTCATACGAGGTCGAGGGCATCGCCATAACATGCCATCAGCTCGTCGCGAAATGGTTCAACGGCAACATGAACTTGGCGGTCGACGACCTAGCCGAAATCCTCGCCTCCTTCTATCCACAGCATCTGCGCGAAGTGTTCGACGAAACGTCCTACGAGCCCGACATCGTCAATATCGTCGAACTTCTGTTGGGGGTTTCGGGAAACGAGGTTGCGCGAAACACAACCCGGTAGAAAAGCGTGCAGCGCCCTCTTTTCGGAAGAAGGCAAAGACCAGTCGAAGGTCTTCGCAATGCGACAATGCGGTTGAAACCAGCCGATACAGAAGAAAAGGAAGACGGCTGGCCCGCGGGGCTTTTTGCCCCTGCGAGCCGGCCGCCTTAGGGCGAGCCGCTTGCCTATGCGCCCCGGGCTTCTGCTGCTCTTCGGCGGCCGGCTTGTCGTTGGCCGCCGGCTGGCTGGCGTTGCCGCATCCGGCAACCGCGACGGAGAACGCACCCCCGACCAGGGCGATGGCAACGAGCGCAGCCAGTGCCTTGCGCTTCGACGGCCGTGCGACTTCTTTGGCGTCTTGCTTCATACTTCCTTCCTCCTTCTCTCGGTTCCGCACTGAAACCACTTCCTTCTCCCGTTGGCAACGCACCGCAGCCAAACCACGCCTCGCCCCGACATCCGCCCCATCCCCACCTTTCGGACGGCCGGCCCCTTCCGCCCTCTCCGTTCCGCTGCAACCGGCGGCCACGCGGACTGCGACAAGATGCGCGCCAACCCATACCGCACATTAGGTTCGGAGGCGCAGAGGCAAAACACCAATACTTCTGTATTTGGCCGAAGCGGAAGCAGAAAGCCGAGATACTGAAAATCTCATGACGGCATTCACCTGTGGCTTTGCTACTATTTGACCGCCCGGGAAGAAAACTTTCGCTTCGAAGCGTTTGCCATCAAGGAGGGGGACAGCGTTGGTTGACAGCAAAGGCGAGGCAGCAAGACAACCCTCGTTGCGCGGGAGCACCCGCAAAGAAAGCGAGAAACGACCGCCTCGCAGCGCTTCCGGAAGCAATACGGGGACCTGCTCGCGCTTACCGCGATGTTCGCCCTGTGCTGGGGCTGGTGGGCGTCCATGCACGACATCAGCGCCATCGCCATGCCGCCCGAGGTCGTGTTCCGCGCCGCCCCCGACTCCCTGGTCCAGCCCTACGTCACCGTGCGCGACATCTCCTGTATCTCCCACGGCGCAGGAAGCTGCCTCGGGCTTCTCTTCGCTTGGAAGATTTCATCCCACATCAGCAAGCCATCTTTCAGGCGCGCTACCGTCTGCGCGCTCATAGCCATAAGCGCCTGCTACTGCCTTTGCCTGGCGCAGGGGAACCTCGCAGGGGTGTTCTGCCTTCAGCTCCTCTTCTGCCTTGCGGTGCCTTCGATTCTCGTCAGGCAGCTGGGCGTGCTTTTCGAAGAGGCTCGGGGCAAGCTTCTGCCCTGCCTTATCGTAGGCGGCATGCTTACTGCGGTCTCGAAGGCGGCCATGATTTCGATGGTGCTGGTATTCGGCCTGGCTCCCGGCTCGGCGCTGGCATACGCCTTCGTGTCCGTCGTCATCGCGCTGGCCTACCTCCCCCAGACGTTCCTGATGTCGGGAAGGGTGTTCGACGACACGAGGCATCTGGAGGAAGCGGCGGCGGCAAAGCGAGCCGGCCAGGACAAGCAGCCCCGTCAGACGGTCGGGGCGATGCTGCAGAACGGGCTGTGGACGCCGCTTGTGCACATCGTCCTGTTCGGGGCCGTCTTCGGCATCATCCACACCTTCCCGACCGGCTCCGGCCACATCCCCGAGCTGCGCACCCTGTTCCACCTCCTGGGCGTGCTGTTGGCTTGCGCATGGACCCTTGTGGCGTTCCGCTCCGGGAAGGGCGAGGTGACGCTTGCCCGCATCTGGCATTTTGCCACGAGGGCGACGTTTCCCGTCATCATGGTGGGGCTTTTCCTCATGCCGCTCATCAAGACCGCGGCCTATCCCATTCCCGAAGTCCTTTCCCAGCTGGGGCTCACGCTTTACGCCATATCGCTGCTGGCTGCCGTGGCCATCGTCTCGCGCAGCACCCAGCGTTCCCCGTTCGTCATCGTCGCCCTCTGCCTGTTCGTGTTCTACCTGGGACGCACCGTCGGCTTGCTGGGACCGCTTCTCATCCACGGGGCGATGCCCTTCGACAGCGTCTCCTTCTCCGTGGTGAGCGCGGTGTCTTTCCTGCTCCTCGTCGCCGCCATGTTCGAGATTCCCATCATGACGAACATGAAGACCTTCTGGGGCCTCGAGAAGAAGACCACGCCGCGCGGGCATTACGACGAGGTGCTCAGGCGGCGCTGCGCCGAGATCGCAAGCGAAAGCGAGCTCACGAAACGCGAGCAGGAGATCCTGTTCCGGTTGCTGCAGGGGCAACGACCCCAGGCCACAGCCGATGAGCTGGTCATTTCCATCAACACGACGCGCACGCACATTCAGCGCATCTACGCGAAGACCGGGGTGCATTCCGAAGGCGAGCTGTTGGCGTTGGCGAAGAGGCACGGCTAGGCAAAGGTCGAAAGCCGCGCCCAAGGGTCCGCGATTCCGCATGCACCCGCGAAGGGTCGTTGGCGGAACAGGCTACTCCTCTCCCAGCTCGGCAGCCCAATCGAAGTCGGGCGGCGGCCCTAAGGGCACGTTGCCGGCGCCTTCGCCTTCGGCACCTGCGCCAATCGATGCGCCGCCGATCGGGGCGCCGCCGTCCCATTGGAAGCGGTCCATGAGCACCCGGCCCTCGTCGTCGAAGCCCACGCCCTCGGCCCGCAGCATGTCCCGCTGCACCTCTTCCCCGCCGAAGGCGAAACCGCTGGCCATGCGCCCGTCCTTGAACACCACGCGATGGCACGGGATGTCGTCGGCCTCGTGCCCGGGGCTCGGGTTGCCGCGCAGGGCGTAACCCACGTAGCGAGCCGACCGAGGCGCCCCGATAAGCCGTGCGACCTGCCCGTACGTTGCCACCTTCCCCTCGGGAATGCGCCGCACCACCGCAAACACCCTATCCGCGTAATCGCCCATGAAAGCCCTCCTCAGACAACGCCAACCCACCCTGGTGTCGCTTCGATTCGAATTGGCAGAATCGTCATTCCCGCATCCCTAAATTGGTAGAATCGTCATCTTTTTTCAGCCGACCTGGGAAAACAGTTTTGAAAACGACGATTCTACCAATAATGAGCGTCGAAAACGACGATTTTACCAAAACGCGAGGCCATCCCAACGGTTCCGCCAAACGAAAGAAAGCAGAGATCCGCAACGCCTATCTACGAACGCGTATCGACTCTCCCGTGCCGCCAGGGGAAGCCGCCTGCAGGTCCGATGCGCTTCGATGTAAGCCCCTGAGGCGAGTGCGGATGACGCGAAAAGCCCCCGGCATTGGCCTTCGCGCCATGCCGGGGGCTTTGAACGTCAGCCGTGCCGCGTCAGAGGCTTACATCATGCCGCCCATGCCGCCGCCGGCCATGGCCGCCATGGCCGCCGGGTCGGGATCCTTGGGGATCTCGTTGATGGTGGCCTCGGTGATGAGGATGAGCGCCGCCACGGAAGCCGCGGACTGCAGGGCGGTGCGGGTCACCTTCACCGGGTCGTTCACGCCCATGGCGATCATGTCGCCGTACTCGCCGTTGGCGCAGTTCAGGCCCTCGCCCTTCTTCATGTTCTTCACATGCTCCACAACAACGGAACCCTCGAAGCCGGCGTTGCCGGAGATGGCGCGGATGGGGGCCTCCAGGGCCTTGCGGATGATGGCCACGCCCACTTCCTCGTCGGTGTTCTCGCACTTCACCGCGTCAAGGGCGGGCTGGGCGTCCAGCAGAGCAACGCCGCCGCCGGCCACGATGCCCTCTTCCACGGCAGCGCGGGTGGCCTGCAGCGCGTCCTCGATGCGGCTCTTGGTCTCCTTGAGCTCGCTCTCGGTGGCAGCGCCCACCTTCAGCACCGCAACGCCGCCGGAGAGCTTCGCCAAACGCTCCTGAAGCTTCTCGCGGTCGAAGTCGGAATCGGTGCGCTCCAGCTCGGCCTTGATCATGTTGATGCGGTCTTGGATGGCCTGCTTGTCGCCGGCGCCGTCCACGATCAGCGAGCTGTCCTTGGTCACCTTCACGGTCTTGGCATGGCCCATCATGTCGATGCGGGCGTCGGCCATGGTCATGCCGAAGTCCTTGTCGATGACCTGGGCGCCCGTCACCGCGGCGATGTCCTCCAGGATGCGCTTGCGGCGGTCGCCGAAGCCGGGGGCCTTGATGCACACGCAGTTGAAGGTGCCGCGCAGCTTGTTCAGCAGGATGGTGGCCAGCGCCTCGCCCTCAACGTCCTCGGCCACGATGAACAGCGGACGGCCGGTCTTCATGATGTCCTCCAGCAGCGGCACCATGTCCTGGATGTTGGAGATCTTCTGGTCGGTCAGCAGGATGAACGGGTCGGACAGCACGGCCTCCATGCGCTCCATATCGGTGGCCATGTAGGGGCTGATGTAGCCGCGGTCGTACTGCATGCCCTCGACGATGTCCATCTCAAGCCCGAAGGTCTGGCTCTCCTCCACCGAGATGGCGCCGTCCTTGCCCACGGCCTCCATGGCCTCGGCGATCTTCTCGCCGATCTCGGCGTCGCCGGCGGAGATGGTGCCGACGTTGGCGATCTGCTCCTTGGTGGACACCGGCGTGGCGTCGGCCTTGATGGCCTCGACCACGGCGTCGGTGGCCTTCTGGATGCCGCGGCGGATGCCCAGGGCATCGGCGCCGGCGGTCACGTTGCGCAGGCCCTCGGAAACGATGACGTCGGCCAGAAGCGTCGCGGTGGTAGTGCCGTCACCGGCCACATCGTTGGTCTTCACGGCCACCTCGCGCACCAGCTGGGCGCCCATGTTCTCGACCGGATCCTCCAGCTCCACTTCCTTGGCCACGGTCACGCCGTCGTTGGTGATGACCGGCGCGCCGTAGGACTTCTCCAGGGCGACGTAGCGGCCCTTGGGGCCAAGCGTCACCTTCACGGCGTTGGCCAGCTTGTTCACGCCGGCAGCAAGGGCGCTGCGGGCGTCGGATTCGAATTTGATTTCCTTAGCCATTTAGGATGGCTCCTTTCACGTTGGTCAGAACAACATCCAATTCCAAAGGGTTTTCCTGGTGGATGCAGAAGCCTTGAAGGGGCCGAGCGGCTTGAGCTAAACGGACTTGGGTGTCCGCGTGCGAAACCGCGAGGAACCTGAAAGGCTTATGCGCCGCCAGGGAAAGCCCGCCCGGGTGGAACTACTCGAAAACGCCGTACAAATCGTCGGCGCGCAGGATGAGCACGTCCTCGCCGTCGATGGTGATCTCGGTTCCGCCGTACTTGCCGTAAACCACGCGGTCGCCCACCTTCACCGGCACCGGCACCAACTTGCCGTCCTTGTCCAGCTTGCCCTCGCCCACGGCCAGGATTACGCCGCTTTGGGGCTTTTCCTTCGAATCGGAAGCCAGGATAAGGCCGCCGGCAGTGGTCTGCTCGGCCTCGTCCTGCTTGACGATCACGCGATCTCCGAGTGGCTTCAAGTTCATAGTCCGTCTTCCTTTCGTCGACACCACGCACGTTCGTCGTGTTCGCACCTTCGGCATGCTGCCGAGCAGCAGCCGGATTGCAGGCAGCTTGCGCAACTCCGCGCCCTTTCGGCTTCGCTCTCCGTCGGTTCCGCATCCCGCCCATCGGTGCGTTGCCCATGGTAGGCGCCTTCGAGGCGGTGGCGGTTCCTGCGCGCGAAACCGTTAGCCACTTGTAAATCCGACTGCTAGCACTCGCATGCCGAGAGTGCTAAATGACTGCGGTTATCATAGCATTGCCAATTTCCTGCGCAACCGATTCCCAAAAAATCTCAGCCCGCACCGCTCAGATTCGCCCATCTCTCACCGTTTCGCCATATTTCATCCCACGGGTCGAAAGCCCTTCCGAGCCGAAATCAACCTTTATACCGTCATTTCTCAACCATTAACTTTTAGTTTCTCAACCTTTATATCGTCACAACCCGGCGCGCCAGCTGGGCTATGCTGCGGCTTCGGGCTGGCTCGACCTTTCCAGGCTGGAGGGCTTTCCCGACGAGGCCTGCGAAATACTGGCCGAGGGCAACCTGTCGCGATGGCGCCTGGACTACCTGCGGAAAGGCACAGAATCCCGCATCGCCGCCGTGCGCGAGCTAGTTGGGTAAAAGCGTCCCCTACTCCCCTTCCGCAGAGCGCACCAGGTCGATGACTTCCTGGCGGTCGTGGACGTCCAACTTGCGGTAGAGGCTCTTCGCGTAGGAATGGATGGTGTTCGGGGAGAGGAACAGCTCCTCGGCTATGCGCTTCTGGCCATGGCCCTCGGACAGCAGCACCAGCACCTCCACCTCGCGCTCGGTGCACCCGTGCTCGGCGCCCAGCCGGCGGCATACCTCCCGACGCGCCTCCGCGGCAGCTGCAGCCGAAGCGGGCGAAACGGATGCGTCTCCCGAAAGGCCCGAAACGCCCTGCGCGCCGCCGCGACCCTGGGCCGAGCGCTCGGAGAAGTAGGCGCGCAGGTACAGAAACGTCGCCACCGTCACCGCGAACGCCGTGGTCACGTACAGCACCATGGGAGTGAAGCCGTTCGTCGGGACCATCGGCGCCACCGCAGCAACCAGGCAGCCGAACAGGCGAAGAGCGCCCAAGGCAGGAAGGAACAGCAGGCACACCGCCACGTCGGCCCGGCATCCGCAGGAGAAGGCCAGCACA
This sequence comes from Eggerthellaceae bacterium, assembly GCA_048242115.1. Lineage (GTDB taxonomy): Bacteria > Actinomycetota > Coriobacteriia > Coriobacteriales > Eggerthellaceae > Xiamenia. Next base: position 42,213 of record DBFAWQ010000079.1, read on the forward strand.
AGCGCCACAATCCACAGCAGGAAGTACGCGTACAGGCGGCTGGGGAACACGATCTCGTGGCAGAGGGCGGGTGCGTAGCCGGCGAACACGATGGCGAAGTACAGCACCGCCAAGCACGACAGGATGAAGACAGTCCAGGGGAAGGCAACGACGGTGCTCTGGGGCGTCGCCTTGCGGTTCATCCACAGCGCGGCGACGAACATGGCCAGCGCGAACAGGAACAGAATCACCTTCGACAGCCACGACTTGTACAGCGGCTCCTCGAAGTCGAAGACCAAGCTGAGCACCGTGCGTATGACCGTGGTGAACAGCAGGTACAGCACCAACACTGCGAACATCCAGCCGAGCGACGAACCTTTGAAGGCGCAGAGGAGCCGGCGAGCGTCGGATTCCGAAGGCGAGGCTCCCCTCCCCTGCGCGCCCTGATCGGCAGATGCGCCCTGGGTCCGTTGGCCGCCGCGCCCCCACTTCGGCCGCCACAGCACGAGCACCGCCCCCGACAGGAACGCCAGCAGCGCCGCCCGGCTGGCCCGCCCGAGCGATTCGGGGAAGGGCACCGCTTGCACCAGGGCCACCAGGACGATGTTGAGCGCCAGCGACAAGGCGCAGGCAAGCACAGCGAAACGAGGGGCAAACGCTCCGGCGCGGGACGCCCATCCGGCCGCAAGCAAACAGACGTAGGCTGTGGAGACGACGGTGACCAGCGCGTCGACGAACGGCTGAGACCCTCCCAGAAACGCCGAAACCGCCAGCAGCCCCAGCGTGAGCAGCCCGCTTGCCAGCACCGCCGCCGCAACGCGCTCGCCCCACCGGCTGCGGCGCGCGAGACCTACAGCCAATGCCAGGGCGAACAGCACCGTGAGCAGCGCGCCCAATGCGCCGAGGACGTCGTAAGTGGCGCTCACCGGCAGCTCGTAACCGGGCACCAGCAAACCCGGGGCGATGCGGTAGCTCACCACCGGCCAGAACAGCGTCATGCCCACCACGAAGCACGCCTTGTCCATCAGGCTGCGGCGGGATATGGCTTCGGAGTTTTCCATAGAGCGCATTATAGCCCAGGGGCGAGCCGCATAGCTTGCAGCAACGACAGCTTTGTGCGTCCCGGACGGCAATTTCGGCATCGACGGCAACGACCTGGTGTTTTATTCGACCCACCTTGCAAAAACCCCGATTTGAGGGGTACGGGTTACCGCAAATCCCCCCGTTTGCGGCGTAGCGGGCAGCCCCGGCGAGGGCGCATAGTTCGCATCGTCCGCAGCCGACGAAACGAACATGGGCCGGCACGGACGCGCCTTACGGGAAACGGGGCCGCAGGGAGCGGCCCACCAAACCAGGGAGTCAAGGAGGAAACACCATGGAGATGAACCGCCGCAGCTTTCTTCTAGGGTCTGCCGCCCTCGGGGCCGCCGCCGTGTCGGCACTGGCGGGATGCACACCCACCAACGCCAAGGATGCCGCCAAGGCCGAAGCGGCCTCGAGCACGGCCACCGCAGCCGCCGCGGGCAACGTGCCCGCCGGGGTGTTCGCCGTGGACTTCGAGCAGAGCGCCGTGGAGCTTGAGCCCATCACCGACTTCGCCGCCGAGGAGACCTACGACATCGTGGTCGTGGGCGCCGGCTGCGCGGGCGTGCCGGCCGTGCTGACCGCGCTGGAGGAGGGCGCATCCGTGGCCTGCCTGCAGAAGGAGCCGGTGGTGGCCGCCAACGGCTCGGGCTGCAGCGCCGTGGTGAAGGGGCTCTCCACCCCAGGCGGCATCTCCCGCTGGAAGTGGGACTGGGCCCGCGAGAACGGCTGGCGCGTGAACCAGGAGCTGTTCGATTTCTACATCGACCACAGCGAGGAGACCATCAGCTGGATCGTGCAGAAGGCCATCGAGGCGGGATGCGAGCCGAAGGGCTACATGACCCGCGACAACACCGTAGCCTACGACGACGGCGAGATGCTGGCGAACATCAAGGTGCGCATGTCATCGAACAACGAGGTGATGACCGCCATCGCCGCCATGGCCGAGCAGAAGGGCGCCACGTTCTACTACGCTACCCCCGCGGTGCAGCTGATTATGGACGATTCCGGCGCGGTCACGGGCGTCATCGGCAAAGCCGAGGACGGCAGCTACATCAAGCTGAACGCCAACAACGGCGTCATCCTGGCTGCCGGCGACTACATGAACAACGATGCGCTGGTGGCCCGCTACTGCGAGGACGTGGCCATCGCCGAGTTCGACCGCCGGCAGCTGAACCGCACCGGCGACGGACACCTGCTGGCCGTGACCGCCGGCAGCCGCATCGTGCCCGCAGGCCATTCAAAGCAGATCCACGACCTGGCGGTCACGTCCAACACCATGATGGGCTGCCCCTTCCTGATGCTCGACGAGGACGGCAACCGCTTCTTCAACGAGGAATGCTGCATGACCATGTGGAACGTGCCCATCAAGTACCGCTACCCGGGCCAGGTTCCCACCATGTTCCGCTTCTTCGACAGCGCCTACGCCGAGAAGTTCTCCATGTGCGACACCGCCTCGCAGGAGCTGATCGAGGGCAAGGTGCTGAAGCCCGAGGATTACGGCCAGAAGGGCATCTACAAGGCCGACACGCTGGAGGAGCTCTTCGAGATCCTGGACGTGGACGCCGCCGCCTTCAAGGCCTCCATCGATCGCTACAACCAGCAGTGCGCCAAGGGCGTGGACGAGGACTTCGGCAAGGACGCCCAGTACATGACCCCCATCGACACCCCGCCCTTCTACGGCCTGAAGTACAGCCCGGGCCTGGCGGCCATCAACGGCGGCGTGCTGGTGAACGGCAACTACCAGGTGGTCAACGCCCAGCGCGAGCCCATTGCCGGCCTGTACGCGGCGGGCGTGGACGCGGGTGACCTGTGCGGCGGCGTGGACTGGATCATGCCCGGCGGCGCGTCGAACGGCCACTGCTTCAACGCGGGACGCTACACCGTCATCCATGCGCTCACCGGCGGCCTTGAGCCGAAGAACCCCTGCTCGTTCGCGGACGTGGCCGACAAGTTCGCAGGCAAGGACGGCGGATACGCCTGGGAGAAGCCCGAGAGCTGCTTCCACGAGATTCAAGTGTGGTAGGGCTGCCGATTAGCGTACACTGTCCCTGCACGATCTTTCGGGAATACGGGCTGCGGAACCGCCTGGGCGCGGGGCCGCAGCCCTTCGGCGCGTTCAGGCGCAGCAAGGCGAAAGGGACGGACCATGGCAACCATCGTCATGACGGACAACGATTTCGGGGGCGCGGAGTTCGAGCGGCGACTCGTCGAGGGTGCCGGGCTCGAGTTTCGCAGCTACAACGACGAAGGTGACCGCACGCCCGAGCAGATTATCTCGCACCTGGCGGCCGCAGGCGCTGCGGGGGCAGCCAACGCGAAGCCACAGGCGGTTGGCGCCATCACCTCCTACGGGCGCTACACGGCCGAGGTGTTCGCGGCGCTTCCGAACCTGGCGGTAGTGAGCAAGACCGGCACCGGCGTGGACAACATCGACGTGGAGGCCGCCACGAGAAACGGCACCGTGGTCTGCAACGTTCCGGGCTACGGCACCGAAGTGGTATCCGACCACGCCATCGCACTAGCCTTGGCGGTGCTGCGCCGCATCAACGAGACCGATGCGGACCTGCGCGCCGGCATCTGGGACTTCCGCCGGCGCCGGCCGCTCGGACAAGTGCACGGGCGCACCTTCGGCGTGGTGGGCTACGGGTCCATCGGTCGGGCGGCAGCGCGCAAGGCCCGCGGCCTGGGCTTCAACGTGGTCGTATGGGACCGCAAAGGAGTGCCGGGGCGGCGCACGCCGGAGGACTTCCCCTACCTGGGCTTGGACGAATTGTTGGAAACCGCCGACGTGGTCAGCTTCCACGTGGCGCTGGTGCTGGAGACCCGCCACCTGCTGAGCGCCGAGCGCATCACGCGCATGAAGAAGGACGCCGTGGTGGTGAACACGTCGCGCGGGGCCGTGGTGGACACGAAAGCGCTGGCGGCCGCGCTGCAAGCCGATGCGCTGTGGGGAGCGGGGCTGGACGTCTTCGAAGGCGAGCCGCTCTCCCCCGACGACCCCATCCTGACCGCTCCCCATACGGTGCTCTCGCCCCACGACGGCTACTGGTCCGAGGAATCCGCCGTAGACCTGCGCACCCAGGCCGCCGAGAACGCCATCGCCGTCATGCAGGGCAAAACCCCGGCCCATTGCATGAACCCCGAAGCCCTCTCGGCCGCCTGGGCGAAGCTGGGCTAGCCCTTGCGCTTTCCCGGCAGGGTCACCAGGACCACCATGGCTATGATGAGCACAAGCGACACCACGTCGAAGCCGGAGAAGGGGGTGTGCAGCCACACCGCTGAGATGACCATGGCCGACACCGGCTCCATGCAGCCGGCGAGGCTCGCGCGCACCGGGCCCGCGTCGGCGATGCCCTGCAGGTACATGAGGTAGGCGCCCACCGTCCCAACCAGCACCATGGCCGCCATGACCGCCACCACCTGCGGCGTCACGGCCACGTCCAGGGTCCAGGGACGCGTGATCGCCAGCGCCACCACGCCGGCTATGGCCATAGCGAAGGCCGGCACCACGAAGCTTCCGTACTTGGCCAGGGGCTTTGCGGGAAGCAGCGTGTAGAAGGCCATGGCAAGGGCCGCCATCAGGCCCCATCCGAACCCCTCCGGCGACATCGACAGCGTGGACGGGTCGCCCTGGGTGGCCATGAGGAACACCGCCAGCAGCGCCACCGCCACCCCCGCACCCTCGCGGGCATAGGGAAGCCGACGTCCGCGCAGGCAGGTGTAGCCCATGATGAGCAGAAGCCCCAGCCGCTCCATCATGGTTCCGATGCCCGAATTGGTGTATGCGATGGCGGAAAGGTAGCTGAACTGGGTGAACAGCACGCCCAGAAGCGCGAAGAGGACGATCTGGCCCATGGTCGAGCGATCGCGGGCCAGGGCCGTCATCTTGCCGGGGCACTTCAGCGCGCAGAAGGCCAGCAGCACCACGGCGGCCATGCACAGGCGCACCGGCGTGATCCAGGCCACGGGAACGCCCATCTGGGAGGTGAGCAGCTGCGCCGCCGTGCCCGAGAACCCCCAGCACACCCCGCCCGACGCCGCCAGCAGCGTCCCGCGCACCGGATGTACCGGCCCCGTGGCGACCACCTGGGGCCTCCGCATCGCACGCCCAGACCGCACGGCCTCTTCGCCCCCGGCAGCCTTTTCGACATTGCCGGCCCCTTCGGCCCTCGTCACCTCTGTCCGACCCGCGCCCAACCCTATTCCCCTATCGCCAATTCGCCGCCCTCGGCCTTCTCGTTCCCTCATTTCGGCAGCATCGAAAGGAAGCATGAGACGCTTCCCCCCGAACCGCGCACCTCTGACCGGAGCTCGGTTTCACTAAGTATCTCTAAGTAGAACTAAGAAGTACTAAGTAACGCTAAGTTTCACTAAGTAACCATCGAAATACCAGTTCATCCGTAGGTTTTCAATGATGAGAATCAGAAGGAGAACCGCTAGGCCCAATGAAGGGAGGGGTGGACGAGAGGGCAAACCGCAGGATTCCGCACGCCGAAGCGGACGCAGGATGCAGCGTGGCCGCCCCTCTAATCGAGGAGCGGCCACGATATAAGCGTCTGGCATACCCCGCGCGCCCTTTGGCGCCAAGTCGGGGGGCGCGGGCGCCGTCTACTTGCTCGCTACGGCTCGGCCCACCACGTAGCCCTGGGTGTGGGCGCGACCCAACGACAGGCCGGGCACCGTCATGGGGTAGTCGGGGCTACCGAAGAAGTTGCCGGCGCAATTGCCGATGGCGTACAGGCCCTCGATGGGCTGGCCGTCCTTGTCGAGCACCTGCATGTCGGCGTTCACGTTCACGCCGTGGACGATGGTGGAAAGCCCGATATGGCGATGGATCCCGTAGAAGGGCGGCGTCTTGATGGCCTTCAGGAACTTGGCGGGTTTGCCCATGTCCTCGTCGATGCCCTTGGCGGCCAGCTCGTTGTAGCGCTCGACGGTCTTCACGAACGTGGGAACGTCGGTAAGCCCCAGCTTCTCGCCCAGCTCCTCCAGAGTGTCGGCGGAGAAGGTGTTGATAAGGCTCTCGTAGACGCCCGACTTCTCACCGGACACCTCGGGCATGTAGTTCGCCATGGCCTCGGGCGGAAGCGCCACGCCGGGCCAGCCCTCGGTATCGGCCATGTAGTTGCTGTCGAACACCTGGGTGTACCAGCCCTGGTCGGCCTCGCTCCTCAGGAAGTTGCCCATAACGGCCATCTCGCAGCGAGCCTCGTTGCAGAAGCGGGTGCCGTCGTTCTTCACCGCCAAAAACGGCATGTCGGCCATGGAGCCAGGACCCGCGTCGAAGTCGTGCTGCACCTTCGACCCGCAGGCGTCCTCCATGCGGCCGCCGGCCCACACCATCATGCGCTGGCCGTCGCCGGTCTTGTTCTGCTCCTTGCGGTAGATGTTGGCCATACCCGGCTCGTAGTAGGCCATCATCTCGTCGTTGTTCTCGTAGTCGCCCGTGGCCACGATGACGCCCTTGGCGGCGTTGAACTGGATGTATCCGTCGGGGCCCTCGGCGATTACGCCAGTCACCGCGCCGGAGTCGTCCTGAACCAGCTGGGCTGCGGGGGTGGAGTAGAAGATCTCGACCCCCTGGCCCTCGGCCCAGTCGGCGATGTCGCGCATGCCGTTGCCGGTGTTGTAGGGCTTGGGACCGAAGTCGAAGGCGAAGTAGGAC
>DBFAWQ010000080.1:0-36167 GCA_048242115.1 Eggerthellaceae bacterium
TAGCAAATCCACTGGGAAGGGGCATCTATGGAAGACGAACCGTTCGGCCCGCTGCAGGGGGTACGCGTCCTCGGGCTGTGTCAAGCCATTGCCGGTCCGTTCGCCTGCAGCATGCTGGGGGATATGGGAGCCGACGTGATAGCCGTGGAGAACCCGAAGGGGCGGGACACCTCGCGCCCGAACAAGGTGGCGCCCGGCTGGGGAACCGTCATGGACCGGCGCAACTCCCGCTCTTTGTGCATCGACGTCAGAAGCGATGCGGGACGCGCCGCCTTCGACAAGCTGGTGGTCACGGCCGATATGTTGGTGGATGGGTTCCGGGGCGGCCAGCTTCGCAAGTGGGGCCTTTCCGACGAGGCGCTGTGGGAGCTGAACCCCCGGCTCGTCATCGTCCACATATCCGGCTACGGCCAGACGGGCGTGCCGGAATACGTCTCCCGGGCCTCCTTCGACGGCATCGGCCAGGCCTATTCCGGCTTCATGGAGATGAACGGCTATGCCGACCGCCCGCCGCTGCCCGCGTTTCCCCAGGTGTCCGATTACTACGCCGGCTTCACGGCCCTTGCAGGAGGGCTTGCCGCGCTCTACCGCGCCCAGGCAACCGGCCAGGGGGAGAGCGTGGACGTGGCGCAGTTCGAGACCATGCTCAGATGCTCGGGCTTCTACGTCATGAACTACCTCAACACCGGTGCGCTCCCCCAGCGAAATGCCGCCATGAACGCAGGCATAGGCACCTACACCTGCGCCGACGGCGTGAACGTGTTTTTGCAGAGCCTGGGGGCAGGCGTCATCCGCAGCCTGTGCGGCGTGCTTGGCATCCCCTATCCCTCGGAGGATTTCCCGGAAGGGGCCGTCGCCGCACGCAAGGGAACCCGCGCCGCCGCCATCCTGGAAGAGAAGCTGGCCGACTTCCTGGCCGCGCACACCGCCGAGGAGGCCGAATCGGTGCTCTCGGCCGCGGGCGTGCCCGCAAGCCGCGTCTACACCTTCGCCATGGGGGAAGCGGACCCCCACTACCAAGCCCGCGAGATCTTCACCCAGTGGGGCAACGCCTACGACGACGGCACCACCCGCGGCGTGAACGTAGTGCCCCGGCTTTCCCGCAACCCGGGGCGCATCCGGCGCGGCATGCCCTGTGTAGGCCAGCACAACGAGGAGATCCTGGGCGAGCTGGGGTTCACCGGCGAGGAGCTGGCCGGCTGGTACGAAGCCGGCGTCCTGAAGAAGGAAAGCACCCCGAAGGGCTAGGCCGAGCCGAGCCGGGCCGCGATACCCCAGGGCGTTCCTCGCCTGTAGCTCGAAGGTTGCAGAGCGCACAACCGAAGGGTTTTGCGGGAAATCGCCCGAAACCCTTCGGTTGTGCGCTCTGTCCGACGGCTGCGCAGGCGCCATCGTTGGCGCACCGCCTATCGAAGCATGCGAAAAGGCCCGGTTCCCTCTCGGGAGCCGGGCCTTGCGGCTTGAAGCTGAAGCAGCTTACGCGCTACTCCTCCACGATCTCGGGGATGGCGCCCATGGGGCACTCTTCCACGCAGTCGCCGCAGGCGATGCAGGCATCCTCGTTCACGACCTCGGCGACACCGCCGACGACTTCCAGCACTTCCTGAGGGCACGCGTCAACGCAGATGCCGCAGCCGATGCACTCGTCAGCATCGATAACCGGATGGGACATGGCTTGCTCCTTCTCGTCTGTTTTCACCCCGCGCTCGCGGGCCCATGCGCTTTTGGCATGAGCGCAAGATACCAAACTGCGCCCACAATGCAAGGGTAATCTTTCGAAGTGCATGGGAGCATCCACAAGCGGTTCGAAGTGGCCCGGAAAGGCGCTTGCCCACAAGGTCGAAACCTGGAACCGAGGCGAACCGAACGCGGGCATCCGGGACGGAAAGGAGCCCAAACGCGGGCATCCTTCGCGGAAGCCTATGGTAATCGCTCATCTTTTCGCAGGTGGGAAGCCTGCGGCTCTGTAGTCGCGCCCCGCGACACCCCCTAGCAGATGCGGGGGAGTTGCTCGCCTACCAGCATGTCCAGGATGCGCTTGCCGCCGAAGGCCGTGCGCAGGAACACCTTGGGGCCGCGCTCGGCGCTCGCTTCCTCCACGTGTCCGATGATGGCGGCGTCGGAGCCGTAGGGGTTCGCCCGCATGGCGGCCAGGGCGGCCTGCGCCTGCTCGGCGGCCACCACGCACACCATCTTGCCCTCGTTGGCCACCTGCAGCACGTCGTAGCCGAGCATCTCGCAGGCTCCCAGCACCGCAGGCTTCACGGGCACCGCGTCCTCCTCCACCACGATGTCCACCCCGGCCTGGGCCGCCAGCTCGTTTAAGGTGGACGCAAGGCCGCCGCGGGTGGGATCGCGGAAGCAGCGCGTCTGAGGGGCGGCCGCCAGCACATCGGCTATCAGGTGGTTCAGCGGCGCCGCATCGCTTTCGATGTCGGCGGAGAACGACAGCTCCTCGCGGCAGCTCATGATGGTGATGCCGTGGTCGCCCAGCGTGCCGCTCACCAGCACGGCGTCCCCGGGCCGACAGCGCGCGCCGCCCAGATCCACCCCGGGCGCCAGCAGCCCCACGCCGGAGGTGTTGATGAACACGCCGTCGCCGTGGCCGCGGTTGACCACCTTCGTGTCCCCGGTCACGATGGCCACGCCCGCCTCCTTGGCGCAGGCGGCCATGGAGGCGCAGATGCGGCGCAAGTCCTGCATGGGAAAGCCCTCCTCCAGCACGAACCCGCAGCTCAGGTACAACGGGCGCGCCCCGGAAGTGGCCACGTCGTTCACGGTTCCGCACACCGCCAGCCGCCCGATGTCGCCGCCGGGGAAGAAGTGCGGCGTCACCACGAAGCTGTCCGTCGAGAACGCCAGCCGCTCGCCGGGTCCCGGCGCCGGCAGCACCGCCGCATCGTCGCCGCGCCGCAGCTCCTCGCCGGCGTATGCCTCGAAGAACACCTCGTCGATTATGCGCTTCATCATCGTGCCGCCACTGCCGTGGCCCAGCATCACCACATCGTCCATGCTTCCTCCGTATACCCTCGCAGGTCGTGCGCCGTTTGCGCGCCCTGCGCTCAGACGGCCCTTCCCGTCGTGGTCAGCACCAGTTTGCCGTTCTTCACGCCCTTCGTCCCCAAGATGAGGTTGGCGATGTCCTGCACAAGCCCCGTCTCGCCCCGCAGCACGATCACCTCCAGGCAACCATGGGCGTCCAAGTGGACGTGCATGCTGGAGACGATGTTCTCGAAATAGTCATGCTGGATGGCGTGCAGCTTGTCCTGCAGATCAGACGAGTGGTGGTCGAACACGATGGTGAGCGTGCCCATCACCTCCACGCCGGGAGTAGCGCATCGCTCCTCCACCAACGCCTCTCGCACCAGATCGCGCACCACCTCGCTGCGGTTCTTCGCCAAACCGCGCCGCGACACCAGCCGGTCGAACTGTACCAGCAGATCCTCGGGCATGGCGACGGAAAAGCGCATCAGCTCGCTTCCCATGGGTCCTTCCCTTCGAAAATGCGCGACCGCGTCCTGACGGCCGCCCGTCCCGCTATACCAGGCTCACCGTCACACCGCCGGCAGCCTGCGAGTCGTCCTCCAGGGCGTCCTTGGCCTCGTCCAGCTTCGCACGCACCTCGTCAAGCAGCGCCTGCGCCTCGTGAAGGCGCTCGCATACCGTGTCGTAGCCAGCATCGCCCGCCATATGGCCCAGCGTATGGGCCCAGCGCCGCTCCAGCTTCACATGGTCGTCGATCTGGTCGATCATCTGCTCGAACTGTCCGGTATTCACTCCGTTGGCGCACATGGCAGCCTCCTTGGAATCTCTCTTCCCGCCCTTCGCCAGCCCGTTGCGCCGGCGGTCCGAACCGTTCGGACCGCCGGCCGGGCCGATTGCCACCTTTCGTTATAAGCCATGGACGCAAAACCTGCAAGGAATCGATGTGAATTTTTCCGCAAACTGTAGCATTCGCAGGTGGAATGCAGGGTTTTCCGAAAATGCAGCCGCTAATCATCGCAATATAGTCAACAATATCCCATCACGGTCGCCGAAGCGCGCTCTGGCGATCCGTCAAAGCTCTATAGTATAAGCCGTACGCAGGAACCGCAGAACCAACCGCCAAGGAGCAGCCGTGACTTCCGAACTTGTATCGCTTGCCTTCATCTCGCTGGTCGCCGTGGCCTGCCCCATCCTGGCCTCGCTCATCCCCGGCAAGGCGGTGCCGGAAACGGTGCTGCTGCTGATCGCGGGCGCGATTCTGGGGCCGCACGGGGCGGGAATCATCGGGGTGGACGACTCGGTTATGCTCCTGTCCGACCTAGGATTGGCTTTCCTCTTCCTCCTAGCCGGATACGAGATATCGCCGAAGAGCCTCACCGGCACCGAAGGTAAGCGCGGGGCCGCCACCTGGTTGGTCACCTTCGCCATCTCATTTCTCATCGTGGCCGTCTGGCCCACGCTCTCCGCCTTCGAGCTGGACGGGCTGGCCGTGGTCATCGCCCTCACCACCACCGCCATGGGAACGCTTTTGCCCATCCTGCAGGACCGCAAGATCCTGGGCACCCGCGTGGGAGACGAGATCATCGCCTACGGCACCTGGGGCGAGCTTCTGCCCATCCTGGCCATGGCGCTGCTGCTGACGGCCCGCGCCACCTGGCAGACCATGGTCGTGCTGCTGGCGTTCGCTGCCATCGCCGTGCTGGCAGGCGTGGTCCCGAAAGCTGCCCAGCGCGTGGGCAGCCGCATTCACCGGTTCATCGCCGAGAACGCCGACACGAACTCGCAGATGGTCATCCGCGCCGTGAACCTGCTGCTCATCGGCATGACGGCGCTTTCGGCGGTGTTCGACCTGGACATCGTGCTGGGGGCCTTCGCCGCCGGCTTCATCCTGCGCTTCCTCATCCCCGAGGGCAACCAGACCATGGAGATGAAGCACAACGCCATCGCCTACGGCTTTCTGGTGCCGCTGTTCTTCGTCGTCTCCGGCGCGAAGGTCGACCTGCACGCCCTGGGAGCCCGGCCCGAGCTCTTGGCGCTGTTCGTGGTGCTGCTTCTGTTCGTGCGGGCGCTGCCCATCTTCGTGTCTCTGTCGCTGGGGCGCACCTCGCGCACCATGGACGTCCGCGAGCGGCTGACCGTGTCGTTCTACTGCGCCACGGCCCTGCCCATCATCGTGGCGGTGACTTCGGTGGCCGTGGCCGCGGGCGCCATGAGCCAGGAGACCGCGTCGGTGCTGGTGGCGGCCGGGGGCGTGTCAGTGCTGCTCATGCCGCTTCTGGCCCTGATTGCCGAGCGCACCATGAACGCGGACGCCGGCGCCGCCATCCGCGAGATTCGCCAGAACCCCAAGGACGTGCTGCATGTGATCGCCGAGCATCACCGCCTGGAGCGGCGGGTCCATGCCGCCCTTAAGGACAAGATGCGCAACTGGAGTTCCTACGACCTGGACTCCCGCTGCCCCGGCGGCCATTGCGAACGCCCGAACCAGCTGGCGTCCGCAACGTCCAAGGGGCAATCGCCCGAACGCTCGAAGCAGAAACAGGGCTAGGAAACCGGGCGTACCGCGCTGTCGAGCGCAACATAACAAGCTGCCTTCGGCGACAGCGCGCCCTCGGCGCAAGGAACTACTCGCAGGCTAGATGTGCTCGACGAACTTATACCCAACGCGCCACACGGTGAGCAGATACTTGGGCTGCGAGGGGTTGTCCTCTATCTTCTCCCGAATCTTGCGGACGAACACGGTGATGCTGTTCTCGTCCACGGCGCTTCCCGGTCCCCAAATATGCTCATAGATTTGCGCACGGGTAAACACCTGCCCCGGGTTTCCCGCAAGAAGCGATAGGATTTCGAACTCCTTTGCCGTCAAATTGAGCGGCTCGCCTCGCAAAAGCACTTCGTAGGAATTGAACCTGATCTCCAAATCGCCCGTGTGATTGGTGCCTTCCCTGCTTACCGCCCTGGCAAACGCCAGGTCATCGCGATGGCGCCGCAAATGGGCCTGCACGCGCAGCAGCAGCTCGTCGGAGCTGAACGGCTTTACCACGTAATCGTCCCCGCCGGCATTGAACCCGATGGACTTGTCCACGATGTCGCCCTTCGCCGAGAGGAAGATAACGGGAATGCGCCGGCCCCCTTCCCGCATGCGACGGCACACATCGAAGCCGTTCATGCCCGGCATCATGACGTCCAAAAGCAGCAGATCCGGCTTTTCGGCCGACAATATCTCCAACCCCGAGAGGCCATCCTGCGCTCCGCAGAACTCATAGCCCGCGCCCTCCAAGATGCGGCGCATGAAAACGTGCAAGCTCTTGTCGTCGTCGATGAGCATCACCTTGGCCTTGGCGCCAAGGCGCATCTCTGACAAGCCTCCCCGCCCCATTACCGTTCCTCCCTCGAAACAGGAAGCCCCACGATGAACGTGCTGCCCCGACCCAGCTCGCTTTCCACCGACAGGGTTCCTCCATGCATCTCCACGTACTCCTTCGCCAAAGCCAGCCCCAGACCGGTTCCGCTGTATTTCCTGGAAACAGATGAATCGACCTGGACGAATCGTTCGAAAATGCGCTCCCGGTCCGCAGGGCCTATGCCGATCCCCGTATCCGCAACGCTGATCAGTACCGTGCCCCTTGCATCGTCGTAGCTCATGGAGAGTCCAACGCTGCCGCCGGCCGGTGTGAACTTCACCGCGTTTCCGCATAGGTTCTCCATCACGTGCCGGATCTTCTCGAAGTCACCCTGGATCAAGGGCACATCCAGATCGATGCTGCAGGAAAAAGCTACTTCGTTGCGGGCGGCAAGGGGTCGCACCACGTCGCACACCATGCCCGCTACGTCCCCAAGGTCGACCACTTCCACATTCATATTCGTCCTACCTGCATCCAACCGACTCATCTCCAAGATGTCGTTAATCACGAATAGCAGCGCGCGGCTGTTGGCTTCGACCTCCTTCAAAGCCTCCATCTCCTCCTCGTCGGCCGGGTCGCTCTCGCTGCCCATCAGCTCGACGAAAGCGATGATGCTGGTCAACGGAGTCCGCAGCTCATGGCTCATCATGGCAAGGAAGTCCGACTTGTAGCGGTTCTCCTCCACAAGCTTCCGGTTTGCCTCCTCCAGCTGCTCGCGCTGGCGTTCAAGGGCCTCGTTGGCCCGGGCAAGCTGCGCCGTGCGATCGGCAACCTGGGTTTCCAGGTTCTCGTAAATGCCGGACAACTCCGCGGCCATGGAATTGAACTCGCTCATAAGCTGGTTCATCTCGCGGGAGGATTGGGAATGGGCGAATCGAACGTCAAGGTTTCCCTGCTGGATGCTCTCCACGCCAGCGCGAATCCGCGCCAAGGGTCCCGTCACCAGATACCGAAGGGCCGCATAAACGACAACCAGGCAGGCTACAAGCATCACGCCGAAGAAGAGCACGTCCTGGAGAATGGAGGAGCGCTCGCTTTCCATATACACGTCCAGAGGCATGACGATGCTTATGGCACCGCCCACATCTCCCAGCTTCCAACCCTCCTTCGCAAAGCCCGTCACGTCAAGCTCTCCAGCCGGCTCCCCATGACACTCCAAGCAGTTTTCCTCTATGCGCATGGGGGCCACATAGCGAAAGACCTCCTTGCCATCCTGCTCGGTGATCTGGAAGAACTCTGCCGCGTTTCGGTCGTAGAAGGCCTCCAGCGCCGCTGCTTCGAACTCGTCAGGCTCGTCTGCGGCGTTTCGGGGATTGAAGTTCACGAACTTCGTGGAGTAGGTCGATTGGGACGTGAAGAGCTGTCCGATGCTCCGTCCGACGATGGCGCAGTGCAAGCCCTGGTACACGCCCTGGTCGGTATAGGATATCTGCTCGAGCCTGTCCTGGTTCGAAGCCATGAACTCCCACACCGCGTCCATCTGCTGGGCGAGAACCTGCCCCTTTTCCCTCAGTTCGTTTTCCATCTGGGCACGGGCGTTCATCGACGTCCAAGCAATGTTCGCGCACAGGGAAACAAGCACCAGGAGCACGATAAGCACACCGAACTTCGTCTTCAGCCGCACGTTGCCCAGATCCGCCATGGCAGTCCCCCCCTCCCCCAAACCGGCGCCCCCGAATCCTTTCGTACCGGAAAATATCCTACCGCATTATCCCACAAACGTGAGAGGGGCCACGGCATCCGCAAGCCGTGGCCCCTGGATCATTCCCTATACCCAGATCTCGTTGCCCGCAGAGCTTACGGCGCACTCCCTCGGGTCGATGAGCGTGCACGGCTGCGTTTCGGAAGAATCAGGCAGCAGGGCGATGTCCCTCACCGCATCCGGGTGCTTCTTCTTCAGCTCCTCGAAGTCGCCGAACTCGAGGGCTCGCATGGGGCAGGCGGAAACGCACGCGGGTTGCTCGCCAGCGTTGCGCAGCGCTAGGCAGCCATCGCATTTATGGGTACGCTGCAGCGACTCGATATACGTCGGAACGCCGTAGGGACATGCTTTCACGCAGTATTGGCAGCCGATGCACTTCTCGTCGTCATGCAAGACGGTACCGTCTTCCTCGCTGATGTACATAGCCGAGTTGGGGCACACCTCCACGCAAGCGGGATTCTCGCAGTGGTTGCACGTGCGCGAATAATGGTAGACCGTGGCTGACGGATACTCCCCGACCTCGTAATCCTCCAGGTGGCGGAATGTGTCGCCCACAGCCAGATCGTTCTTGTCCTTGCAGGCGATCTGGCAGGTCCGGCATCCGATGCAGGCCGCCATGTTGAAGTAGAAACCTTGCTTCGTCATCTCATCGCTCCTTTAGGCCTGGGCCGAGACGATGCGCATCTCGACGTCGATATCTTCGGGGAGTGCCTCGTTGTACTTCTCAAGATTGCAGATGCAGGTGTTCCAGCCGGAGGTACCCTGGCCCGACTGCACCTGACCCGTCAAGTAGTTGTCGGACCCAGCGCGGTCAATGCCGGTCTTCTCGTCGACGTTCACCCAGGCGCCGTGGGGTAGACCAACCACGCCGGGCATGAGTCGATGGGTGATGCTCGCCTTTCGCAGGCACTTGCCGTGGGGGCTGGTGAGCAACACCGTGTCGCCGGTGGAAATTCCCTTCTCCGCCGCGTCGACGGAGCTCAGGAACACGGGGTTGGGCCAGGTTTCGCGAAGCCACTGGACGTTGTCGAACACCGTGTGGGAGCGGCGCAGGTAATGCGGGTTGTACACCTGGTAGGGGTATTCGCCCTTCGTCCCCTTCTCGAAGTCAGAGAAGGTCGCCTCGTAACCTTCCTGAGGCACGGCGTAAGTGGGAATAGCCTCAATGGTCGAGAACCCGATGGCGTTGATGGCGTCCCTCAGCGCCGAAGAGCAGATCTCCAGCTTGCCCGTAGCGGTCTTCAGGGGATTGGCGTCGGGATCTTCGACGAAATCCTTGAAGGCGATGAAGGAGTAGGCGTCGCCCTTCTTACGGGGAATCTGGTAGACGCCGTCGGAGATGAACTTGTCCAGAGCGACGACGCCCTCCTGAGGCTCGCCCTCGCACTCCCATTTCGCGATGTCCTCGGCGGTGATGGTCAGCAGCGGCTTCGCCTCGCCCGCCTCGTCGGTATAGGTGGCACCCAGCAGCTGGTTGAACAACGCCTGATGGTCGCTGATCGCGTAGAGCTGGGTCGCGTCCAGCCCCAGCTTGTCGCACAGGCCGCGGGCGATTTCTGCGTCGGTCTTGGTCTCGTACATGGGGTCTACGACCTTAGAGTGGTAGAACAGCACCTCTTTGTTCCCGGTCTGGAAGCCGCCCTCCACCTCCCACATAGACGTCACGGGCAGCACGATGTCCGAGTACAGGGCATTGGTGGTCAGGAACATGCCGTGGGACACCACCGTATCCACCTTCCGATGGGCTTCGATGCCCATCGCCTGACCGTCCGCGGTCTGCAGGCGGGCGCTGCTGTCGTGGTAGATGAGCTTGATGTCGACTTCGCGCCCCTCGCCTGGAACCTTGGAGGTGGCACCTCCGCAGTACGTATAAGCGCCGTTGAGGATGCCCTGCCACATCTGCGTATGGTTCATGCCCTCGGTAGCCGCCAAGGGGTTCTTGACCGACGGCTGGCCCGAACTTCCGGCCTTCACCAGGTGCGGACCGCCGTTGAAGGCGTAGCGATGGCCGGAAATGCCGCACATATGGCCCGACTTGCCATAGTGGCCCCCCATGGCGCCAACGGTCATGAAGACCTGTCCCAGGGAATCGGAGCTGTGGGTGCGCCCGTTGGCCCATGCGGAGAGAATGGCCACCTTGTTGTCCTTGCCGACGATCTGGGCCACCTCGCGAATCTTGCCCGGATCGGAACCGCAGATTTTCGACGCCCACTCCGGGGTCTTGGGAACCCCGTCGTAGGTGCCGAGCACATAGTCCTTGAAGTTGCCCTGGGGGTCTTCGCCCTCGGGCGTGGAGTCGGCGTCGAAACCTACCGTGCACTTGGCCAGGAAGTCCCAGTCGATCAGATGCTTCTCATCGTCCATCTCGAGCATCGCGTTGGCGACGCCCAGCAGGAACGCCGTATCCGTCGAAGGGCGGCACTGGATCCAGTCCGCATCGACCAAAGCGTAGGAGTCGTTGTAGAACGGGTCGATGCCGATGAACTTCGCACCGGACTGCTTGACCTGAAGCATGAGGTTGGAGGGGTTGCCCGCAGAAGACCATGCGGGGTTGATACCCAGGGCGACCACGTAGTCGCACTCCTGGATATCGAAGCGGTCGTTGATGCCCTGGGCGCCGCCGGAGAAACCGTCCGGCAGACCGACGGTCGGAGCCGTGAATCGCCAGGATCCCCACGATGTGGTGCCCCAGTTGGGAATGAAGCCGCCCATGAGGCTGAGCACCTTGCATGCCTCGCCGCCGTCGCCGAAGAAGGCGCGGGGGCCGTAGACCTCGGAGATGCGTGTGAACTCGCCGGCAATCAGCTCGAAGGCCTCGTCCCAGCTGATACGCTCCCACTCATCGATGCCACGCAGCTCGCCATGGGCGTTCTCGCCGCCGCCGGGATGCCAGCTCTTGCGCTTCATAGGGTATTTCAGGCGGTCGGCCGAGAACACCTGGTTGCGCTGGGAATGGCCCCGTACGCAGCTGCGCTGCTGGGGGAACTCGGCACTGTCCTCGTGGCTGTCGTCGGTCTTCTGGCGCACAACCACGCCATCGCGAACCAAGACCTTGTTCACGCAGCGGCCGCCGCAGTTATGCCAGCAGGCGGCGCTGACCCACGTGCCGTCGGTAACGTTACGATCGTCCATCGGCATCGGCGCGCGAGTTTCCTCGACGGCATCCGCCTCCGTGCTTTCCGGAGCCGGAGTCGTCTTGGGGCCATCGCTCGCGCAGGCGGCCAAGCCGCTTGCTGCCAAAGCCGCCGTCGTCGCCGCAGAAAGCTTTACGAAGCTGCGTCGATTCAACGATGCCGACCCATGCAGCATGTCACGATGATCTGCCATTGCATCCTCCTCTTTGCTTCCCATATTCATACCCCGCGGGCTACTCGATCAAGCCCGAATATAGGCTACGCAGGCAAAGGATTAATCACCATAACTTGAATGCTGAGTCTTTCTTACCCGAATCTTTCCAAGTTCTTAACCAGGGCGCTCCGAGGACGGCTTCGAGTCCTGACGCAGCCATCGAGCAAGAGGATTATAGTAGCGTGATTCGCTTTCGCTCACAAGGACCCAGCTTGCCGAGAGCCAGAAACGGCAGCCGAACCGCCCTTTGCTATGCAGCCATCCGCAAGCCGTCACATCGAGAGACGCCCTCTGCGCAAGCAGGACGAACGAGAGTTGCCGATGCCCAATTCCCGCATGATAGAATAGACAGGCAGACAAGCAGCATTCGATCGGCGTCACCTGACCCTCTGCCCGCACGAGCCATCCGCACCGAAAGGCCGCCATGACCACCCACGGCACCAGTACCATGTACGAAGCGTCCCTCAACGAGACCTGGGATTCGTTTTCGGACCACCTGTCGGGCAACCGGCTGGGCACGTTCGCGGTGCTAAGCACCCGCCCGCTGCCGGAGCGCGCCCGCACGGCGTGCGATAAGTCCTGCGAGGCTTTGGGCTACGGCCCCGACGGCACGGTGTTCGCGCATCTGGAGGCCGACGGCGCCGATGCGACCGACGCCCCCGCCGCCCTCGATCCCAAGGCCCTGTTCGCGCTCGTCGAAGGGCTCGACCCGCTCTGCGTGGTGTGCGCCGACCGCCCCTGCGCCGAGGCCCTTTCCGCCTGCTACCGCACCCCCATCCCCCTGGGCGAGCTGAAAGCCCTGTTCGGACGCCCTTCGGTGGCCTTCGACGATCTCGACAGCCTTCTGGGAACGGATGCGGGCAAGCAGGAGGCATGGGCCACCCTCAAACAGATTCCGAAGTTCCACGAGCGGTAGGGACGCCCCAGCAACCCCGCCCGCAGTGCACATAACTCGCTAACTTGCACGGAATCGGCGCCAAGTTAGCGAGTTATGTGCGCTCGCACCCAATAGAGACCCCCCTACACCCCCAGGCCGACGGTCAGGTGGGACATGTAGAAGACGAAGCGCATGACGAAGATGCCCGCAAGCACCAACGCTGAGGCGCCGGACAACACCATCACGCGGCGTCGGCCCTCGAAGCGCAGGCTCCTCCAGGCAACGCACAAGGCCGCCGCCCCCAAGGCCGCGAAGGCCGCCAAGCACAGGGGGAAGTCTGGCACCAACTGGGCAACGCTCGCAAGCTCGTTTCCCGCGCCCAAAAGCTCGCCCGCCATGGCCACGTACAGCGCCACGTTCACCGCAAGGGCTGCAGCCGAAAGCCCCACCAGACGGCGCCCCCACGCGGGAAACGCCGGAGCGTAGGATGCCGCGGCAAACCCCAGGCACGCTATGATCGGGCCTCCCATCAGGGAGTTCGCCAGTAGGCAGGCTGGCACCAGCGGCATGCTCCACGTAGTGATGGTATCCACGTCGTAGGCGAAGGCCACCGCAACCAGGAACGCCAGCGCCGCCAGGTCGATGACCACAACCGCCGTCCGCTGCAGCCCCCGTCGCGGATGCAGCGAGAACGAGTACAGCCAGTAGACGCCGGCCATGGCCAGGAACACGACGGCGCAGAACACCTCGGTGGACAGGGGGCTTCTGCCCACGGCCGTGAACACGTACAGGGCGTTGGAGGGATTGCCCAGGTGGGTGGCCGACGCCACCAGCCCCACCATAGCCACGATCAGGGGCAGGCAGGAAAGCTTGTCCAAGCGGTCGTGGTCAGCGCCCCGCGCCCGCCCGAAGACGATGGGCAGGTTCATCAAAACGTAGGCGACGGTGCCCGAAGGCGCCAGCGTGGTGAACAGCACCAGGGTAATCTCGCTCAAGGCCGTGGAAAGCCCGCTCATGGCAGCCGCGGCCTATCGGTAGAACCGCGGGGTCCGCACCTGAAGGCCGCGGGCCTCGCGAACGCCCTCCAAGGTGCTGCGGGTGAGCCGGGCAAGCCCCCGGTAGAAGGGATGCTGCGCCTCGCGCTCCAGCGTATCCAGGTAGTGGGGCGCCCAGGTGAGCAGGTGCTGCTGCAGGTACTCGTCCAGGAACGCCGGCTTCTCCTGGGCTAGGTAGGCCATCATGGCAAGCATCAGCCCTATGTGGTCCTCGGGGGTGCGCTCGTCGCTCACGCGTTCGACGCCTGCCTTGCGCATGAAGGCGCGCAACTCCAGGGTGCTGGCCCCGAACACCACCGACTCCACGTCGGTGTAGACCGACCCCCACGGAGGCGCTACCAAATGCCCCGGCCCCGTGAACAGCCGCCGGTACTCCCATACCAGCTCCTCGGCGTCCGCGCCGCCGACCAGCCCCTCCACCATGAGCGCGAAGTCGGCCGCGGCCTCCTCCTCATCGGCGAAGGGCCACTCGCTGGCAGCCTGGGCGGGGTCCAGCTGCGCCATGGCTGCAAAGGATGCTCCCGCCTCCCCCTTCTTCGGGTCGTTCAGGAAGAACGGTGCAAGGGTCGTCCCCACGAACGCGACGGCCTCCAACTCCTCGTCCATCGGCTCTCCTTCATACGATCTCTCCGACATTGCCCACCGCCCCTTCCTCCCGAACCCGCGCCGGATCGGCCGCAACGGGCGCCGGCAGGGTGATCACCAGGTTGGGGAAGGTCTCGGAGGACGGGGGCAGCGGGCGCAGGTCGCTTTCGCTGCCGAAACGCTCCCGCAGCTCCTCCACGGGCCCGAAGTCCAGGGCCCGCAGCGGGCAGGCTTCCACGCAGATGGGCTGCTCGCCCGCGGCCACACGCTCCGCGCATCCGTCGCACTTCACGCTGTGGCCGGCCTCGCGGTCCACCTTCGGCGCCCGGTAGGGGCATGAAAGCGCGCAGTAGCCGCAGCCGATGCAGCGCCGCTCGTCCACGGTGACCAGCCCGCCATCGTTCTTGTGCATGGCCCCGGTCGGGCACACCCGCATGCACACGGGATTCGCGCAGTGGTTGCAGCCCACGGATACGTAGTAGGCGAACACGTCCTGCACGGGGCATCCGGTCCCGTCGACGGTCCAGCCGCCGCCCGCAAGCTCGTAGACCTGCCTAAAGGCGATGGAGAAGGGCAGGTCGTGGTAGTCCTTGCAGGCCCGCATGCAGGTCTTGCACCCGGTGCAGCGAAGCCCGTTGAAGTGAAACCCGTACTGCACGCCTTCCCCTCCCCTCTGTCTTTCCGCCCGCTCGGCGCCAAGGCCGCAACGCCGGTTCCCCCGGAAAAGCGCCGGCGGCCCGTTTCATTATCGCAGGCCGCCGACGCCGTCGCCACGGAAAGGCGCTATCCGTGGAAGTTGCCTACATTATCTCGCGCGGGTTCTCCACGTCGCCGCTTGCCCCCTTGGCGTTGACCGGAAGCGTGATGACCAGGTTCGGCTTGGTCTGGCTGGCGGCCGGCAGCGGCGCCACCTCGGCCGTATCGCCGTACTTGGCGCGCAGATCCTCGATCTTGCCGAAGTCCAGGGCGCGCAGCGGGCAGGCCTCCACGCACACCGGCTGCTTGCCGGCGGCAACGCGGTCCGCGCACATGTCGCACTTCACCGACTTCTTCTTCGCGTCGTCCACCTTCGGGGCGCCGTAGGGGCACGACGCTGCGCAGGTGCCGCAGCCGATGCACATCTCGGGGTCCGAGAACACCTCGCCGGTTGCCTCGTCCTTGCCGATGGCTCCCTGCGGGCAGTTGGCAAGGCACACGGGCTCGTCGCAGTGGTTGCATGCCACGGACACATGGTAGGTGAAGGCGTCGGTGGTCCAGCAGCCGGCGCCGTCCTGCTTCCACGAGCCGCCGCCGTACTCGACTACGTTGCGGAAGTTGATGTCGTTGGGCAGGTCGTTCTTGTCCTTGCAGGCCAGCACGCAGGTCTTGCAGCCGGTGCACCGCGTGCCGTCGAAATGAAAACCGTACTGGGTCATGGTCGTCTCCCCCTCTTACGCCTTCGCGATCTGGCCGATGTTGCTGTGCTGCGGATTGGCCTTGGCCAACGGCGAGGGCCGGTACTTCGTCAGCGTGTTGATGCATCCGCCGTGGTCCACCTTGTCGCCGGCCATGTCGGCGTCATGCCACATGCCCTGGGGAATGCTCACGTTGCCCGGGATGACGCGCGGGGTGACCTTGGCCTGGATGCGGATCTCGCCGCAGTCGTTGAACACGCGGATGGTGTCGCCGTCCTTGATGCCGCGGGCCTCGGCGTCGATGGGGTTCACCCAGGCCACATGCTGCGCCGCCGTCTGGATGACCTCGTTGTTGGCGTAGCTGGAATGGGTGTGGGCCTTGTAGTGGAAGCCCGTGATCTGCAGCGGGTACTCCTCGGTGCAGGCCTCGTAGCCCAAGAAGCCGGGGTCGTAGATGGGAAGGGCCGTGACCACCTCGTCCTCGGCAAGCTCCCAGGTCTCCTCGAAGCCGGCCAGGGTCTCGGAGTAGATCTCGATCTTGCCCGACGGGGTCTTCAGCGGGTTGGCAGCCGGGTCTTCCACGAACGCCTTCAGCGAAAGGTTCACGTCGGGCTTGCGCTTCCACACGCCCATCTTGTAGCCCTCGTCCCACGTGGGCATATCCCAATCGGCATGCTTCTCCCGGCAAGCATCGTAGATCTCGCGCAGCCAGTCCTCGCGGGTCTTGCCCTCGGTGAAGGCCTCCCCCACGCCCAGACGCTCGGCCAGATCGGCGCACACCTCGTAGATGCCGCGGCGCTCGAACTTCGGCTCGTAGACCGGGGCGCCGAAGATGACGGCGATCATGTTGTCCGAATAGCCGTCGGAGGAGATGGACAGCTGCTCCTGGGAGGTGAGGTCGGGGATGATGATGTCGGAGTACTTGGCCGAGTCGGTCATGAACACTTCCGAGGTCACGATGAACTCCACCAGGCTCTCATCGGCCAGGATGTCGTGGGTCATGTTGATGTCGGAGTGCTGGTTCGTCAGGCAGTTGCCCGCGTAGTTCCAGATGAACTTGATGGAGGTGGACATCTTGTCGGCGCCCTGCACGCCGGCGTTCAGGGCCGTGAGCTCCTCGCCGTGCAGGATGGCGTTGGGCCACTCGAAGGTGGGGATGTTGGTCTTCACCGGATTGTCGCCGGTGGGGATCATGCCCAAGCCCACCGACATCGACCCCTCGCGGCGGCCGTCGGAGGTGCCGGGCTTGCCGATCTGGCCGAGCAGCTGGGGCAGCACCATGATGGCGCGGGCCGTGATCTCGCCGTTGGCGCGGCGCTGCGGGCCGTAGCCCTGGCAGATGTAGCAGGGGTCGGATTCGTGCATCTCGCGGGCCAGGTCGATGATGCGCTGCTCGGGAATCAGCGTGATGGCGGAGGCCCAGGCAGGGGTCTTCGGCGTGCCGTCGGGGCCGTCGCCCAGGATGTAGTCCTTGTAGGAGGCGTTCTTGCCCTTGGCGGACTCGGGCAGCGTCTCCTCGTCGTAGCCCACGCAGTAGGTGTGCAGGAAGTCCTCGTCGGCCCAGCCGTTGCTGATGATCTCGTAGGCCAGCGCCGCGCACAGGGCGCCGTCGGTGCCGGGGCGGATGGGGATCCACTCGCCGCCCTGGCCGCAGGTGGTGTCGGTCATGCGCGGGTCGATGTTGATCACGCGGCAGCCGGTGGTCTCGCGGATGTAGGCGAAGTCGTGGGTGTGCGCGCCGCCGCCCATGCGGGTGTCGGCCGGGCTGTCGCCGAACATGACGACCAGCTGGCCGGGCTGGATGGTCATGAAGGAACTGCCGTAGGAGCCGCCGCCGTAGGTGTAGGTGCCCGCGGCGGAGATGTGGGCGGAGCTGTAGGAGCCGTAGTAGTTCAGGAAGCCGCCGGTCAGGTTCAGCAGGCGCTTCACCGGGTTCGCCTGCACCTGGCCCTGGCACACGCCGGAGGAGTAGTGCGAGGTCATGGCCTCGTCGCCGTAGGTCTCGCGGATGCGCTTCATCTCGGAGGCGATGGTGTCCAGCGCCTCGTCCCAGGAGATCTCCTCGAACTTGCCCTCGCCGCGCTTGCCCACGCGCTTGAGCGGCTTGTTCAGGCGGTCGGGGCTCTGCAGCCAGCGGCGGATGGAGCGGCCGCGCAGGCAAGCGCGCAGCTGAGGCTCGCCCAGCTCCGCCGAGCCGGTGTTGTCCGATTCGACGTACTTGATCTCGCCGTCCTGGATATGGCACTGCAGCGCACAGCAGCTGCCGCAGTTCACGGCGCAATGGGTCCAGACGATGGTGTCGTCCACGGGCGCTGCGACGGCCTTCGTCGGCACGCGCTCGGGCTCGGTGGCGTCGGCTTGCACCTCCGCGGGCTTCTGTTCGGGCTTCTCCTCGGCCGGCGACGTGCAGCCGAACATGGACGCGGTGCCCAGCGCCGCAGCCCCCAGGCCGGCGAGCGCCGAACCCTTCACGAAGGTGCGCCGGGATACCGCGTTCTTCCCATGGTCTGTCATGGTGCCTCCCTCTCTTCTGTCTGCCTCTCTCGGACGGGCGTCTCGCTTTCGCCCGCCCCCTCATCCGACCGCGCAGGGCAACTCGGATAGGCGGATTGTAGGGCACAGAATCGCAGCTCTTTGTCACATAACCCATGTGAATTTTGAGTTTCCCCAGTTCAAATCCATTCTTAAACTGCAAGTATTATATCAGCGCTCGCACCGCACGCCTTCGGTACCGCTATACTTTCATCGGGAAGCGCAAGCGAAGACCGCCCTTCCCGCCCTTGGAAGCGCCGCCCTCATGATGCCTTTCGAACGTGCGGGCCCGCTTCCGGAAACGCATCGGCATCCTCGGGAGGAATGTGAAGACTCCAACTCTCATAGCGGCGCTCAAACCCAGCTTGGCGACGCTGGGTTACGGCCTGTTCCTGGCCATCAACGCCGCCAGCGTCTGGGGCGGCGTGTTCCCCTTCCTCCCCATGGACTTCCAAACCCCCGAGGTTCTACGGCACTTCTTCGTGGCGCAGTCGCTCACGTTCACCGGCGCCTTCATCGCCAGCGCCTTGGGCACCTACCTCTTCCCCATGGAGACGCGCCGCTTCATGGTGAAGGCCGTGGCGTCGCTCTACATCAGCGGATGGGCGCTGCTCATCGGCGCCATCTACTTGGATAACCTTGCGCTGCCGCTGGTAACCGCGGGAGGGGCGCTGCTGGGGGTGGGGTCGGCCGGGTTCTACATGCTCTGGCAGCGGCTCTTCGCCAGCATGGAGCCTCATGAGGGCAACACCACGCTCATCGCCGGTACCGCCTGGGGGTCGTTGTTCTACTTCGCGCTGCACCTCATTCCCGTGGCCGTGACGGCCTACCTCATCCCGTTGGTGTTCCTGCCCCTGTTCGGGCTGGCCATCGTGCTCACCAGCCGCACCATCCGCCTGGACCAGCCCATGTTCGAGGACGTGCCCCGCGAGCACCCGCGCACTTACCGCCATGTGGTGTCGCTCATGTGGCGCACGGCGCTGGCCATGGGAGCGCTGGGCTTCTGCACCGGCATCATGCGCTCGCTGGCCGTGGCCGAGCCCTCCGTGGGCACCCTGGTGAACATGCTTTCCATGGTGGCCACCTTCGCTGCGGCGCTGGCGCTTCTGGCGATGATGGGCGTGAAGAACATACATCTGAACGTGGAGGTGTCCTACCGGGTGTTCTTCCCGCTGGTGACCAGCGCCTTTCTGTTCCTGCCGCTTCTGGGGGTGCCCTACACCCGGGGGCTTGCGGCGGTGCTGTACGCCCTGTGGTCGGTGGTCATCATGCTCATGATGATCCAATGCGCCCAGATGTCGCGGGACGGGGGCATCAACCCCGTGTTCATCTACGGCCTGTTCGGCGGCATCGTTTACGCTCTGCACGACGTGGGGTTCGTAGGCGGTTCGCTGGTGGAGCACCTGACCCTGGCGGGCATCCCCTCGCTTGCCCTGGTGGCCATCGTGGCAGTGTACTTCCTGGGGATCATGTACTTTGTCGGCCAGGGCGGCTTCCGCTCGGCCATCGCGGCGCGCTCCATGGGACAGATCGAGCTGCTCTCCGACCGCAGACGCCAAACGCCCGCGCGACCTGGTCCGATACAGGCGCCGCAGTCTTCGGCCGGCAAAGCGGGGTCAGCCCCGGCACCCGCAGCCCCCTGCGCCCCCGTTTCGGAGCCCGCCATCGAGGGAACGGCTTCGCCCGAGCACGCGATGCCCCCGGCGACCATCCCCGGCATTGGCCCCGCAACCAGCGCAGCGCAGATGCAGGCCGTCTCGCCCGCAGCCAAAACGCACGGGCATCCCGAAAGCCCGTATGCCGCAGACGACGGGTTTTTACCCGCGGCCGACATCCGCCCGGACGGGATGCACCCGAGGGACGGCCGCGGGCGCGACGAGCTCTACGGCGCCGTCTACCGCGACCGATTCTCCAAGCAGATGGCCATGGTGCGCGAGCATTTCGCCTTGTCGGCCAGAGAAACCGAGGTGGCCGAGCTCATCGCCCGCGGCAACTCCGTGGCGCGCATCGCCGAGATCCTGGTGGTGTCCGAGAACACCGTGCGCACCCATTCCAAGCGCATCTACACGAAACTAGGCATCCACAAGCGCCAGGAGCTCATCGAGCTGGTGGAGGAGTTCGACCCCCGCGCCCACTAGGAGCGGCAGCCAACAGCCGTTACGCCCGCTCCACCACGCGCTTCGCCTCGGCGATCAGGGACGCCACCTCCTCGGCAGTGGGGGCTTCGGCGTAGATGCGCACCAGAGGCTCGGTGCCACTCGGGCGCATCATGACCCACGCATCGCCCGCAAGCAGCAGCTTCACCCCGTCGCGCCGGTCGATCGACGCCACCTCCACGCCGTCGAAGGTATCAGGTTCGTAGGTGCCGGCGGGAAGCACGCGCTCGCGGAAAGCCGCCATCTGGTCGTCGGTGAGCGAGAGCCCCTCGCGGGTGAACTCCATGCGGCCCACCTTCGCGAACATGTCGTCCACCAGCTGCCCCAGGGTGCGGCCCTTCTGCGCCATGGTCTCGCACAGAAGCAGCGCCATCAGCAGGCCGTCGCGCTCCATCACGTGTCCCGGGATGCCGATGCCGCCGGACTCCTCGCCGCCCAGAAGCACACCTCCCTTCTGCATCTCCGCGTAGATCCACTTGAAGCCCACCGGAGTGCTCACGAACTGAAGCCCCAGATGGTCGCACATGCGCTTGAGCATGGCCGAGGCGGTGACCGTGGAGACCACGCGGCCCTCCATGCCCTTGTCCTCGGCTAGATGCTGCGTGATCAGCGTCATGATGCGGTGCGGGTTCACGAAGTTGCCGTGCTCGTCCACGGCCCCGATGCGGTCGGCGTCGCCGTCGTTGATGAAGCCGGCGTCGAAGCCCAGCTCCGGCACCTTGGCGATGCAGCGGTTCACCCAGGGCACGATGGGTTCGGGGTGCAGCCCGTCGAAGGTGGGGTCCTCGTCGCCGTCGATCTCGACCACCTCAACGCCCAGGTCGCGCAGAAGGCCGGCCAGGTAGTGGCGCCCGGCCCCGTAGAGCGGGTCGACCACCACGCGCAGCCCCGCCGCGCGGATGGCCTCCTCGTCCACCATGGCGCGCAAGGCGGACAGGTACGGGGTCATGAGGTCCACCACCTGGTAGCATCCGCGCTGGTCGGTGGGCGTTTCCTCGTCGTCGGCCAGCACGGCCTCCACCCGGTCGGTGAGCTCGGGGCCCGCCGCTCCCCCGTCGGCCAGGCGCAGCTTCACGCCCAGGTACTCCGCCGGGTTGTGGCTGCTCGTGAGCATGATGCCGCCCACCGCATCCGGATCGTGGGCCACCGACCAGCACAGCGTGGGGGTGGGGCAGTAGTCCTGGGTCAGCTTCACCGTGAAGCCATGGGTGGCGGCCACCTCGGCGGCCAGCTGCGCGTAGGCGTGGGCGTTCAGGCGACAGTCGTGGCCGACGATGAGCGTGCCCGGGTCGTCGAGCGACCGCCCCGCAGCCACCGCGTCCTCCTTGAACACGCGCGCCGCAGCGTCCACCACGCGCACCAGGTTCGCCTCCGTGAACCCCTCCCCGATGATGGCCCGCCACCCGTCGGTTCCGAAATGAATGTCGCTCGCCGCATCCGCCATAGCCCTCGCGCTTCCTTTCCCATACACCGCCAACGCCGTTGCCCCTCCGGGCCCGAACCACCCTTCCGAGCGCACGCCGTCGCCCTTCCAGACTCACGTCGCCGCTCTTCCGAGCGCACGCCGCCGCCCGATTTCCTTTGGCACCAGTATAGTCAATCGGAAAATCGCAAGCCCCACGCCCACGAAAACGCCGCGACCGCCCATTTCCGTCGTCCGGGGAGGGCGCTCGGCGAAGACGTTGGCGCAACTGAGGCCAACTTCATGCATTGCCGCATCGAAAAAATCGGCGACCTGGGGATTCACGAAACCCCGACACGGAAATGCATGAAGTTGGCCAACCGCAACACCTTGAGAGAGGCACGGGGGCGCCGGGGGCGTGCGGAAACGTCGCCGCGTCACCCCATGCACGAGCCGAAGCACACGGAAACGCAAAGCGGGGCACCGCAAAAGCAGTGCCCCCGCTGTTACGCCCCATGAATCCCGGAGAGTCCATGGGGCCGCACGCGTCCCCGATCTACCGTGCGCCGGCGGCTTTCGCCACGCCGGCCAGGCTCACGCCGGAGACGTCGGCGTTGGCGACCGCGCCTCCGCCCGCCACGTTGGAGGCGCAGGCGCACTTCAGCGTATAGCTGGACGCCTCGTCCCCGGCGGCCAGGTCGGGCACCGTGGCCTCAAGGGACGCGCCGGGCGCCGTCACCTGCAACGCACCACAGGCGCAGGTCAGGCCGTACTCGGGCGCGCTTGCGCATAGCGCCGCGGCGGCCTTGGCGAACACCGACGAGATGTCGATTGCCGGGGTGGTGGCCAGCTGGTCGTAGGCGAAGCAGCCGACCACGTCCATAACCTGGGCGAACGTCTGGGTCGTGGGGGCGACGGCGCCTGCCTGGGCCTGCACTGCCGCAGCCGCCGGGGCCGCAACCGCCTGCTGGGCGCCCAGCGCCGGAACCACCGCCGCCGCACCGGCTCCGACCACCATGAGCAGCGACATCGCCGGGGCCATGACCTTCTTCGCAGTATCGTTCATCATTGCTCTACCTCTCCTCTTCGCTGGCCTATTCCTCGACGGTCAGGATCACGCTGGCCGGCTTCTTCTGATGCCAGCTGTCTGCGGCGTCCACGGCCTCCACCTTCAGGCAGTAGGTGCCGGGCTCGGTGGGCGTCCAGGTGGCGTAGAAGCGCTGCCAGTTGTTCGGGTCGGCGTCGGCGGCCACTTCCTGGGTCACCCACGTATGGCCGTAGTCCCAGCTGAATCGCACGGCGCCGGTGCTATGGCCGTCCAGGTTCCACACCCAGGCGAAGCCCTCCAGGTTGATGGGCTGCCCCACCTTGAACACCTGCCCGTCGCGGGCCGGGTTGAACCATGCGGAGTTGCAGGGGTACAGGTGCGGGTCCTCTTTGCCGGCGTAGAAGTCGTCGCCGCCGACGATGCGCACGGGCGCGGTCACGTCGTTGGTGCCGAACTCAACGGCCTTCAGGTACTTCACCCATGTGCCCCCCGGGAAGCCGGGGTTCACCAGCACGGCCGGGGCGCCCTCGTAGGCGGTCATCTCGTGGCCGTAGTACTCCACGGCGATGAACGAGCCGTTCTTCAGCGCGTCGTCAAGCTCCACGCAGAAGTCCCAGCCCTCGCCCTCGTCGGCGAAGCCCTTCACCGTGGTGCAGCCGTCCTCAAGGCCGCCGCAGTACTCGATGATGTCCGCAAGCAGGTAGCCAGACGCCTCGAAGCTGTCCTCCAGCGAGGAGTTCACGCCGTTCACCAGGCACTCCTGCGTAACCTGGAACGTTTGCTTCTGGAAGTTCTTCTCCAAGTCGGCGAAGGTGAACGACTGAGGGTTCTTCACGCCGCGGATCTCGATCTGCCAGGCATCGAAGTCGGCGTCGGTCCACTCGGGGATGTTGTAGTTCACGGCCTCGTAGCGGTCGTCCTCGCTGGTCATGGCCTGGTCCAGGCGCACGTCCACGTCCACTTCGTCGGCACCCAGGATGGAAACGCCGATGGAGTTGTCGGCATCGTAGCCCCGACGGTGGAAGAACTCCACGGAGGACTCGGGCAGCCCCTCTTCCACGTTGCCCGCGTACCCGCTCAGCTGCTCGTCGTACACATACTCGTCCCACATGACCATCTCGCCGTTCTTGGCCATGGCATGGCAGCTCCAGCAGGTGCCGTTGTTCGTGTCGGTGAACACGGGGCTGGAGTAGTGGGTGTTGTGCATGAACTCGCCCAGGTACACGCCGCCGCGGGTGCCCTGCATGGAGTGGCATGACTCGCAGTCGTTCCAGTCCACGGTCTTGCCGAAAATGGCGCCAGTGGTCATGATGTGCACAACGGGGGCGATCTCCTTGACCGTGGCCTGCAGGTCCTCATGGCAAGCGTCGCAGCCGCGGCTGCCGGCGTTGAGCTTCGCCGGGATGTTGTACTGGTCCATGAACGGGCCCGCGTCGCGGCTCTGGTAATCGTTGGCCAGAATGCCCATGCTGGACAAAACGGCCTCCTCGTCGGTGGCGGACGCCGGCGCGCTCGTCTGCTCCTGAGCCTTCGGCTCCTCGGCCGCAGCAGCTGCAGGCGCAGGGTCGGCCGCCTTCTGCGGAGCTGGGGACGAGCACGCCGCAACCGACGCCAGCGCCGCGGCCAAAGCCGCGCACCCGGCGACCATGGCGGCCTTGCGCCAGAACCCCGCCCGTTTTCCTTCCCTCTTCATAGTGCCTCCTCTTCTCGACTTTCCTCTCTCCTCCCCCCGCGGAAGTCGGCGACGGCCAAATGCCCCTGACCTCGACGCTCGCTTGGACCGTCCCCGCTGCCGCCCGGAAAGGCTTGCCCCTACGGTAGCGAGCGCTTACCGCCCTTCCATCGCCTGTTTTCGTCGGTTCGCTGATGAGCTTCAAAAGCGCCTCATCGGCACCTCACCCGTTCTCATCACCTTCCGTCTAGTTACAGGTTAGACTGTAATTGATGATGGCTTTTCAACTGGGGTGTTTCATCATGGGATATGATGATTTCCGCAATCCGCCGTTTTGAAAGCGAGGACGCTTGCCCGTTTGCAGCGAAAAGCCCCTTCCCGACCCCACCTCCCCCATCGTCGTCGCCGGGCTGACCTTGGGATGGGCATGGTGGGACCTGGCCTTCTACCTGAGCGCGTTCTATTCGTGGAACGCCAACGGAAGCGCTCTCATGCTGCCCTCCTTCGTCGCGGGCATGGCCGCAAGCGGCGTCGCGTTGCTTCTGTTCGCATGTCGCCCCGGTAAGTCGGCGAAGCTGCTGTGGGACCGACGCACGCTCGCCCTCACCGCGCTCGCCCCCATCGCCGCCTCGGCCCTGTGCATCGCTGCCGCGCCTTCCGCCCTTCTTCCCCCGGCCCTTGCCGGGTCGATGGTCAACGGCATGTCCGTCTCCGTTCTCATAGCGCTGTGGTTCTCGCTGGCAAGCGAGAGGGGCGCTCGGTCTGCCATCTTCGACATGTCGCTTGGCATCGCGCTTGGCATCGCACTGGACGCTGTTTTGCTGGTGGCCATGAAGCCGCTGGCCGTAGCCGTGTTCGCATCGCTGCTTCCGCTGTTTTCCGTGCTCCTTCTACATTTCGGCATCCGAAAGGACCCCCATGCGCAAGCGCTCATGGACCGTCCCGCCATCCGCCCCCTCACCGTCGGCCACGGCCTGCGCAACGAGCTGTTCGGGCTGAGCCTGACGTTGCTCGTCGGCATCGTTATCGCAGAGATCGGGTTCAACTTCATGAACTACCGCTTCTCGTTCGCCGAAGCGGCTGCCACGAGCGATTCCCTGCTCTCCTTCAGCTTCCTTATTGCGCGCGGAATCGGCGCGTTTGTCTGCTTCGTCGCCATGGGGCTTCTGCACGTGTCGGCCCAGCGCTTCTTCTGGGTGGGGACCATGCTCATGTCGGCCGCCTTCGCGATTATGCCGTTTTTCGAGATAGCGGGCATTTCCCCTTTGGCGTGCAATTACGTGAACATGGCCTGCTTCGCGCTGGTGGCCATCTTCGAGATCGCGGTGTTCTCCGAGGTCGCCCATGCGCGGCGCGTCAACCCCTTGGGACCGGTGTGCTTCGGCATGGTGTTTTTGACCGGCGTCACCGACCTGGGGATGTGCCTGGGCGCCCTCCTGGACGCATTGCGCCTGTCGCCCTCCGTGAACTCCGCGATCACGACCGCCGTGGGATACGCCGTGGTTTTCGGCCTGTTCGCCACCGTGTCCGCGGGACTTCGCTACCTCGACCCCGCCACCGGTGCCGCCTCGGGCCGGCGCATCCAGACCGAGCAGGAGCAGCGAGCGGAGGCCGCCCGTCAAAAGCGTCGCGAGGAGCTCGTGGGGGCCGCGGGGCTCACCGCACGCGAGCAGCAGGTGCTCGACCACCTGCTCGGCGAGCAGACCACCCGCTTCGCCGCCACCAGCATGGGGCTTTCGGAGAACACGGTGAAGACCCACGCGCAGAGCATCTACAAGAAGCTGGGCGTCCACGGGCGCCAGGAGGTGCGCGCCCTGTTCGAGCTGCCCGCCGACCAGCTGCCGGATAGCGCCTCCGAACTCTTCGCGCCGGGCGAACCGCCGCTGGGCGCCCGCGACGTCCAGCGTCCCGCCCTCGACGGCGTCATCGCCCAGCTGAGCCGAGATTTCGCCCTGACCGAGCGCGAGCGAGAGGTGTTCGCCCTGCTCGCCCGAGGCTACCGCAACAGGGAGATCGAAAAGCGGCTCGTCATCTCGTCGGCCACGGTCCATTCCCACGTCACCAGCATCTACGCCAAGATGGGCCTGCACTCCCGCAGCCAGCTGACCGACCTGGTGAAGCAAACGCGCGACGCCGAAGGGCAAACGCAGACACAAGCCCCCAAGGCATGATTCCGCGGCAGAGTGCACAACTGGAGGGTTTCGGGCGATTTCCCGCAAAACCCTCCAGTTGTGCACCGTCCGACGCCCAAACTGGTAGCATGGGCCAAGACCCAGCGACGCGGAAAACATCGGCGCGAAAGGAATCGACATGGCGAACAAGAGCCTTGCGAAAGCACCCCAGCAAACGACCATCCTGGTGACGGGTGGCGCGGGCTTCATCGGCAGCCATACGGTGGTGGAGCTTCTGGCGAAGGGGTATCGCGTGGTCATCGTGGACGACCTCAGCAACTCCAGCCGCGAGGCGGTCCGGCGCGTGGGGGCCATCTCGGGCGTGGAGCCGATGTTTCCCGACCTGGGCTCCCAGGAACTGGCCGAAGCGGCCGCGGCCCTGGCCGGCGCCCAGGTGGTGGACACCACGCCGGGTCCCGAGCTTGTCTTCTACGAGACATCAATCCTGGACCGCCAGGCCCTCGAGACCATCTTCACGCTGCACCCCGTGGACGCCATCATCCACTTCGCCGGCTTCAAGGCCGTGGGCGAGAGCGTGAGCAAGCCGCTCGAGTACTACTGGAACAACATCGCGGGCACGCTCGTGCTGTGCGACGTGGCCCGCGAGCACGGCTGCAAGAACATCGTGTTCTCATCCAGCGCCACGGTCTACGGCGAACCGGAGTTCGTGCCCATCACCGAAAGCTGTCCCAAGCACACCCCCACGAACCCCTACGGCCAGACGAAGTCCATGCTGGAGCAGATGCTCACCGACCTGTACGTGGGCGACGACGAGTGGAACGTGGTGCTGCTGCGCTACTTCAACCCCATCGGAGCCCACGAAAGCGGCCTCATCGGCGAGGACCCCAAGGGCATCCCGAACAACCTGCTGCCCTACGTGGCCCAGGTGGCCGTGGGCAAGCTTGACCGCGTGGGCGTCTTCGGCGACGACTACCCCACCCCCGACGGCACCGGCGTGCGCGACTACATCCACGTGGTCGACCTGGCCCGGGGCCACGTGGCTGCGCTCGACTGGATGGGCGGCAAGGTGGGAACGGGCAAGGCCATCGGGGTCGGCTCCATCGAGGGCGCGCCGTCCGAGGACGGCACGCGTCGGGGCGTAGGCATCTTCAACCTGGGAACGGGAACGGGTTCCAGCGTGCTCGACGTCATCCACGCCTTCGAGAAGGCCTGCGGCCACGAGATTCCCTACGCAGTGCTGGAGCGGCGCCCCGGGGACATCGCCGAGTGCTATGCCGACGCAGGGAAAGCCCGCGACGAGCTGGGCTGGGAGGCGCAATACGACATGGCCCGCATGTGCGAGGACGGCTGGCGCTGGCAGTCAATGAACCCCGCCGGCTACGGCGACGCCTAGGCGGCCTGGTCCATCTGCACGGTAGCCACGCCGTCATCCACCGACCCTGCGCCTCCTCCGTCACCGACAGCGCCCGCATCGCCGCCCGCAGGAGGCGCAGGGTCGGGGTCGGGCGCCACGGGTACGTTCGGCTCGGGGTCGACGGTGGTGCCCCCCGAAACGTCTCCGCCCGAAGATCCCTGTTCGGGATCGGTATAACCGGGATCGGGCTCCGTGTAGGAAGGCTCCGGGTCGGTGTAGACGGGCTCGGGATCGGGCTCCGTGTACGTGGGCTCGGTGTAGGTGTAGGACTGCTGCGGCTGCCACGACGCGTCGCCGCCGGAGCTTCCGGAGCCGCCCGAACCGCCGGACGTGGAATCCTCCGCCGAGGCGCCGTTCGACATGATCTCGGACGGGTCGTCCCCAGCCTCCACAACCTTCATCATCTCGCGGGTCATATCCTTGTCGTTGATAACCCACGAGATATCGTTGATCCAGTCCGTGTACGACGGCACCATGGCCGAGTACACCGTCAGCTTCCCCTTGCCCTTGAACTGCTGGGCAAGCCCCAGGATATCGGTCACCGTCAGGTCCGTGGTAACGCACTTCGCCGCCGCCTCGATGACGCCGGGCAGCTCGGTCACGTTCAGCTTGAGCACCTTCTCGACGATGGCCTCGATAAGCTTGCGCTGGTTCGCCGTACGGGTGAAGTCGCCGTCCAGGTAGGCGCGGCTGCGGGCGAACACCAGCGCCTGCTCGCCGTTCAGATGCTGAAGGCCCTCTTCGATGACGATGTCGGCGTTGTAGTAGTCGGACCGGGTACGGTCGGCGTCCGCGTCATCGATGGTCTCAGACACCTCCACATCCACGCCGCCCACGGCTTCAACCAGGTCTACCAAATCGTCGAAGTTCACCTCGGCGTAATGGGAGATATCGATGCCCAGCAGCTTCTCGGCCTCCTTGATGACCAGGCCCGCGCCGCCGAAGTTCAAAGCCGCGTTGAACTTGTTCGTGCCATAGCCTTCCAGCTCCACCATGGTATCGCGGGGAATGGAGACCATGGTCACCTGGTTGCGGTCGGGGTCCACGCGCACCACGATGTTCGTGTCGGAGCGCGCCCCCTCGACCGAGCCGTCGGAGCGACGGTCCGACCCTATGAGCAGCATGTAGAACGGCTCATCGAAGGTCGTCCCCTTCTGAACCGCGCCCGAAGCGGGCTTCAAAGCGTCGTTGATCTCGTCGATTTCCTTCTGGCTCATGTTGCCGCGGTTGAGCTTCTGGTTGACCGAATCGATGTACATGGCGAAGGCGGTTCCCGCGCCCAGGGCGCACACGAGCACCAGAATGACGGCGGCCACCATGAAACGTCGCGATTTCTTCGCCTTGTTGTTCGAGTAATGCTCGTTGTAACGGGAGTACTGGCCCGTGGCCGTCTGGTTTGCGTAGGCCTTGTTCGCCGCGGAATGCTGGGTCCCGGGGCTGAAGACGGGACGGTAGGCACCTGCGGGAGCCGAGGTTCCGTGCCCGTGATAGGCGCCCTGCTCGGCTGCCTGCGAATGATAGGCGCGAGCCTGGTCGGGGACGAAAGCCGGCTGCCTGCCGGTCTGCGCCGCCTTCGAAACGCGAAGCGCCCGAGCCGATTGGGGGGTATGGGAAGATCGCCCGTAAGGCGGCCGGGGGTTGCTTGGCGTCATAGACCAGTCTCCTTCGCCGGACGAGCCCGCCGCCAACGCCGACGTGTTCGCACCCGCCCGATTCCTTCTCTCGCACCGGGCCAGGCGGCCCGCGTTTTCGCACTCGAATACCACAGGTATTGTATCATGGCCGAAAACCCGCTACATAATGGGGGTAAAGGCCCTAGGCAATGGACAGAAAACAGGCATCAAATGCACATGCCCCCTAAGATTCTCCATCGGGCGAGCGCGAAACGGGCCGTTCGCGCTTCCGGGCCGTTCGCACGCCCTTGCACGTCGCGCAGACGTCGAGCAGCCCGAAGCCGGCCGAAGCGCGGGACAACTCGGAGGGGGACAGCGCAGACGGGCGACGACCAGGCCGCAGCCGGGAAAGCATCCGAGACGCCCCGGACGCCCCTCTGGCGAAAGCACCCGCACGCCAACCTTAGGGTTTCATGGCAATTGCGTAGAATAGAACGCGTTCATCCCCAATCTGTGGCATGATGTGAACTTACGAAAATGCAGGTTATCGCGACAGTTTGCCGCATTTCCGCCCACGGCGGGCCCAGTCGGCGCCCCGCTGGCGAGCAAGCGCGAAGGCCGCGATGCCGAAAAAAGCCGAAACCGCACCGGAAACGAAGCAAGGAGACCCCATGGGCTTTTTCTCGAAGGTCGAAGGAAAGATGGAGGACACGTTCGAGGGCGCTGCCGACAAGATGTTCGACGCCCCCATCTCCCCCGTCCAGATCGCAAAGAAGGCCGAGAAGCAGATGCGCCGCGAGAAGATGGTCGGCGCCGGCAAGCAGTTCGCCCCCACCTTGTTCACCGTGCTGGTCAACGAAGACGACGACCGCCGGCTGTTCGGCTACTACCCCACCCTGGCAGGCGAGACCGAAACGTTTTTGGCCGCGAAGGCCGCCGAACAGGGGCTCGTCATGGACGGGCAGCCCCTCGTGCGCTTCATCGTGGACGACGGGCTGAAGCGGGGCAAGTTCGACGTCATCGCCGAGCCGGTGGCCGCGCCCATCGTCTCGCAGCTGCGGGCGGAGGAGATGCAACGCTACGGCCTGGTCGGACGTTCGAACGGATTCCACGGAGGCCCGAACGGCTACGCCCCGGCCCCGGCGGCCCAGCCCCAGGGCTACGGCGCGAACGGCCGCTATACCCAGCGGCCGCCCCAGCAGGCCTACCGCCCGGCCCCCAGCCCCTACGACGCCTACGAGCCGGAGAACCTGCGGGAACAGCCGCTGCCCTACGTGCCGGCCGACGAGATCGACTACTCCATAGACTACGGCGAGTACACCTTCGATAGCCGCGATTTCGCCAGCGACCAGGTACGTGACCAGCAGGCGGCCCGCGCAGACTCGCGGCCCGTCGGTCAAGGCCGCTCCTCCCAGGCGCCCTCGCAGCCTGTGGCCGGCGGCCGCGCAGCGTCGCAACCGTTCGACCAGGGCCGCGCGCAGTCGCAGCCTTTCGCCTCGCAGCCCCAGGCGCCCTCGCGCCCCTTTGCGCAGGCAGCCTCCCGGCCCTTCTCCTCGGCCCAATCGCCTGCGAACTCGATGCCCCACGCAGCTCACGGGGCTCGCAACGCGCAGGCGGCCTCGCTACCCCTGAGCCCGGAGCAGCTGGCGTCGATGCCCGCCAACCGCGCCCATGCGCTTTCGCAGCCCTTCCCGCAGGGGCACGGGGCCGCGGCGGCCGGCGCGGTAGCGGGGGCCGCCGTCGCCGGAGCGGCAGTCGCAGGCGCGGCCCACAGCCGCGGCGTGGCGTCGCAGCCCTTCGAGGCCCTGCCCAGCGTGCCCATGCGCGCGGCGAACACCGTCCCTACGGGCGAAGGAAACCGGCCCGCACCTCCGCTGGCCACCCTCGTCGACACGGCGAACGGCACGGTCTACCCCCTGTCCCTGTCCAAGGTAACCCTGGGCCGCGAATCGGACAACGGGGTGCAGGTGCGCGACATCAACGCATCGCGCCACCATGCCGAGCTGGTGCTGCAGCCCCAGGGCGTCTGGGTGGTCACGGACCTGGGATCCACTAACGGGACCCTGGTCAACGGCCAGGAGGTGGCCACGATGCCCCTGAAGTACGGCGACCGCATAACCTTGGGCACCACCGAGCTGGTCCTGCAGCCTTAAACCCGCAGGCCGGAGAAACGAAGCGTCCATGATAGACATCGTCCTGCTCATCGTTCGGCTGCTCTTCGTCGCCATCCTGTACGTGTTCCTCTTCGCCATCATGAAGACGGGCATCGGGCTGGTACGGGGGCAGCGGAAGAAGGAACGCACCTGGAAGCTGTCGGTCGAGCGCGGCCCGAAGGAGCTGCGCGGCGTGTCCATGGTGGTGCGTGGACCGGTCATCGTCGGGCGCGCGCCGGGGGCGGACATCGTCGTAGGCGCCGGCTACGTGTCGGCCCGGCACGCCCGCTTCCAGCCTATGGGCCAGAACCTGTTCATCGAGGATTTGGGCTCCACGAACGGCACCAGCGTGAACGGCGGCTTCATCACCGATCCGGTGGCCCTGCATGACGGCGACGTGGTCACGGTAGGCGACGTTTCCATGAGGGTACGGTACAGCTGATGGCGAAGAAACCCTACACCTCCACCGAGCATACGCGCAAAGGGCGCCTCACGCCCTTCGGCAGCCGCACCGACATAGGTTGCCTGCGCGACCACAACGAGGACAGCCTGGCCGTGAAGCCGCCGCTGTACGTGGTGGCTGACGGCATGGGAGGCCACGCCGCCGGAGAGGTGGCCTCCGAGATAGCCGTGGAAACCATCGTGGCAGCGGTGCCGCCCCACGCCGACGCCCAAGGGCTCGCCGACGCAGTGGTGGAAGCGAACCGCGAGGTCATGGCGGCAAGCCACGACGGGCGCGGGCGCGAGGGCATGGGCTGCACGGTCACCGCCGCCATGCTGGAAGGCGAGCGACTAATCATCGCCCAAGTGGGCGACTCGCGCGCCTACTTGCTGCACAAAGGGCAGCTCCAACAGGTCACCCGCGACCACAGCCTCATGACCGAGCTCATCGAGGCCGGCGAGATTACCCCCGAGGAAGCCCGGGTGCACCCGAAGCGCTCCGTCATCACCCGCGCTCTGGGCAGCGACCTGCTCATGCAGCCCGATATCTACGAGCTGAACGTGGAGGCTGGAGATAGGCTGCTGCTGTGCTCGGACGGCCTGTCGACCATGCTCACCGACAACCGGATCGCCGACACCCTAAACCGCATCGGCGACGCCCAACGCTGCGCATCGCAGCTGGTCAACGAGGCCATCGAAGCCGGCGGTTACGACAACGTCACCGTCATCGTGGTGGACATCGACGGCTTCAAGGAACGGCACCGCAAGAAGGCGGCCGTGAAGACGAAGCTCTCGGTGCTTCTGTGCATCCTGCTTTTGGCGGCCGTGGCCGCAGGGGCGCTGCTGGCCGGGAAGGCCTACGTGGAGAACTCCGCCTACCTGGGCATCCACCAGGGCAAGGTGGCCATATTCCGCGGCGTGCCCGGAGAGGTGCTGGGGCAGAGCTTCTCGGAGCT
Source organism: Eggerthellaceae bacterium (assembly GCA_048242115.1). Taxonomy (GTDB): domain Bacteria; phylum Actinomycetota; class Coriobacteriia; order Coriobacteriales; family Eggerthellaceae; genus Xiamenia. The sequence goes on from DBFAWQ010000080.1 coordinate 32,870, forward strand.
CGAGCGCCAGACCGACGTGTCCGCCGGCGACCTGCAGCCGGGCACCATCAACCGCCTGAACAGCGGCATCCCCGTCGACAACCTTGAAGCTGCGGAAACGCTGGTCGAGTCGTACCGGCAAGAAGCGGCCGCCCGCACGGGGCGCTCCGGCGTATCCGGGGAAGGCGAAGGCGCAGACGCGAGCGCCGCCGACGGGTCCGGCAAGGCCGATGAGGCCGGAGGCGAAGGCGCAGCCCGATGACGCGCAGAAACCTGGAACTCGTCCTGCTCTTCTTGGCGGCGCCCTTGGTCATAGCGCTCTTCGCCATGATCGCGCTCAACCAGGACCAGCCGCTGAACATGAACACGCTGGGGGTGCCCGTGGGCATCTTCGCCGCGTTCTTCGTGGCGCACCTGTCCATCCGAAAGCTCGCCCCCGGGGCCGACCCGGCCATCCTGCCCATCGCCTTCGCGCTTTCGGGCATCGGCATCGCCTTCGTCACGCGGCTCACCCCCAACCTGGCCGTCAACCAGCTGATGTTCCTCTTCCTGGGGATAGGCTGCATGATCGTGGTGCTGGCCTTGAGCAAGCACCTGCACAAGATCGTCAACTACAAGTACACGCTCATGCTGCTGGGCTTCTTGCTTTTGCTCTCGCCGCTGGTGCCGGGCCTCGGCCAGGAGATCTACGGCAGCCGCATCTGGATTCACCTGGGCAGCTACTCGTTCCAACCCGGCGAGCTGGCGAAAATCCTCATCGTGCTGTTCCTGGCCGCCTACCTGGCCCAGAACCGCGAGATGCTGTCCATCTTCACGCTGCGGGCGGGCCCGTTGCGCCTGCCCGACTTCCGCACGCTGCTGCCGCTTCTGCTCATGTGGGGCGTGGCGCTGGTCATCGTCGTGTTCGAGAAGGACCTGGGCAGCGCGCTCGTCTTCTTCCTGGTGTTTCTGACCATGCTTTACGTTGCCACGGGCAAGAAGCTCTACCTGGTGGTGGCAGGCGCGCTCGTGGCCGTAGGCGCCGTGGTGCTCTACGGGGCCTTCGACCATGTGCAGGTGCGCGTATCCACGTGGCTTGACCCCTTCGCCGACGCCCAGAACACCGGTTACCAGCTCACCCAAGCCCTGTATTCCATCGCCGACGGCGACCTGTTCGGCGTGGGCGTGGGCCGCGGCCTTGCCGGCGACATCCCCATCCCGGTGGTGGAGAGCGACTTCATCTTCGCCGCCATCGCCGAGGAGATCGGCCTTCTGGGGGCCGCGGGCATCCTGCTTCTGTACCTGTGCTTCGCCATCCGCGGCTTCGTCACGGCCGCCCGGGCCAAAAGCGACGTCAGCTCGTTTACGGCCGTGGGCTGCACCGCGCTCATCGTGCTGCAGGCCTTCATCATCGTCGGCGGTGTCACCAGGCTCATCCCCCTTACCGGCCTCACGCTGCCCTTCATCAGCCAGGGCGGCTCTTCGCTTCTGGCCAGCTTCATCGCCGTGGCGCTGCTTTTGCGCGCAGGCGACGAGGCCACCGGCGTGGAAACCGAGATGACCACCACCTCGCTTTCAGCCGTCCACGGCAGCACCGGCGTGCTCGGGCGCGTCTCGCTGGGCAGGCGCCTCACGGGCACGCTCATCGTCATCGCGCTCATGTTCGCAGCCCTTGTGGCCAACCTCACGCTCATCATGGTGGTGCAAGCCTCCGAGTACCAGAACATGCCCGGCAACAACCACACCATGCTGAAGGAGGCGCGCAACCACCGAGGCACCATCGCCACCTACGACGGGGTGGTCCTGGCGGAGAGCGTGGAACAGGAGGACGGCACCTACCAGCGCGTCTACCCCGCCGGCGACCTGGCGTCGCACATCGTCGGCTACGCGTCGGACCAGTACGGCACCGCAGGCATCGAGCAGAGCTACAACCAAACGCTGAAGGGCGAACGCAACTTCGCCTCGTGGACCGACGTCCTGAAGAGCCTGGCCGGCTCGGGGGTCGACGGCAACGACATCACGCTCACCATCAACTCCACCATCCAGCAGGCCGCCCAGGACGCCCTTGGGGGCAACGTGGGGGCCTGCGTGGTGCTGGACCCGGAAACGGGTGCCGTGCTGGCAATGGCCTCCTCCCCCACCTACGACGCCTCCCAGTTCGGCGAGCTGCTGCAGGCAGCGGCCGAAGGCAACGCCGAGGACGACAGCGCCATGCTCAACCGAGCCACGCTTGCCCTGTACGCCCCCGGATCCACCTTCAAGATGGTGTCGCTGGCCACCGCTTTGGAGGACGACGTGGCCACCCCCGATACCGTCTACGACGCCCCGGGCACCATGGACATCGGCAACGCTCCGGTCACGAACTTCGACAGCACCGACTACGGCCAGATCACCCTGCGCCGCGCCACCGAGCTCTCCTCGAACACCGTCTTCGGGCAGCTGGGCGTGGAACTGGGGGCCGAGCGGCTGGTGGCGGGGGCCGAGGCCTTCGGGTTCAACGACGCCATCGACTTCCAGCTGCCGCTGTACACATCCCTCATGCCCGACCCCGCCGACATGACCACCTGGGAGACCGCCTGGGCGGCCGCCGGCGAGCCCGTGGGCGAGAACGAGACGGACAACCATCCCAGCGCGGCGGGCCCCCAGGCCACGGTGCTGGAGATGGCGCTCGTGGGAGCCGGCATCGCCAACGACGGCACCATCATGAAGCCCTATCTGGTGGACGGCGTGTACGGAGCAAACGGCGTGCGCAGCTTCACCGCCACGCCCTCGAAGCTTCTGCAGGCCACCACCCCCGAAACGGCCGAAACGGTTACCGACATTCTGAAGGGCGTGGTCACCAGCGGCACGGGTACCTTGGCGGCAGTGGACGGCGTGGAAGTGGCGGGCAAGACCGGCACCGCCGAGAAGGACACCGGCGACGACAGCTGGTTCGTCGGCTTCGCCCCTGCGGACAACCCGCGCGTGGTGGTGGCCATCGTCATCGAGAAGTTCGAGGCGAACGGCCAGGGACGCGAGAACTCGGGCGCCGCTAAAGCGCAAAACGTGTTGAAAACCGCTTTGCAGGTACAAGGGGTTTTGTAGATGAGGTATTCTGGTATGCTACAGGTAATTGCGCGTTCCCGCGGCAGCCTTGCCGTCGGATACGCTTGCTCCATACCGAACAACGTGCACGAACCAGCATGGGCCAAAAGGAGTTAAAACGTGACCGGGAACATGATTGGCAGGGTGTTCAACAACCGCTACCGCATTACGGAGCGCATCGGCATCGGAGGCATGGCCGAGGTCTACCAGGCGCAGGACGAGGTGCTCGGGCGCTTGGTGGCCGTCAAGGTCATGC
>DBFAWQ010000081.1:0-4079 GCA_048242115.1 Eggerthellaceae bacterium
CGCGTTCGTGATCTTCGGCGGCGCGTCCCGCATCTCCATCATCACCTCCATCATCGTTCCCGTCATGGCCATCGCCTACATCGTGCTGGCCGTGTGGACCACGGTGACCAACATCGGCGAGATTCCCGCGGTGTTCTCCACCATGTTCGCCTCCGCCTTCAACTTCCAGTCCATCGCCGGGGGCTTCGCGGGCTCCGTGGTCATGCTCGGCATCAAGCGCGGCCTGTTCTCCAACGAGGCCGGCATGGGCTCGGCCCCGAACGCCGCCGCCACCGCCAGCGTGTCGCACCCCTGCAAGCAGGGCCTGGTGCAGAGCCTGTCGGTCTACATCGACACCCTGGTGATCTGCACCTGCTCCGCCATGATGGTCATGGTCTTCTACGTGCAGAACCCGGCGGTGGCCCAAAGCCTCAACGGCATGCCGCTCGTGCAGATGGCGGTGAACAACTCCGTGGGCGAGTTCGGCATCCACTTCATGACCTTCGCCATCTTCGCCTTCGCCTTCTCCAGCCTCATCGGCAACTACTTCTACGCCGAGAGCAACTTCCGCTTCATCACGAAGAACAAGTGGGCGCTGTTCGTCTTCCGCGTGCTGTGCCTGGCCTTCATCTACTACGGCGCCGTGAACAGCTTCGATCTGGCCTGGAACCTGGCCGACATCTTCGTGGGCTTCATGGCCATCGTGAACCTGATCGCCATCCTGCTTCTGGGCAAGTGGGCCCTGAAGGCGTTGGAGTATTACACCGACCAGCGCAAGCAGGGCCTCGACCCGGTCTTCGTGGCCGACCGCATCCAGGGGTTGCCGCCCACCGAATGCTGGCACGTGGACGAGCTCGAGGAGTTCGGTCCCGATCCCATGAAGGAGTACCTGGACGACGCCATCGACACCGACTTCGTTACCCTGAAGTAGGAACAGGACGTCTCCCGTTCGCTATAATGAAGCCCGCGGGCCCGTGTGTTGGGGCCGCGGGCTTCGTTCGAAAGGTGGCATGCTGTGTCGGAGGAGAATCGTCGGGCGGGGGATTGGCTCCACCGCGACCAGAGGAAGCGGGCGAAAACCGAGCAGGAGCGCGAGCTGTCGGCTGGTCCGAAATGGTACGACCAGACGTTTTGGATCGTCGTGTTTTTGGTGGTGTTCTGGCCGGTGGGCATCGTGCTGGCGTGGAGAAGCCGCTGGCCTTTGGCGGGCAAGCTGGTGGCCACGCTGTTCGTGGTGGCATGCGTCTACCTGTCCCTGTCCATGCAGGCGTACGTGCGCGGCCTGGGCTAGAGCGTTTCTGCTCTGTGAATTATCGTCGAATTCGGCACTTTATCACTCTACTGTGCTAAAGTACTGGCGGCCGCCTGACAGGACGGTCCGGCGCTGGCGCCCAGGTTTGGCTTCGGCCCGAAGTTTTCCGCGGTAGAAGGAATTGCGACTATGGCTTACAACACCCCCCAGGGGTTCCGCGACATCCTCCCCGACGAGGCCCGTCGGCGCGAGGCGCTCATCCGGCGCCTGCAGGACCTGTTCGCCGATGCGGGCTACGCGCCGGTGGAGACGCCCACCCTGGAGGTGATGGCCGTGGCCGATGCGGGAGGGCGCATGCCCGCGTCGCCGTTTCGGTTGTTCGACGCCGAGGGCACGCTGCTGGCCATGCGCCCGGACGTCACCTCCCAGATCGCCCGGGTATGCGCTACCCGTCTGACCTGCGCCGACGGGCCGATTCGCCTGCGCTACACCCAACGGGTCTTCCGCGAGGCGAACAACCCCTTCCGCGCCGAGGCCCGCGAGGAGACGCAGATCGGCATCGAATGCGTCGGCGAGGCGGGCTCCGATGCCGATGCGGAAGTGGTGGGGCTGGCTGCCCGGGCGCTTTCGGAAGCGGGCGTGGGCGACTACGTCATCGCGGTGGCCTCGGTGGGGGTGCTCCGGTCGCTTCTGGAGTCCTGCGGCGCCCCGCAGCGGTGGCGGCGTTCGGTGCTGGAGGCCTATCACGGCTCCGACTTGGTGGAAATCGACCGGCTCTGCGCCGACGCGTGCGCCGTGGCGCCGGTGTACGGCCACGCCATCGCCGCCTTGGCCCGTATCCGAGGTTCTCGCGACGCCATCGACGAGGCGGCGGCGCTGGTGGGGCCGCTCGGGTGCGCCGACTGTCTGGCCGATTTGCGGGAGCTCTTCGACAGGCTCGAGGCGGCGGGGCTCGGAGACCACCTGCTCGTGGATTTCTCGGTCATGAGCTCGTTCGACTACTACACGGGCTTCGTGTTCGAGGTGTTCTCGCCCGGCCGAGCCGATGCGCTTGCCCGGGGCGGCCGCTACGACAACATGCTCGCCTCCTACGGCGCCGACCGGCCCGCGGCGGGGTTCGCCCTGGGCCTGGAGGCGTGCATGGAAGCGGCCGAGGGCGAGCGGGGCGCGGATGCGGTCGGGCAGCGTCCGCTGCGCATCGCCGTCCCCAAGGGCTCCCTGGCCGCCGACGCCATCGCGGTGCTTGCGGGCGCCGGGCTGGACGTGACGGGGCTGGACCATCCGGGCCGGACGCTCATCGTCTCCAACCCGGGCGTCGACTACCTGATCGTGCGTCCCTCCGATGCCCCGGCGCTGGTGGCCCTGGGGGCGGCGGATTGCGGCATCTGCGGCCTGGACTCGCTTCTGGAGACCGACGCCGACGTCGTGCAGCTGGCCGATCTGCATTTCGGCGCCTGCCGCTTCATCGTGGCCGAGCCTGCGGGCACGGCGCAGGCGGTGCGCCGGCGCTACGAGCGCCACGGGTCGGTGAGGGTTGCCACGAAGTACCCGCGCATCGCTCGGCGCTATTACGAGGGGCGCTCGATGAAGTGCGACATCGTGGCGCTGCACGGCAACATCGAGCTCGCGCCGCTTACGGGTCTGGCGGAGCAGATCGTCGACATCACCGCGACTGGGGCAACGCTTCGGGAGAACAACCTCGTCATCGTGGACGACGTGCTCGCCTCCACGGCGCGCTTCTTCGCCAACGGATCGTCGCTGCGCACCGATTCCCGTGTGGAATCGCTGGCGGCGCGCCTGTCGGATTTCGCGGACTCCCAGAACTTCGAGCCTATCGCGGGCTCCTCGAACTAGAAGGAAGGATATGCCCATGCGTCGCGTCAACCTAGGTATCGACGAGGTCTTCGGAAACGGGCACCTGAAGCGCACCGGCGCGTTCAACGCCCAGGCGCTTGCCGCCGCCACGGCCATCGTGGAGGCGGTGCGCGAGCGGGGCGATGCGGCCCTGCGCGAGTACACCGAGCGCTTCGACGGCGTGGCCGTCGACGACTTCCGCGTGCCGCCGAGCCGCATGGCCGAGGCGGCGAGTCTCGTAAGCGACGACCTATCCGCGGCCTTGCGCCAGGCGGCCGTCCAAATCCGCGACTTCCATGAGCGGCAGCGGCAGCAGAGCTGGTTCACCGTGCGGCAGGACGGCGCGCTCACGGGCGCCAAGGTGACCCCGCTCGATTCCGTGGGCATCTACGTGCCGGGAGGGCGCGCGCTCTACCCGTCCACCGTGCTCATGAACGCCATCCCCGCCTCGGTGGCCGGTGTGGGGCGCATCGTCGTGGCGACGCCTCCCACCAAGGACGGGACCGTGGACGCCGCCATCCTGGAAGCCTGCCGCATCGCAGGTGTGACCGAGGTGTACACGGTGGGGGGCGCCCAGGCTATCGGCGCGCTGGCCTACGGAACCGCGCAGATCGCCCCCGTGGACAAGATAACCGGCCCGGGCAACGCCTTCGTCGCGGCCGCCAAGAAGATCGTCTCGGGGGACGTGGGCATCGACATGATCGCCGGCCCATCCGAGGTATGCGTGGTGGCCGACGAAAGCGCCGATCCGTCCCTTGTGGCCATCGATCTGATGGCCCAGGCCGAGCACGACCCCTTGGCCAGCTGCTATCTTGTCTGCTTCAGCGACGCTTACGCCGACGCGGTGCTGTCTGCGGTGGAACGCCACCTCGGCCGGTCCAGCCGCGCCGAGATCACCCGCGCCTCCCTTGACGAGCAGGGGCTTGTCGTGGTCTGCCGCTCCATGGACCAGGCGCTTCAGACGGTCAACGTCATCGCCCCCGAGCCTCTGGAG
>DBFAWQ010000082.1:0-8751 GCA_048242115.1 Eggerthellaceae bacterium
TGGCGATTCAATCCTAACGTGCCCCGTGCGGGAACGGCCCCTCGCGGGGCCGTTCTCCTTAAATCACATCAATCTATGCAATTATTCATAGGTCATCTGCGCTTTTGTCTGATATTGACCCACACAAACTACCGAAGAGCCGAATTTTTTCCGATACGGAATATGATTTCCCAGGTCAGGGCTTCTACGATTCATAATCCGATAGGAACAAACCCCCAGGTTGGGTACTATGGAAGCTGTAAGAGGCGCTAAAATGGTTGTTGCGGCGAAAGTCGGTGCTCTCCAGGGAGGGGAAGCGCTCGGCGATACGGTTTGCGAACGTTGCCTTGGGAGGGGTCGAGCGTGCAGACGGAATCACGGGAAGCCATCGCGGAGAACGGGGGCGAAGGACTCGTCACGGGGAAGGCTGACGCGGTAAGCGACAAGTCAGCGCTCTCCTTCATGACCGTCGTGTTGGGTTTCGGCCTGTGCCGCGCCTGGATCATCTTCTGCCTGGGCGCGCCCTTGGTCAGCCCTGCGGCGCGCCCCATCCATTGGGTTTACCTGGCGTGCGGGGCGCTGACGGCCATCGTCATCGCGGTGCTGTGCCGCAAGACGGGGCCGCAGGTGGGCAAAGCGGCTGCCGCGCTGCTGCGCGTGACCCCCGTGGCGTTGGTGGCAAGCGGCGTGTTCATCCCCCTGTCGGCGGCCCAGGGCAGCCAGTTGCTCATGGCGCTGGCCTTCGTGCTGGGCGGCGTGGGGGCCGGGTCGCTGCAGGTGCTGTGGGGTAGGCAGTTCTCGGAGCACACGGTGCGCTTCGCGGCCTACGCCTCGCCGGCCGCTGCCGTGGTGACGGCCGTGGTGGTGGCCCTTTCCGCGTCGCAGGTGAACTCCATGGGCTACGTGGTGGTGCCGCTGCTGTCCTACGGGCTGCTGCTGTTCCACGGGCGCGTCATGGGCGGTGCGACTGGCGAAGTGTGCGCGGAAGAGGCGGTGGTCGCAACACCAGACGAGCAGGGAGCTATCGCAAGCTTCACGGAAAAGCGCAGCGAAGAAGCAACGGCGCTCGGGTCGCCCGAGGCGGTCACGGTGCCCGCATCGAAGTCGCAGGCCCAGCAGGATCCCGCTGCCAAGACAGGGGCCTTGGCCACGGGGAAGCTCATGTTCTCCATCATGGTGTTCTCGCTGCTTACCCGTATGTTCGACACCATGTCGCCAGCGGACGGGTGGTTCTCCTTCCTGGGAGGCAGCGCGGTGTTCGCCCTGGTGGTCGTGGGTGTGGCGTTCGTGGCTATCGTGCACAAGGCGGGCGACCGGTTCAACCCCACCACCATTTACCGGCTGTCGCTTCCCATCATGGTAGCCGGTTACGTGGCCATCTCGCTTCTGCTGGACGCCCATGCGGCGCTGTCCATCCTGATTATCAACGTCGGCTACGAGTTCTTCGACATCCTTGCCTGGGTGCTGTTCGTGGATGCTTCCCATCGCCGCAACCAGAATGCGCTGCACGTGTTCGGTCTGGGGGTGGCGTTCATGTTCGCAGGCATGGCCTTCGGCAACACCGCCAGCCAGGTGATTCACGGCCTGGTAGCAAGCGGAGCTGTGCAGGTGAACATGGTGGCCATGGTCGCGGTACTGTGCCTGGTAATCATCGCGTTCCTGGTGCTGCCCGAAGGCACGATGGCGCAGCTTTCCGGCTCGCTGAGGGAGGTGCGCAAGGAGGGCGACAAGGACGACGGCGAGGTCCGAAACGGGGAGGTCGTCGCAACTTTCCCAGAGTCGGCCTGCGGCGTTGCATCGGCTGAAGGGCGCATCGAGCGGCAGTGCGCCCTGGTGGCGAGCGCCTACAAGCTGACGCCGCGGGAAAGCGAGGTCGTCGTGCTGCTGGCCTACGGGCGCACGCTGGCCATCATCGCCCGCGACCTGCAGATCGCCAAGGGCACCGCGCGCACCCACATCGAGTCCATCTACCGCAAGTTGGGCGTCCACAAGCAGCAGGAGCTCATCGACCTGGTGGAGACGTTTGCTGCTGCCGAAGTCGGGGTGGAGCCGCGCGGATAGTGGCGCCCGCACTGCGAGCGTGCACGGGTTGCCGCGCGCCTTCCCTCTTCCTTCCGTTTGGTTTCTGCGGCTCAGATGGCGTGATTTGTGAGACGAGATTCGGGCCGTGAGCCCCTGCTTGTGCGTGATTGAATCCCACTTTCGGATTGTGGGTATCGATTGTAGCGGGGTTTTCTCGTTTGGGTCTTCGTTTTGGCAAAATTTCAACTTAGGAATCAAAGGAGGGGGTCGAATCTGCCTTCCGACGCTGTTTCGGGGGTCTAAAGTTTGCCATGTCGAACCGCCATCTGGGGTTTTCTGAGGCACTTTTCCTTGGATCACGCAAAAAGCCGACGACCATGATGCCCAAGTTGAAATTTTTGCCAAAAATAGGTGTCAGATTCGAAATTCCCCAGCTGCTCGGCGTGCGCAAAGCAGATTGCTCGATAGTTTCCGCTCGTACGATTTTGCCGAAGCTGCTTTACATGAAATACGATGCTGCATCAGATGCGACGCTGCGTGCCTTTCGGTATGATTTCGGCGAAATGTAAAAGACGGCGCGTTCGACGCCGGGAAGGGGAAGCGCAATGGGACGAATCGAGCTGTCTATTTACACGCCGCATTATGTGCCGAACGGCAACGAGGGGGCGGTTATCGAGACCAGCAAGGGAACGGTTCGCGTGAAGCTGTTCGGAAAGGAATGCCCGGTCACCGTGGGCAATTTCATAGAGCTGTCTGCCAAGGGGTTCTACGAGCGCATCAAGTTCCACGCCTACAAGGAGGGCAGCGTGGTGCTGGGCGGCTGCCCGGTGACGCGCAACATGGGGCCGGCGCAGGTGCTGGCCGCCACGCAGGGGCTTATTCGCGGTGTGCATCCTGGCACGGGGGACGCGCGCTACACCATCGTGGACGAGTGGCAGGACAACCCGAAGAACGTGCACAAGCTGGGAAGCCTGTGCTTCGCCCACAAGTCGGCGCCCAATTCAGGCAGCTGCCAGTTCTACTTCTCGCTGGGCGAGCAGCCGCAGTACGACGAGCAGTACACGGTGTTCGGCGAAACGGTGGACGGCTTGGACGTGGTGGAGAGCCTGCGCATCGGCGACGCCATCCAGGCAATTCGCATCGAAGGGGCCGACGAGGAGGCGCTTGCCCAGGCCATCGCCCAGGAGACTCCGCATCCCCAGACCCCGCAGGAGGTCATGGCACGCCTGGAGCGCGAACGCGCCGAGCGGGAATCTTCCCAAGCCGCCGAGGCCGCCAGCGCCACCGAGGGGCAGCCCGCATAGGCCGTCAGACGCAGCAACCGTCCAAAGCCTGGCGTTTTCGCAGGGGTTTCTGGATAGGATGAGAAAGAAGGTGGCGGAGAGCTGGGGATTCGAACCCCAGACACCCTTGTGGGGTGTACTCGCTTAGCAGGCGAGCACCTTCGGCCTCTCGGTCAGCTCTCCGCGTGCCATAAGCGCAGTTGCTAATAATACCGCGACCGTCGAAAGAGTGCAAGCGCGCCAGACCCGAGAGAGGCGAGAGTGCACAAGTGTTTTGGGGAGTTGCAGAGGGCTTCAGCGGTCGTCTCTTGAGGGACCAACAGTGCACAACCGTAGGGTTTTGCAGGAAATCGCCTGAAACCCTACGGTTGTGCACTGTGCGGAGCGCAAGACCGGGGCGGCGCGGCGGGTGGGGTATAATTTGCAGCACGTATTGGCGGATCGGGTGTGCGGAGCGCGTGCGGGACGGCGGCTGCTTCGCGGGCACCCTCCGAAGGAGGCCTTCCATGGAGAACGCGGCGAACGACAACATCATACTTATCGGCATGCCCGGGGCGGGGAAATCCACTCTGGGAATCGTGCTAGCGAAGATTATGAACTACAACTTCATCGATGCCGACCTGGTCATTCAGAACCAATGCGACCGCACGCTGCAGAAGATCATCGACGGGCTGGGCCCCGAAGGGTTCATCCAGGTGGAGAATCAGATTCTGAGCGACCTGAAGGCTGAGCGCTCCGTTATCGCCACAGGCGGCTCGGCCGTGTACTCCGACGAGGCCATGCGGCATCTGGGGCAGATCGGCACCATCGTGTACCTGAAGATCAGCTACGAGGAACTGGTTCGGCGCCTTTCCGACCTGCAGGAACGCGGCGTGGTGCTGAAGGGCGGCATCGGCATGAGCCTGCGCGAGCTGTTCGACGAGCGCAAGCCCCTCTACGAGCAGTACGCCGACGTGACCGTGGACGTGGACGATCTGTCCATCACCGCCGCCGCCCGCAAGGTAGCCGACGCCATCGAGAAGAGCCGGCTTTCCAAATAGCTCGCGCTGCCGTTTGCGGCAGAGATTCGAGGTTTGGCAATTTCAAGGAGCGCGGGCAGAAGGGCATGCTGGCTCTGTTGTCCGAAAAGGCCAGGAAAATCCTGGTGAAAGCCGTCTTTGGAGTGGCGGGTCGTCGGGCTGTTGCGTCTCTTGTGCGAAGGTGCCTGAATTAAATTTGCCAAACCCCGAATCTCTGCCAGAATCGGCCGTTCGGCGGGGCAATCGGCCCCGCTCGCGGAGTTTGCTTCCGACGAGGCAAGGGCGCTTGGCGCGCGACTTGCTAGAATCTCGTCCACAATTGCATAGCGCACCCCGATGACGCGTTCTGGATTGCCGAGTACGGCGAAACAGGGCGAAGAAGGGGCCTCTGGAGAATCCCGTCCGCGCAAGCGAAACGGGTGCCGAAGGGGCAAGGCAGGCTCGGGCGCCAAGGAAGCGCCGAAGTGAGCCGGCGGCTCATCCCGCCGCCCGCCGAAACTCTCAGGCAAAAGGACAGAGCAGATCGAGCGTTTCCCTCAAAGCAAACTCGAACGTCTCGACCGCGCGACTTCGGCTTGGTCTTCCCCATTCGCCAAGCCAAGCCTCTCCCCTCCCAGAAATCCCTTCTCAGAAACCTCGAACCCGCTGGCGTAGGTTGGGCTTGTTGGTCTGGGCCCGAATCCGCTTGGCCGAGTTTAGCTTGCCGAATCGGACTTGAATTCGCCTGATCAAGCCAAGCTGGGCGGCCCGAGTTCGAACCCGCAGGGTTTCCGGGTCTGTTTCTCTTCCGTTCTGCACAAGAACGCGTCATCGGCGGGCGCTGGCAGCGGCGACCCGCGCTGGCAATGCCGGGCGCAGGATCGCCGGCAAGACGTAGGCGTTCGACGAACGAGGAGGTTTTCGTGGAAGAGGCATTCGAGGCGCTCGATGGCGTGCTCGCGGTCATCGACGATTTCGTGTGGGGCGTGCCGCTCATGGTGCTCATCTTGGTGGGCGGCATTCTGCTGACGGTGCGGCTCAAAGGCATCCAGTTTCGCCATCTGGGCCGTGCGTTCCGTTACATGGCGAAGAACGAGGACGGTGCCAAGGGCGAGGTGACAAGCTTCGGGGCTTTGTGCACGGCCCTTTCGGCCACCATCGGCACCGGCAACATCGTGGGTGTGGCCACCGCCATCGTGGCGGGCGGCCCGGGGGCTCTCTTCTGGATGTGGCTGGCGGCGCTGTTCGGCATGGCGACGAAGTACTCCGAGGGCCTGCTGGCCGTGAAGTACCGCAGCGTGGACGAGAAGACGGGCCACGTGCTGGGTGGTCCCTTCTACTACATCGAGCGCGGCATGGGCAAGCGGCTGCCGCAGATCAGCTGGAAGTGGCTGGCGAAGATCTTCGCGTTCTTCGGGATGTGCGTGGGCCTGTTCGGCATCGGTACTTTCACGCAGGTGAACTCCATCTCCGGCGCCATCACCGGCTTCTTCGATCCCGAGAAGGCCCACACGGTGAACATCCTTGGCATGGACTACTCCATCGCCACGGTGGTGGGCTCGCTGCTGCTGGCCATCCTGGTGGGACTGGTTGTCATCGGCGGCCTCAAGCGCATCGCGAAGGTGTCCGAGCGCGTGATTCCCGCCATGGTGGTCGTCTATGTGGGCTTCAGCCTTATCCTCATCTTCGCGAATCTGGACAAGGTGCCCGGCGCGTTCGCAGTTATCTTCCAGAGCGCCTTTGGGCTGCAGGCGGCGGCCGGCGGCATGTTGGGCGCCATCATCGTGGCCATGCAGAAGGGCATCGCCCGCGGCATCTTCTCCAACGAGGCCGGCCTGGGCTCGGCGCCCATCGCGGCTGCGGCGGCCCAGACCAAGGAGCCGGTGCGCCAGGGCCTGGTGTCCATGACCGGCACGTTCCTGGACACTATCGTGGTGTGCACCATGACCGGTCTGGCCATCGTCATGACCGGCGCCTACCAGGTGCCCGGACTTGAGGGCGCTGCTGTCACCACGGCGGCGTTCCAGGCGGGCCTTCCCTTCATCGACGCGCAGGTGGTGTCCTTCATCCTGATGGCCTGTCTGGCGCTGTTCGGCTTCACCACCATCCTTGGTTGGGACTACTACGGCGAGCGGTGCCTGGAGTACTTCGCCAACGGCTCCATGAAGGCCGTGAAGGTGTACCGCTGGCTGTACATCGCCGCCGTGTTCATCGGCCCCTATATGACCGTGGCGGCCGTGTGGACCATCGCCGACATTTTCAACGCCTGCATGGCTGTGCCGAACATGATTGCGCTGATCGTGCTCTCGGGCGTCGTGGTGGCGGAAACGCGGGACTATTTCAAGAGACTGGAAGCGGCCGGCGGCGTGGAGTCCGGCATGGAGCCGCATCTGCCCGGCGACGATTGGTCCATCCCGCCCATCGACCCGTTGACCGACCGTCTGGGCACCCCGGGCCCCGCAGCGGCGGAGGCAGCGGACTCGTCGAAGGTCGAGGCTTTCGACGCGGCCGCGAAGTAGTTCGAACCGGAGGCCAGTCTAGCGCAAGCTACTTGCAAGGTCTGGCTGGAAGCGTCCGATAGTGCGGATGCAGGGGATGGCCCCGATGTTTCACGTGAAACATCGGGGCCATCAACGTGATGAGGCGCGAATTGTGGACGCGGCTCGTCGCAAGGGCCGCGGTTCCGCTTACTGTTGCGCTGCGTCGGAGCCTGGAGTGGTAGTCGGTGCAGTAGGCGCAGCTATGGCCGTGGGCGCGGCAGGCTCAGCAGGCGCGGTAGCCGCAATAGGAGCAACGGGCGCAGCAGAGGTAGCAGAAGCGGCAGGGGCGGAGGTCGAAGCAGGAACGGCGGGAGCGGCAGCTGCAACTGGAGCAGCGGGCGTAACGGGCACCGCCGCGGGTTGCGCAACCGGAACCGGCACGCTGCGATCGGGCAGCGCTATGACGTAGATGCCCAGCACAATAGGCGTGCAGAAAATGCCGATAACCCACAGCAACGCAGCGCTGTCAAGGTAATGCCCTTTATCCTTGGCCACCTTAATCAGCAGGCTCGTAGTGATAAGCCCTACTACGAACATGGCGATGGGAACAATGAACACTTGAAGAATCGTGAGCTCCGGTATGCCCATGCCGAGGATTCTCATAGTGCGCCCCTTTCTTTACGGGAATCGATGACGCCATCATAGCAGAGGGAGTCGGCTGGTCGACCTTGAACGCGCCGGTTGTGCCTTGGCGGTTATAATGGCCACGAACGAAAGACGAAGCGCGAAGGGCGATTGGCTATGGGCATGAGGTACACCGTGGTGGCCGTGGGGAAGCTGAAGGAGCGGTTCTGGGCGGATGCGTGCGCCGAGTATCTGAAGCGTCTGCAGCCCTATGCCAGGTGCGAAGTGCGCGAGCTGGCCGACGTCGATCCGGCGCGAGCAGGTGGCGAAGCGGCAGCCGTGGAACGCGAGGGCTCGGCCATCCTTTCGGCGCTGGAAGCTGCGGGCAACCCCTATACGGTGCTGCGGGACATTGGCGGAAAGGAGCGTTCCAGCGAAAGCCTGTCCCGGCACCTGGACGATTTGGCGCTGTCGGGCATAAGCTCCATCGCGTTCGTCATCGGCGGTTCCTGCGGCGTCTCCCCCGCCGTGCGCGCCCGGGCCGACGAGCGCCTGTCCTTCGGCCCCATCACCATGCCCCACAACCTGGCCCGCGTGGTGCTGTTGGAGCAACTCTACCGAGCCGCCCGAATCTCCCGCGGCGAACCCTACCATAAGTAAAAAGCCCGATTGTGGTCTTAACTCTCGCCGATTTTGTACCAAATCCGGTGAATCGATATCGCCGATTTTGTACCTGGAAGCATCGCTTGTTGCCTTGAGCTTGTGTGAGTTTGAAGAAACAGAAAGATGTTTCCCAAGGTGAAAGCATCTTTTTCTCTAAAGACCTCCATAATGTGAGCGAATCAATCGCTGCGGGGTGATCTGTCGAGCTTGAGTGCTGTCGGGCATCGAGATTCTTCCGCAGAAGTTTTGTGCATGGGCTTTCGCATGGCGAGGGCTTCGGATAGGAGCAACTATGAGATTCGTTTCGTGGAATGTGAACGGGCTTCGGGCCGCTTTGAAGAAGGGGTTCGAGGAGGTGGTCGACTCGTTCAATGCCGATGTGTTCGCCATCCAGGAGACGAAGCTGCAGGAGGGGCAGGCGGAGCTGGACCTGCCGAAGTACAAGGAGTACTGGAGCTACGCGCAGAAGAAGGGCTACTCGGGCACGGCGGTGTTCTCGAAGGAGGAGCCGCTGCAAGTGCTCCACGGCCTGGGCAGCGAGTACCTGGACACGGAGGGGCGCATCACGGCGCTGGAGTTCCCGGACTTCTGGTTCGTGAACGTGTACACGCCGAACGCCCAGAACGAGCTGGCGCGTTTGACTCATCGTCTGGAATGGGACGACGCCTTCCGCGACTTCTGCAAAGGCCTGGAGGAGGGCTG
>DBFAWQ010000083.1:0-7674 GCA_048242115.1 Eggerthellaceae bacterium
CGCCGGCGCCAGCGCCGGCGGGGCGGCTCCCGCCGATGCGGCCAACATCGCCTGGGACGAGGAGTTCGACGTCGTCATCATCGGCGCCGGCGCTGCGGGCATGACCGCCGCCATCACCGTGGCCCGCGAAGGCAACGGCAAGACCTGCCTTCTGGCCGAGAAGGAACCGCAGCCCAACGGCAACTCGCCCTTCTGCGCCGGCGACTTCAGTTGGACCACGGTGCCCGACGACTACTACACCTACTTGAAGAAGCTGGCCGGCGAGCACACCACTACCCCCGACGAGGTGCTGCGCGTGTTCGCCAACGGCCTCGGCCAGGTGAAGGACTGGGTGGTGGAGCTGGGCGCCCGCGAGGAGGAGATGCAGATTCTGCCCAACGGCACGGCCGAGGATCCCTATCTCAACATCGATGTGGTGTGGCCCGAGCTGGAATGCTCCTACGCCCACGCCATGTGCACCATCGGCGGCATCGTGCGCGACGACCCGGAGTACGACCTGAAGGGCGAGCCCCACATCTTCACCTTCCTCACCAACCGAGTGAACGAGCACACCGATGTGGTGGACTACCGCACGAACTTCGCCATGGAGGAGCTGATTCAGGATGCCGCGGGCCGCATAGTGGGTGCCGTGATCGACGGCAAGAACATCAAGGCCCGCGACGGCGTCATCATGTGCTGCGGCGGTTTCGAGAACGATCCGGCCCTGAAGGAGAACACCTTCGGCGTGTCCACCATCGTGCCGGCCGCGGGCCAGGGCAACACCGGCGACGGGCACCGCGCCTTCATGAAGGTGGGGGCCGACTTCTGGCATATGAGCGGGCTGGCGGGCATGTGGCTGCAGCCGCGCAACCTGGACAACACCGCCTTCACATCGGTGGTCGTCGGCGGCCCGCGCGTGA
Organism: Eggerthellaceae bacterium; assembly: GCA_048242115.1. Classification (GTDB taxonomy): domain Bacteria; phylum Actinomycetota; class Coriobacteriia; order Coriobacteriales; family Eggerthellaceae; genus Xiamenia. The sequence continues at coordinate 900 of DBFAWQ010000083.1, forward strand.
AGAAGTACGGCATCACCGTGGGTTCCAATGGGCACCGCTTCTACATGGATTACGACGCGCTGACCTCGTGGCCCGATCCGAAACCGGGCTATCTGGCCGACCTGCGCACCGATGTGGGCATGCGCTACGGTCACACCAACTTCGGGGGCGCGTGGCCCTGGCAGGCCATGCCCGCTGACGGCGGCTGGTTTATCTTCGACGCCGATGGCTTGGCGGCCGGTGCCATTCCCGCCGAGACGTCCGCCGACCCTGTGGCCGACAAGCTAGCCCTGACCGCCGACACCCTGGCCGATCTGGCTGCCCAGATCAACGTGCCGGCCGAGGAACTGGAACGCACGGTGGCCGAGTGGAACAAGTTCTGCGCCGAGGGCGAGGATGCCGCCTTCCATCGGCCGCCCGAGACGCTCACCCCGGTGGCCAAGGCACCTTTCTACGCCCAGTTCTGCGCTCCCACGCTGCTGAACACCGACGGCGGCCCGGTGCGCAGCCACCTGGGTGAGATTCTGGATCCCTATGGCAAGCCCATCCCCGGCCTGTTCTCGGCCGGCGAGTTCGGCAGCCTCTGGGGCCACTTCTACCAGGGTTCCGGTAACATCGCCGAATGCCTCATCTACGGCCGCATCGCCGCCGAGAGCGCCATGGGGTGCGAGGTGGCCTATCAGTAGAGAGCGCGTCTTCTTTCAAGCAAGCCAGCCGCCCTCCCTCCCCGCGGCTGGCTTTGCCTTTCGGTTTCCGGCGAGAAGTACGGTAGAATGGAGGCGTGAAGAGCATGGCGAACATACCGGCGATGACCGAGGCAGCTGAGGAGGCGGCCGCATCGGGGACGACGGCGGGCACCCGTCTTGACCGCGACTCCCTGCTGACCGCGGGTATGGCCGTGATGGGGTTCGCGTTGTTCCTGTCGGCAGTGTGGACGGCTCGCAACGAGGCGGCGCTCGTGCCCGACGGAGCGCTCTACACCGCACGCTTCGTGAAGGCCGTCGCCTGCTTCGCCATCGCTTTCACCCTGCGCAGCCACATTCCCTCGGTGGGGAAGTTCTTCGCGTTGGGCGCGGGGTTCGTGGGTATGCACCTTGTCGCATACGGTCTCGGCGCGCTTATGCCCGCGGGCGTAGCCGAATATTTGGCCGCCTCCGTCATTTCCGGGGCCTTCAGCGGCATCGGCGAGGCCTGCGTCATTGTGTTGTTCGCGCATCTGTTCTCCACCTATGCGCCGAGGGTGAGTGCCGTGGCCATTCCGGTGGCCTACCTGCTGAACGAGGCGCTATACTTCTCCACGCTGTACCTGCCCACGGAGGCCATCATGGCGCTGCGTCCGGCGGGGAAGCTGCTCGGCGTAGTGCTTTTGGGGCTGTGCCTGCGCCGCAAGGAGCGGCTGCCCCTGGCCGACAACGAGTACCCGCTCCAGTACGGCATTTCCATCAAGAGCGCCGGCGAGCGCGCCATCACGCTGTTCGCCACCCATCGCAGTTGGGCGCTCATCATCGCCGGCTCCACGCTGTTCCCGCTCATTTTCGGTTTCGTGGCCCAGGCGTGCTCGCGGCTTTCCACCAACTCGGGGCTCTACGACGGGTTCAACGAGATTGTCGCCTTGGGCACCATCGCCCTGCTGGTCTTCTACGGCGTCTGGCGCGCCGGACGCCTCACCTTCGACGAGTTGCTGTACTTCTCGGTGCCCCTGTTCGCCACGGGGTGCCTGCTGCTACCGGCCTTCTGGCTGGCGGACGCCCCCTATGCCGGCATGCTCGTGAAGTGCGGCTACACGGTGAACCAAGTGCTGTTCTGGGTGCTTCTGGCCCAGGAGAGCTATCGCGACCTGCGCCATACCTACCTGTTCTTTGGCCTGTTCTACGGCATCTACGAGCTGACGACCGCCGCGGCGCGACTCACCACCTCGGCCCTGTACGCCGAAGGCGGCATCGATTTCACCTTCATGGTATACGTGGCTTTGGTGGCGCTGTGGCTCATCGCCTGCTATGGCGTGCTGTTCTTCGCGCTGGCGAAACGCGTGGCGCGGGGGCGCCAAGGAGGTGGCCGCTCTGCGGACGCGCCGGTTCCGGACGTCGAGGGACCCGCAGGCGGAGGCGGCGCGAGCGAGGCGGCCGTGGGTGGGGAGGAGGTTCCCGTGCGGCTGGTGCCCGAGGCGCGGCGGACCCTCGTGTTTCCCGACAAGCTGGCGCTCGTGTGCGAGCGTTACGGGCTCACGCCGCGGGAGGTCGAGGTGCTCACCGAGACCATCCACGGCTACAGCATGGAGAACATCGGCAAGAAGCTGTTCGTGTCCCGCGAGACGGTGAAGACGCACCTGCGCCGGGTGTACGCGAAGGTGGGCGTGGGCGGCAAGCAGGAGCTCATTGCGTTCATCGATCGCTACGAGGGCTAAGGCAACTCATAGTTTTCCCAGTTCATGCAGGGGTACCCCATAAATGGGGACGGGCAGGCGCGCCAGAAATGTCTGCTTGGGGGGATGGCGGGAATGCCGCCGGGGTCTAGGATGCGGGGCGTCTCAACGGAGACAGACCAATCCGGAGAAGGAGGACCCCATGACTCAGCAGACTACGAACATCTCCCGCCGCGGCTTTCTCACCCTGGGCGGCCTGACCGCGCTCGGCGGCGCGGCGGCGCTGGCCGGTTGCGCGCCTCAGACGGCCGCCGATAAGAAGCTCTCGGGCACGGGAACGGGAACGAGCGCCGCCGATGTGGACTTCGAGGAGGAGTACGACGTAGTGGTCGTCGGCGCGGGCATTGCGGGCATCACCTCGGCCATCACCGTGAGCCGCGAGGGCGCCGGCGCTTCCTGCCTCGTCATCGAGAAGGAGGCTGCGGCTGCCGGTTGCTCGCCGGTGTGCGCCGGCGACTTCCTCGGCCGCGACGACGAGTACGAGTACCCGGTGCAGTACCTGAAGGACATGGCCACCACCGCCTCGGGCCAGACCATTCCCGACGACGTGCTGGAGGCCTTCGCTGCCGGCATCAACGAGAACCTGGAATGGGTGCTCTCGCTCGGCGCCACCATGGACATGCTGGACACCAAGCGCACGCTCATGGAGGACTTGGACAAAGCCGAGTACCGCGAGTTCGCCAGCGCCGTGGCTCCCGAGTACAGCTTCGACGACAACGCCCAGCCGCCCTTCAACCACCTGCACAACTTCCTTACCCACATCTGCGTCGACGAGTGCACCGAGGCGGTGGAGCTGCGCTTCAACACCCCGCTGGAAGACTTGGTGCGCGATGGGGACGGCCGCGTCGTGGGCGTCATCGCCGACGGCCATGCGATCAAGGCGAACAAGGGCGTCATCATGTGCTGTGGCGGCTACGAGCACAACGAGGAGTTCCTCGAGGGCTTCTGCGGGGTGGGGAACGCGATATCCTTCGCCATGGAGGGCAACACCGGCGACGGCCACAAGATCTGCGCCCGTCACGGTGCCGACTTCTGGCATATGCACAACGCCGCCGGTTTCTGGATGGCTGGGCGCAACCTGGACAACACCGCGTTCTCCAACGGGGCCCTCGCCAGCCACAAGTACAAGTGCTATGGCATCACCGTGGGCAAGAACGGCCGCCGCTTCTACATGGATTGGGACGGGCATAAGTCCCTGGACGTATCCAACGATGCGGCGGACATTCCTCGTGACGACCTGAGCCGCCATGTGGGCAGCCGCCACGGCGTCATGCAGTTCGGCGGCGAGTGGAACCATCTGCCCATGCCCTCCGTTGGCTGGTTCGTGTTCGACAGCGACAACTACGAGCGCGCCTTCGATTTCGAGGCCACCAAGACCACGGATCCCGTGGCCGATGGCTGGCTGTACAAGGCTGACACCTTGGAGGACTTGGCCGCCCAGATGGAGGTGCCCCCCGAGGAGCTGACTGCCACGGTGGCCCAGTGGAACGAGTTCTGCGAGCGCGGCGCTGATATGGCCTTCTATCGGCCGGCCGACACGCTCACGCCCATCAAGACCGCTCCCTTCTACGCCCAGCGCTGCAATCCAGCTATGCTGAACACCGATGGCGGCCCGAAGCGCGCGGCCGACGGTGCCATCCTCGATTGCAACGGGGAGAAAATTCCGGGTCTTTATGCCGCCGGCGAGTTCGGTAGCGTGTGGGGCTACCTCTACCAGGGCAACGGCAACGTGGGTGAGGCCATGGCCTTCGGCCGCATCAGCGCCCGCAGCTGCCTGGCGTAAGGCGTCCCCCGACCATCTCGCAACCGCGCAATACCCCTAGCTCAAAGCCAGCCGCTTTCCCTCCCTGCGGCTGGCTTTTGTGCTGTGCTGAGAATATGGACCGAGCTCTGGGCCTTCCAGTCTGGTTACCCCAGTCTTTCCCGAAGATAGTCTTTGAACATGGGCAGGGCGATGCGCACCGTTCCTTGGCCGTTGTCGACAAGGAGGCCTTGCTCCATGAGACGCCTTTTGTATTGCGAGGCGTAGTTGCTCTTCTTTTCCATGCGTCTCGCGATATCGGCAAGCGCACTTGGACCCTCGTCGTCGAGCATAGCGGCGAGAAAGCGCACATCCCCTTTCGAGAGCTCGCAGAACGTGGTGTCGAAGACCTTTCGCTGCAGGTCGTTACGGGCGTAAAGTCCTCCGCTGTCCACGTCCTCGAGGGTAACATCGTCTCGTTCAGGCGATTCGTTCCAGGCGCGGTAGCCTACGAGCTGCATCATGTAGGGGAAGCCCGCCGTCAGCTGCACGGCCCGCGAAAGCGCCTCCGGGGACACGCCGCGGCCTCCGTCCTCGATAGTCTTTCGCATGGCCTGCTCGATATCGAAGTCGCTTACAACTCCCAGTTCATGGAAGTTGGCCCTTCTCAGAAACGATACGGACTTGTTTTGCAAAAGCCCGTTTACGTGAGTCGGAAGGCCTGCCATGAAGAGAGCGACGCGGCGACGATCGCGGACGAAATGTTGGAAAACGGATGCAAGCTGGACCATTTCATCGAGGTCTTCGCGTACCTCATCGACGGTAATGAGAAGCCCCGCATCCGCTTCGGCCAGTTGACCCAAGGCCTCTTCCATGCGTATGCGCCAGGTGGGATGGTCGTTGTCGGCACTTTGGAACTGGATCTCAGCGAGATCGGCCACCTTGATGCCCGACAGTTTGAAAGCGCCCTTTCTTTCAATAAGATGAGAGGAGTTCCTGAGCGTTTGCTGAAGGATTTCGTCGAGCATGCCGGGAAGCGCCGACACGTTGACTGCGACCCAGCCCCGGGAGGAGGCCTCATCGGCCAGATACGAGAGGAGTGCGGTCTTTCCCGTGCCGCGAGCGCCCGTCAGGATGGTCGTGAGGCCCGGGTCGCCCGGGCCGGCCTCCAGAGCGCGGATGAGTTCCGAAATGATATGTTCGCGCCCCGCCATGTGAGCGGGAATGACGCCGAACGTCGGGGTGAAGGGATTGGTCATTTCAGAGGCCTCCTTGACAATTTTTGCATCTTTTGCAACTTTTGCCAAGCGGTAGAAGAGATGGCTTTGGCTGGCACTGAGGCCGGCGCCCCCGCTGCGCCCCCAGTGCCGCCGTCGGGTCGCAGGGAGCGGCTTCGGCTGCCCCTCCGCAATCGCGTAGGCCGATGCGGCCGCCCATCCGGAGAGGACGGCTTCGGCCGTCTATCCGCGATCGGTGTTCACTTTCGCGGGTGTAGCCTTATGCCTCTTCCGCGATCTTCTCGTAGTGGGCGTACAGGTCGGGGAAGGTGCGGCGCAGGCTTGTCGGCTTGAAAGTGTCGCGCTCCACCACGCAGACGGTGACGAGCGCGTCCACGAGCGGGGTGGCGCCCTCGCGCAGAAGCGGCTCGCCCGCGGCACCGGTGCCCGCAGCATCGTCGCCATGGTAGACCTGCTGGCGGTACACAGTGCGCATGGGCAGGTTTTTCGCCACCGAGGTGCGCACGAAGCCGGCCTCGCCGTAGCGCAGCGGGGCCTTGTAGTGCACTTCCAAATCGTAGATGGGACTCATGTAGCCGGCCGCTTCAAGGCGCTCGTTGTAGGAGAAGCCGAGCGCGTTCAAGAAGTCCACCCGGGCGTCTTCGAAATACAGCAGGTAGTTCGCGTGGTAGACCACCCCCATCATGTCCGTCTCGCCGTACCGCACGGTTATGGGGGTGTGCCTGTGCATCTCTTCGCTCGCTTTCGCCGTTTCGCTTAGGTTCCAGCACTCATTATAGTGAAGGTCGCCCTCTTTTGGCCAAAACGACGCGGTTCTCGTACCTCTTAGCGGGTCGCGCCGAAAAGCGACAATGCGCGACTTGGGAAAACGGCACCGAAACGGCTTCGAGGCTGCTTCGGAGTGGCGCGCGAGCTACGAGAACCGCCCTCTTTTGGCCATTTCCCGCGACAGGCTAGTCCAAATGGAAGAGCACGGGCAAGTCCATCGAGACCGGCGAGTTGTCCTCGTTGGTCTCCATGATGTCGGCCATGAAGTCCCACCACTTCCGGTTGATGGCCGTATCGGCGCCGGCGGCCCACCGCTCGGGGTCGTCGATCTCGATGTAGCCGAACAGCGTCAGCGTGTCCGGGTCCAGCGCGATGGTGTAGTTGCGGCCGCCGTGGGCGTGGATCATGTCGATCATCTCGGGCCACAGCTCGTTGTGCCGCCGCTCGTACTCCTCTTCCATGCCGGGGTACAGCTTCATCTTGAACGTCTTGATCATCGGGTGCTCCTTGGGCGAAGGGGGTTGGGCCCGCATGCAGCGGGCGCTTTCTGGGGGCTATGCTAGCGCGTTGCTCCGGGAAAAAGCGCGTCCCCATGGCACTTGCGACGAAACTGACAAAGTGCAGATC
>DBFAWQ010000084.1:0-8381 GCA_048242115.1 Eggerthellaceae bacterium
GGCCCGAGCCCCCGACGGTCGAGCTGCTCGAACAGGGAGAGGACGAACTCGCTCTTGTCGGCCACCGGGTTGCCTCCCTCGCCGTAGCCCTCCACCATGTCCATCGCGTTGATGTGGTGGGGGCTGCCCGCAGCTATGCGCACCACCTCGCCGCCAAGGGTCTCGACGAGGCTCGCGTACTCCCGCTCCGGGTCGCAGATGATGATGTCGTCGTCGGTGGAGAGCGCCAGCATGGCTATGAGCTCCTTGGTCGAGAAGCTCTTGCCGGATCCCGGCACGCCCAGGATGAAAGCGTTGGGGTTCAGCAGCCTGGACTTGTCGCAGAGGATGGGGTTGCGGGAGATGGCGTTCTCGCCGAACCACACCCCACCCTCGTCCATGATCTCCTGCACGCGAAACGGCATGAGCACCGCCAGGCTCTCCGTGGTGAGCGTTCGCACCGCGTCTATTCTGCGCAGCCCTATTGGCAGCGCGGTGGACAGCCCGTCGAGCTGCTGGAAGCGGAGCACCGCCAGGCGGCACAGGTGCTTGCGCGCACAGGACAGCAGCGCCTCCGTGTCGGTGTCGAGCTGCTCGGGGGTATCCGCGAAATGGGCGAGCGTGACCGTGGCGAGCATCATGCGCTGGTCGCGCGACACCAGGTCGTCGAGGAACTCCCGGCTCTCCTTACGCTGCTGTTCCATGTCGTAAGGGACGACCACGTTGAAGTTCATGTTCGCGTTCTGCCGCCTCGTCCAGTTGGTTATGTTGGTCTCCACGCCGAGCAGCCGCTTCTCCACCTCCCTCACCGCCTCGTCCGTGGGCACGGGCGACACGTCGATGGAGAGCGCCAGCGGGCGCTTGAGGTCGGTGAGCTCAGATACGAAACCGTCGTCGATATATGAGGCGTAGTCGGCAAGGTAGAGCACGCGCGCCCACCGTCCGCCTACCTGGAGGCGGTCCGAACGGACCCCCACGCCTTCCGGCGCGACGGCATCCTTGAACGAATGGCCCCTCCGCATGCTGGAGCGCATGTCGAAGGCGAACTCCCCGTCGCCCCGGTAGAAGCCGTGGAGCAGCCGCAGCTTGTCCTCTGCCCGCAGCTCGTCGCAGCGGGCCCCGAGGCGGGCGAGGTGCGACCCCATCTCTGCGGATGCGCGGTTGAAGTACGCGCGCGCCTCCTGGACGCCCTTGCGCTCGACCGCAGCGGTTACGTAGATCTCTCGCACCACAGCGTCGGCGCCGGTCGCCTTCTCCACGAGCATGCCATTGATCTCGTCCCTATAGCGGTCGAGGCCGTCGTCCTTGCGGGGGATCAGCGCGCTCCGCCCGAACGCCTCGGCGTCGAGCCTGCGCACCGCGACGGTGATCTTTGTCTGGGCGTCGGAGTCGAACGAGTTTAGCAGCCCTGAGTAGTCGAGGAACATCGCTTCCTTGTCCTCCTTGGACGCGGCGGCGTAGTTCACGTCGCTCACCCTCCACGTCTTGGCGAATCGGCGGTCGTCGGTGAGGAACACGCCGTCGGACCACACGCGGCGCACGGGCACGGCGTCCTGGGAGGTGCGGGGCGGCTTGAATCGGGCTCTCTTGCCCTTGTGGAGCCTCGTGGAGACGTTAGGCACGGCCGCCTCCCTTCCCGCCGCGGGCGCGCCGGCGCCCAGCGCCCGCGGCGTCGGCGTAGAGGTTCCGGGGCCTCGAGGGGAGCTCCCTCGGGGTGAGGAGCTCCGACTTGACCCACGCCCATGCTGCGCGCTCCGCCGTCATCCCATGCCAGGTGACGAATCCCAGCGCCGCGAACGGCGCGGCGCCCAGCACGCAGACCCAGGAGAGCGTCTCCAGTCCCAGCCAGGGCGACAGGCCGAAGTACAGCCCGACTGCGGCGGCGCACGCCAGGACGGCGAACGCGCACTGCCGCAGCGAGAGGCCGAAGAACACCCCCTCCGTGTAATCCCGTATCTCCCGGTTGACCTTCACTTCCATGCGAATCCCCTTTCTCCGGCGGGGCACGGCGAAGGGGCGCGGGGACGCGCCGTGCCGCGCGCCCCCGCTCGGGAGCGTTCTACTGAGTTGTCTTTCCTTGAAAAAACCTAAAGCCCCATCATCTCCCGCACCACGCGGTCGGCCATCCTGACCATGCCCGTGAGCACCAGCATGTTGAACACGAGTTCGCCGACGTAGGACCACACCTGGGTCACCACGGGCGCCTCGGCGTCCACCACGGGGGGCGCCGAGGCGAACAGCGAGAAGATCACGCAGGCGAGCAGGATGACCGCGCCCTCCAGGCATACCGCCCCGTAGCTCTTGAGGAATGCCTTGCCGACGGACTGGCTCGGCTCACCGGCGAAGGTGGACAGGGGTATCGGCGCGAGCGCGGTGTACATATATATCTTGAAGAACCTGCCGTAGACCGACAGGATCATGACGAACGAGAGCACCGTGATGAACAGGCCGCCGAGCAGCGTGACCGCCCAGAGCGGTATAGAGTTGAGGAAGTCCACTCCTTCGATGGCTTCTATCATCTCGGGCGGCAGCGCGCTCGGAGACGTCGAGGAGAACCCCACGGCGTCCATCATCGACGCTATGAGGCCCTGCACCACGTCGAGAAACGCCATCATGAGCTCCAGCCCGTACACGACGGCTGCGTGGGCCAGCACGAACCTCACGAAGAGCTTCAGCACGACTTCAGGGCGCTTGACCTCGGTGAAGGAGCCGCAAGTCTTCACGAGGCCCGACAGGAAGAACAGGACGAGCAGCGCGATTCCCACCGCCTGCACGGCGCCGTGGATGGAGAGGATCGCGTCCCAGATCCCTCCGCCCTTGAACTCGGAGGGAGCCGCGGTGAGCAGTCCCACTATCTCGCCCATCTTCTCGTTCCATGTGTCGAGCGCGCCCTGGAGGTTGTGCACTATCCAGTTGTCGGATTCCAAGCTGCGGCCTCCTTTCGGGACGTTGCGTTTCGGGTTACCCCACGATCAGGTCGAGGATTTCCTTGGCGAACGTGATGATCACGCCGCCCGCGAGCGTAAGGAATCCGTTCGCGCGCTGGGAGGGGTCGTGGCTTTTGAGAGACAGCCCGACCTGCACCACCCCGAACCCGAGCAGGATGAGGCCTATGGCCCTGATGAGGCCGAATATGAACGTGGATAGGTTCTCCACTGCGGCGAGGGGGTCGGTGACTGCGAACGCCGCGCCTGCGGGGACGAGCGCGAGCAACGAGACGGACCAGACGACGAGCGCCGCGCGAGCGAGCAGCCGCGTCCTTCCCGCGCGCGCGGCTGCCGGCTTTCCTTCTCTTTCCATAGGCTATTCTCCTTCCTTTGCTCCCGCCGCCTCGGCGGCGAGAAGCTCTTCCGTTTCGGTCTCGTCGAGGACGACGGCGCCTCCGGCCGACTGGAGGACGGGTGCGGCGGGGGCCGGAGGGGCGCCCGCCGCCACGCTGGCGGTCGCCCTGTCGCACCTTCCGTGCTCGTAGGGGGCCGCCCCTCCGGCGGCGGTGAGGCGCGCGTCGGGGTGGCGCGATATGTCCAGCTTGAAGTCGAGCATGGGGCGCTCGCCGCGCACGAACAGCAGCGCGCGTGAGTTGTCGAGCATGCGCACCTCGTCGGGGGTCATGAGCTCGCGGCCCGCGATCTGCTGGTTGGTGGACCAGCTGCCGCCCCGTCCGGTGCTCTTCGCGTGCGTGTCCAGGTCTATGGTCTCCTTGCCCAGCAGCTCGCTCACGTACTTGTGGGTGGACTGCTCGTTTCCGCCCAGGTACAGGAACTCGTCGCAGTTGCCCACGATGGACTCCCACTGCTTGTCGAACAGCGCCTTGAGCTGGGCCATGTTCTGGATGATGATCGACGCCGACACGCCGCGGCCGCGCATGGTGGACAGTATCTTCTCGAAGTCGTCGGGCAGGCTCACGTTGGCGAACTCGTCCATCAGGAAGTGCACGTGGACGGGCAGCTGGCCGCCGTACTTGCCGTCGGCGAGCGCGAACAGCTGCTGGAACAGCTGGGTGTAGAGCATTGACACGATGAAGTTGAAGCTGGTGTCGTTGTCGGGTATCACCGCGAACAGGGCCACCTTCCGCTCGCCGAGCGAGGGCAGGTCGAGCTCGTCGGCGGCGGTGAGCGACGCCAGGCCGTCGAGGTTGAACTTCTCGAGCCTCGAGGCGAGCGTCACCTGGATGGACTTGAGGGTCTTGGCCGATCCCGACCGGTAGCTCCGGTAGTACTTCAGCGCGATGTGGCCGGGGTCCCTCATCTCCAGCCGGTCGAACAGCTCGTCGAGGACGGACGCGTAATCGTCGTCGTCCTCGCGCACCTCGCCCGCGCGCAGCATCTCCATGAGGGTGGCGTAGTTCTGCTCCTCGGGCGGGGCCTCGTGCTTCAGGTAGAGCAGCAGCGCCAGGTGCAGCATGCCCGCGGCCGTGTCCCAGAAGGGGTCCTGGCTCTGCGAGCCCTTCGGCGTGGTCGCCTTGAACAGGTTGGTGTTGAGCCTCTGGGCGTCGGCGTCGTCGCGCACGTAGGCGAGCGGGTTGTAGCAGTGCGACCTGCCCATGTCCACGAGGTCGAGCACCCTCACCTCGAAGCCCTTGGCCTCGAGCAGGCCGCCCACGGTGCGCACGATCTCGCCCTTGGGGTCGAGCACCACCATCGAGACGTTGCCCTGCGCGGCGTTGGGCAGGCAGAACCCGCGCGTCTTGCCCGCGCCGGAGCCGCCCACCACGAGCGTGTTCATGGACCTGCGGTGCGCGTGCGTGTCGTAGCTCATGCGGAAGCTGCGGGTGAGCAGCTTGTCGCCGGAGGGGTCGCGCCCGCGGTATCGCCGGGCTATGGCGCGCGGGTCCCCCCACTCGGCGCTGCCGTGCTCCTCGCCGGGACGCAGGTTTCTCCTGGTGAGCAGGTACGCCCCCGCGCACGCCACGTAGACGGCGGCGAACAGGGCGGCGCAGCGCGCGCTGCCCGGGACGAGCCCGGCCGAAAGCGGATCGGCGAGGGACGCCGCGAGCGCGGGGAGCGAGAGCCCGCCTTCGAGCGCGGGCGCGACAACGAGGCCGGCCAAGGCGGCGAGGGGCATGCCCGCCGCCCAGGCGGCGACCTCCCCCGCCGAGGGCCGCCTCATCGCGCGCCCGATCTCTCGCGGCCCCGCTCGGGCGGGGCCATCCTGTCGGACAGGTCGCGCGCGGCCCTGCCGATCTCGTCGAGCGCGGCCCGCACCTCCCGCGCATCCGCCCCCGGCGGGGCGGGGGGCGCCAAGGCGGCGGGCTCGCCGAGGCCGAGGCGCCGGGCGACGATATTCGCGGCCAGGTCCGCCTGCGCCGCGCGGGCGTCCCGGTCGTAGCCCTCTCCGCCTCGGGCCATGGCCGCATGCGCCGCCTCCGTCGTGAGCGCGCGGAGCAGCTGCGGCTCGTCGAGGCCTCGCTGCACCCGGATGACGCCGGCGGCGTGGTCGTATTCCGCGGAGGGCCCGCCGAGGTCGTCCGAGGGCTCTATCCTGGCGGGAGGGTGGGATACGAGGGAGGCGAGCGCGGCGTGGGGGTCGGCTTTGCGCGGCAGGCGGGCGCGCGCGGTCGTCTGCGAGACGTCGAACACCTTGCGCACGTCGTACAGGACTCCGATGCTCCCGTCGTCGCGCACGTACTCCTTCGCGGGCTCTATGATGTGGATGGCCTTCTCCCCGCGTTTCACCGCCGCGCCCAGCCTCCGCCAGTGGTCGGCGGTGCCGACGCGCGTCGCGCCCGGCATCCTGTCGGCTATGAGCAGGATGTTGGTCGCGGAATGGTGCGGGAGCGCCGCGGCGACGCGCAGGTACGATTCGAGCGCGGCCGGGTCGGAGTTCGCCCGGAGGGCGGCGGCGTCCGCCCGCGCGAACGCCTCCTGCCGCTCCTGCCGCTTCCGCTCCGCCCACGCCCGCTTGTCGAAGGGCGGAGCCTCCGGCGGGCCCTCCGCCCGCGTCCCCATCATCTCGTAGATGTCGCTTTCCATGGGCTACCTTCCTTTCTCCGCTGCGCGCGGCCTCGCCCCGCGCCCGCCCGCCGGCGCCTTCCTGCCGGCGGCGATGGACGCCATCTCGGCCCTGACCGACGGCTTCCCCCCGTTGCGGGGGATCGGTTCACCAGCCCCTCCTGATGGCCGACTTCTCCCGGATGTAGGCCCTGACCGAGTCCCTTTCCCCGGGCGGTCTGCTAAAGGGGCGCCGCCCTCCTTCGCCGGAGGGGCGAGCAGGTCCTCGAGAGAGGGGGCGTCCGTGGCCCGATGCGGGCTCGGTGCCTCTGGCTCGGGCGCGTTCTTCGAAGGTTCCCCGGGGCCGTTCCGGCTTCCTGGCTCCCTCGGGGGCGCGTCGCGGGCGACGCGGGCGAACCCGTGCCGCTCGGCTATGCGGTTCACCTTGCTCGCGTCCTCGGCCCGCACCAGCAGGTCGACCGATTCGGGGTCGTCCCTCTGCTTGACGACGGTGTACACGATGCCGTAGCGGCGCGCCTCCCGGGCGAAGGTGTCCAGGTCGGCGCGCCGTATCGGGAACACGAGCAGCTCCTTGCCCGACCGGAGGAGCGCGGCGAGCCGCGCCTTGCCGCGCGTCTTCTGGCTGCTCGCCATCGCGGCCGCCAGCATCGCGGCGGCGTCCCTCGCGCCCGCTCCCGTGATGCGCAGCGCCACCTCGGCGCCTTGGAGGGTCATGCGCACGATCTGGTCAGCGGCTTCGCTCGATGCGTCCATGCTCTGTCTCCTTCCTTTCCGTTTCGGCCCGCCCGCCGCGCTCGACCTCCGCGATGCGCCGTGCGAGCCCCGGGCCCCTTTCGCGGATGCCGTCGCAGAGCCCCAGGTCCCGCCTGATGCCCTTCAGCTCCGCGGCGATTTCCGCGATCCGCGGGTTCGGCGGCGCCGGCTCTCCCTGCGCCCTGCGGAGGCGCCTCGCCTCGTTTCGCAGCGCGCGCCGTTCGCCGTCCAGGGTCGCCATGCGTTCTTTGAGCGCCTCTTCGTGGGCGAGCAGCTGCCCCTCCGTCTCGATCCCGTTTTGCGTGAGCAGCGCCAGCTCTCGCGAGATCGCGTCGAGGTTGCGGAGGTCCTCGCGCAGCAGGAAGTGCATGCGGGGGCCGCCCGCGCCCTGGCGGCGCGGAGCGTTGAGCATCGCCATGTAGCGCCGGTACAGGCTCACGAGGGAGCGGGCTGGGACGGGCGTGGGCTTCGCACGGGTCGGTCTGGGTCTGCCCACGGGCAGGCGGGGGCGGCCGTTCGAGAGGATGCGCGCGGATATGCCTTCGTAGGAATACCCATCCCCGAAGTTGCGGCGCAGGCGCACGAAGCGCTCCTTGCCGGGCGGGCGCACGGAGATGTCCTTGCCCGTCTTTATCTCGTAGCCCATCGCCCGCAGGTTCGCGTAGAACTGGCGCATGGTGGACGCGTGCTCCACGGCCTCGTCCGCGTCGGCCTTCACGAGGGAGCGCCACGTCGGCTCGCCGTCGCGCTCGGCGCGCCACTCCGCGTAGTGCCTCGACCTCCCCGGCTCCGGGCGGTCGACCACCGACAGGCCGCGCTCCCGGCACAGCCTGTCGGACGCGCCGCGCATGGCCCGGTAGCAGGCGGCGTCGCGGTGGAAGCGCCTGCCGTCGGCGAAGGAGACGGAGTTGATGACGAAGTGGTTGTGCAGATGCGCTTTGTCCAGGTGCGTGGCCACCACCACCTCGAACCGCGCGCCCCACAGCTCCCGCGCGAGCGCCACCCCGATTTCGTGCGCGGTCTCGGGGTCCGCCTCGCCGGGAGCGAACGCCTGGTAGCCGTGGAACGCGACGATGCCGCCCTCCTTACCGTACTGCCGCTTGGTGGCGTTCATCTCGGCGAGCGCCGTCTCGGGCAGGCAGTTGACGCCGGAGACGTAGCGCTGCTCCTCGGTCTTGCCGGGGTCCGCGGCGTAGAGGATCGCGGCGCCAACGCCCTGGCGTTCCCACTCGTCAGGCGTTCCCTCGGTCTTGACTGGGTTCTCCGCGTAGCCCAGCACGCGGGCGAGCCGCCCCTCCACCTTCCATATCGAAGTGACGGCCAATTCAGCCCCTCCTTCCCGGCTCCTTGACTGCCGCGGCTATCTCGGCGAGCGCGGCCTCCAGTTTCCGCGCCTCGGCGTCGTAACGCACGGCATCCACGACGTTCAGTGCATGCGCCTTGCGGGCTATCTGGTTGAGGTTGCTCCCTATCGCATGCAGCTCGCGCGCCATCGCCAGGTAGTCGGGCGGGGGCTTGGGCTTCGGCTCGATGCCGCCTATGAGCGCCCGCAGGTACGCCTCCTGCGACCAGCCCGCCGCCCCGGCGGCCGCCTTCAACCGAGCCAGCTCGTCCTCGGTGAGCCTCACCGTCGCCTTCCGCGTCCGTCTTTCCACGGGACCGCCTCCTCTGCGGGGGTTGCAGGGGATCCCCCTGCCT
>DBFAWQ010000085.1:0-9725 GCA_048242115.1 Eggerthellaceae bacterium
GCCTTGGCCCTTGTCATCCTGCTGCTGATGGGAAGCGGGCTTCTGCGGGCCAGCGGCCAGGAGGGACCTCTCAGCACGCTTTCCGGAAGCAGCCAGGCCTTCGGGCGCGGCGAGAGTGCCGCCGAAGCTGTCGGGACCGCCCAGCACGCCTTGGACGAGGCGCTTGCCCAGATCAAATCCGATGAAAGCCCCGCAAGCACGCCCCGCGACCAATGGGCCCGGGGCACCATGCCGCATCTGTACCAGAAGGACCCCCAGTGGGCCGACACCCCCTACGCCGACAGCACCATGGGCGTGGCCGGCTGCGGGCCTACCTGCCTCTCCATGGCCTACATCTACCTGACGGGCGATACTTCCTACGACCCGGTGGCCATGGCCCGATTCGCCACGGAGATGGGCTACATCGACAGCGGCGCCACCCTGTGGCTGTTCATGAGCGAAGGCGCCCGCCAACTGGGGCTGCAATCCGAAGAGCTGGGTGCCGACCCGTCCCAAATCGCACAAGCGCTGGAGGCGGGCAACCCCGTCATCGCCATCATGGGCCCGGGCGACTTCACGAGCGAGGGGCACTTCATCGTCATGAACGGCCTGGACGCCCAGGGGGACGCCGTTGTCTACGACCCGAACAGCCCGAGTCGCTCGGCAACTCCCTGGGACATTAGCACCATCGTCGGCCAGGCCCTTTGCTTCTGGGAGCTTTCGGTTTAGGCCATGAGGTCGCCTGCAGCCTTCACCTTGATGCGGCAGGTATGCCCCGCCATGTAGTTGAGCGGCACGTCCTCCACGTCCACCACCGACACGGTCCCCTGGGCAGCTCCGGCCTCGTGGGCCGCGGCCACGGCCTGGGCGGTCACGTTCGCGATGGCCTCGTCGCGGGGAACCTCGTCGTAGCTGACCAGGGCCTCGGCCTCGCCTCCCACCTTCGCGAGCGCGGAACCCACGGCGTTGGCGCATCCGGCGTGCTCCGGGGCGTACACGGTGCTCGTGCCGGCCAGGTCGGCGGGCAGAATAATGGAGCCGCCGCCCACCAGGATGACCTCGATGGGGTCGCTGGAGGTCTTCATGGCGTCCACCGCGTCCTCGGCAAGCTCGCGGATAGCCGCCATGGCCGCCTCGGCCACCTCCTGGGGTACGTCGGCCACGAGCGCCGGATCGCCCACCTGCGCCATGCCCAAACGCACGGCGACGTCGGTGGCCGTGAGCACCTCTCCCCCGAACACCCGGGCCTCGCTTGCGATGCGATAGCCCACCGAATCGGGCCCCACGGTCACGGTGCCGTCGTCGGCCACGCGCACGACAGATCCGCCGCCCAGGCCGATGGACACCACGTCGGGCATGCGGAAGTTCGTGCGCACCCCGCCGATGGTGACGGCCACGCCGCTCTCGCGCGGAAAGCCCGCCTGCAGAACGCCCAGGTCGGTGGTGGTGCCGCCCACGTCGATGACGATGGCGTCGTCCACCTGGGTGAGGCGACTGGCCCCGCAGATGGAGTTCGTGGGGCCGCAGGCGATGGTGAGAATGGGGTAGCGGCGCGCGTAGTCCAAGGTCATGAGTGTGCCGTCGTTCTGCGACAGGTAGGCTTTCGCCTTCGTCACGCCGGCCTCGGCAAGGGCACGGGAGAAGCTTTCCGTGAAGCGCTTCGACACGCGGTCGAGGGCGGCGTTCAGGATGGTGGCGTTCTCGCGCTCGATGAGCCCCATGCTGCCGATCTCGTGGGACAGCGACAGCGGCATGCCGGGGCCGAACACCTCGCGGGCCACCTGGGCGGCCGCCAGCTCGTCGTCGGCGCGCACCGTGGCGAACACGCAGGAGATGGCCACCGCGTCCACCTTGCCCTTCACGCTTTCGAAGAAGTCGCGCGCCGCCTGCTCGTCGAAGGGCGCGATGCGCTTGCCGTCCGCCTCGAAGCCGCCCCCGACGATGGTGTCGGCAATGCAGGTGGCGGCGATGTCGGGCGCCCAGTCCACCATGGGCGGCATGGACACGGAGGCTGGCGCCCCGATGCGCAAAAGGGCCACAGGCGAGAGGCCCCGGCGCTCCACGATGGCGTTCGTGCACTGGGTGGTGCCGAGCATCGCCCAGCCCACCTGGTCGCGGTCCACGTCCGCCGCGTCCAGCACGGCGTTCATGGCGGCCACGATGCCGTCCTCGACGTTCTCGGTGGTGGGGCTCTTCACCGCGGCCACCACCTGCAGGTTCTCGTCGATCAGCGCAGCGTCGGTGTTGGTTCCGCCGACGTCGATTCCCAATCTGTACATGGTCTATGCCACCTTGCCTTCCGAAGCTAAGATCTTGCAGCGCTCCTCCACGGGGATGTAGTCGGTGTCCAGCCCGAAGTAGCGCGGGCCGGCCAGCTCCAAACCTTCGGGGGTGCGCCACAGGTGGAAGCACTCCAGTCCCACCACCAGCACGCGCTTGCCGTACTTGAGCGCGTCGGTGGGCACGGGCATGAACGTCTCGGCGTCCACCAGGCAGATCATGTCCGGCGTGGTGGCCACCATCCGCCCGTCCACCACGCAGCACAGGTTCTCGTTCTGGAAATCCACGTAAGCAGCCGACCCTTTGTCCTCGCCGATGCCCGCCAGCTTCACGCGCCCGTAGTTGAAGGCGCCGCGCATCTCGCGCAGCACGTCGGAGATCTTGCCCTTGAACAGCTTGTGGCCGCCGGTGAACTTCAGGAAGAACTGCTCGGGGGTAAGCCCCTCCTCGGCGGCCAGGTTCTTCGCCTGGCGGATGGCATGTCCCAGCTGCTGGCTGCGCGTGACGATGCCGTGAACGCCGCACTCCTTCAGCTTGGCGCCGTCCATGCCGAACAGCATGATGGACATCTCGCCCCCGCAGACCATGGTGATGGAGCGGGCCACGTCCTCGGCCCACTTGTTCGAGATGGTGTCCAGCACCCCGTAGTTGCCCTTCTCGTCGGCCCAGGCCATGGGGGTGGTGCTGACGCCGCCGATGGTGAAGGTGACCATCTGCAGCTCCGGGAAGGCGCGGCCCATGCCGTCGGCGTCCACCATGGGGATGCCCAGGCGCGCAGCCACGATCAGGGGGAACATCGAGTTCACGCCGCCGGCTTCGGCGGGAAGCGTGGCGTAGAGCTCGCGGCCGAAGAAGCGCTGCACGTTGTCGCGCAGAGCCTCGATCTCGGTGTTGCTGCCGAAGCCCTTTTCCGTGAGCACCGTGGGGGCGCCCATGCCGGCGGAGGGCACCACGAACGCGTCGTCAGGCACCTCGTCGGCGTCCAGCAGGCGCACCGGCCCGCAATCGCGGATGGCCGCCATGGCCGCCAGCTTGCCCACGTAGGGGTCTCCCCCGCCCCCGGCGCCGAGCAGCGACGCTCCCAGCGCGATATCCTCGACGTCCTCAAGGCCGATAAACCGCATAACCAGGTCTCCCTTCCTATCCTGCCCGACGCTTCCGCCGCTCTATTGCGATAAAGCACCATTGTACACGGGAAACGTTACCGAACGGAAAACATCGCCAGCAAACCATCGCGTTCTAAACAAGCCGTCAACGACCTAGTCGACGGAGGTAGTCACTGCGGCTTCGGTTACTAGGATGAGGGCGGCTACGGAGACGGCGGATTCTAGGGCGGTGCGGACTACTTTGGCGGGGTCGGCGATGCCGCGGGCCATCATGGGGCCGTACTCGCCGGTGGTCGCGTCCAGGCCGCCGCCCTGGGGGGCGGCGGCGATGCGGGCGGCTGCCACCTGCGGGTCGAAGCCAGCGTTGGCCGCGATCCTCTTGGCGGACGCCCAGGCAGCCTCGCGCAGCAGCTCGGCGCCGCGACGCTCGTCCTCGTCGTCGAAAGCCGCCAAATCTAAGGCCGCCGCTGCCTGGGCCAGGGCGACACCGCCGCCTGCCACCAGGCCCTCCTCGGCGGCCGACCGCGCCGCGCGCAGGGCGTCCTGGATGCGGCTGCGGATTTCATCCTGCTCGGCTTCCGTGGCCGCCCCCACGGAAATGACCGCGATGCCGCCGGAAAGCTTGCCCAGCCGCTCCCGCAGCACGTCGTGGTCCTCGCCCGCCACGGTGCCCTCCAGCTGCGCGCGCAGGTAGGCGCGCCGCTCGTCGACGGCCGGCTGCTTGCCCTTGCCGCCTATCACCACCGTGGAGTCCTTGGTGATGATGGCGCTCTCGGCCCGGCCCAGCATGGCCTTCGTCACGTCCTCCAGGCGCAGCCCCTGGGATTCGGTGACGAAGGTGCCGCCGGTGAGCACAGCCAAATCCTCCGCCTCGTTGCGCCGGCGCTCGCCAAGCCCCGGCGCCTTCACGGCCACTACCCGCAGCTTGTTCTGGGCGTTGTTCGCCAGAAGCGACTTCAGCGACAGGCCGCGCACGTCGTCGGCGCAGATAAGCAGCGGATGGCCCGACTTGACCACCTCCTCGAGCACCGGGATGACGTCGTCGAAGTTGTCGGCCAGCCGCTGGTCGGTGATGAGGATGTAGGGCTGGTGCAGCTCGGCCACCATGGCGCCCATGTCATCTGCCATCTGGGGCGATATGAAGCCGAACCCCCACATCATGCCCTTGCGCACCTCGTGGGAGATGCCAAGCACGTTGATCTTCTCCACCGAGACCACGCCCTCGGCGCCCACGCTGTCCAGAGCATCGGCCACGGTGCGGCCGATCTTCTCGTCGCCCGCGGCCACCACGGCCACCTCCGCGAGCTCCTGCGCCGTGCGGACCGGCTGGGCCGACGCGCGCAGGGCTTCCACCACGATCGCGCAGGCCCGTTTCATGCCGCGGCGCAGGGCCAAGGGATCGGCGCCGGCCGCCACGGCCCGCA
This sequence comes from Eggerthellaceae bacterium, assembly GCA_048242115.1. Taxonomy (GTDB): domain Bacteria; phylum Actinomycetota; class Coriobacteriia; order Coriobacteriales; family Eggerthellaceae; genus Xiamenia. The sequence goes on from DBFAWQ010000085.1 coordinate 4,790, forward strand.
CGCCGCCGTCCACCAGGGCGTCCGCCAGCACGGTCGCGGTGGTGGTGCCGTCGCCCGACCCCAGGTTCGCCGCCATGGCCGCTTCGCGCACCACCTTCATCCCCACGTTCTGCAACGGGTCGGGAAGATCCACGTTGGCCGCCACCATGGCCCCGTCGTTGGAGAGGCAGGGGGTGCGGCCGTCCTTGGGCGTCCAGGCCACGTACCGGCCGCGGGGGCCCAGCGTCACCCCCACCGCGCGGGCCAGCTCGTGCTGCCCGGCAGCCAGCCCTTCGCGGGCCGATGAGCCGAATGCGATGTCTTTTCCCTGGTCAGCCATGGATATCTCCTCGATGCGCCATTCGCCCTGCAACACGAAGGCCCGTCGCCCGGGCCTTCGGTCTCTACTCGTGGAACACCTCCAAGGGTAGCACGAACACCTGCCGCCCGCAGGCACGCGCGGCCGAATCGCGCAAAACCTACGACACGGTGACCTGGTGGAACAGGGGGCCTTTGCCATCAATCTCCAGCACCAGGGAGGACGTGCCCTTGCCCGTGAGGGTGACCGTGACGCTGAGGTCCCCCGGCTTGTAGGAGGGGTCGATCGCCAGGATGCCGCCGTCGCTGACGTTCACGTCGGTAAGCTGGTGGCCTAGGGCGGTCACGCGCAGCACCGGCCGCTGGCCCGGCGCGACGCCCCCGTCGGTGATGGACATGTTCGTGGTGGTCAGGCCGACTTCAACGTTGTAGCCGCCCAAGTACGTCTTGCCGCCGACGGTGGTTGTGAAGCGCACCGGGTCGCGATTGCACGGCCCGAGAGCCGGGGCGATCTCGCCGTTAACCACCTGGCGGGTTTGCTCCCATATGCCCGGGTCCCACTTGATCAGCAACGTGCAGGTGCCCGGCTGCGCATCGGCGACGTATTGCACGTCGCCTATCCACACGAAGGTGTTGGAGTGGTCGGGGCCCGACGCGTAGACGGCGTCGTAGTCCTCGGCGTAGTCGATGTGGTACCGCTCCACGTCGTCGCCTGCGGAACGAACCTCGGCGCGGATGCCCAGCTTCGTGCACAGGTCGGCCAGCAGCCTCGCCCCCGCAGCGGAGTCGCCCCGCTTCTGCTGGAGCAGCCTTTCGGCCGAGGAGTTCGCCGAGCTGAAGGCGCATTCCCCGGCGATGAAGCTCTGGATGGCCCCCACCTTCTGCGCCGTCGTCATGCCGGCCGAGATATGGCCGGAAATCCACTGGTCGAGGGCCTTGTCGTAGGCGGCGGGCAGCGGCTGCTGGAAGCCCTTGAAGCCCGGGACGCGGATACCGTCGAAGTCGACGTACTCCTTGCCGCCGTCGACCCACGCGTTCACGGCCATGGCGCCGGAGCCGGTCAACCAGCGGTCCTCCACCCAAGCGTTCGCCGTCATGACGCCGGACCCGTCGAAATGGTACCGACAGCCGGAAATCTCCTGCCAGCCCGAGACCGCGGCGCCGGAGCTGTCCATGTAGTACCGTCGTCCGTCCGCGTCCACCCAGCCGGTGGCCAGCACGCCGGACCCGGGCCTGAAGTAGTGCCAGACGGCATGGAACTGCTTCCATCCCTCGGCCATGTCGCCGCCCGCGTTCAGGTAGTACCGCTCTTCCCCTAGCTGCAGCCAGCCGGTGACCATGGCGCCGGATCCGGGAGCCAGGTAGTAGCGGGTGCCTCCGACCGTCTGCCACCCCTCGGCCATGGCCCCGGAACCCGGGGCGAGGTAGTACCAAACGCCCCTGAGGTTCTTCCAGCCTTCGGCCATGTCGCCGCCGGAATTCAGGTAGTACCAGGTACCGCCGATGTCCTTCCACCCAACGGCCATGGCGCCAGAGCCAGGGTTCAGGTAGTACCAGGTGTCGCCGACGAGCCTCCAGCCCTCGGCCATGGCGCCGCTGCCGGGGGCGAGGTAGTACCACGCGCCCCCGACGTACTTCCACCCTTCGGCCATGGCGCCGCCGCCGTCCAGATAGTACCAGGCGTCCCCGATTTGCCGCCATCCCTCGGCCATGGCGCCGGAATCGTCCAGGTAGTACCAGGTTCCGCCGACATTCGCCCAGCCGGTGCGCATGTAGCCCGAGCCGTCGAAAAGGTACCACGACCCGCCGATGTAGCCCCACTGCCCTGCGGGGTAGGACCCGTCGGAGTTGCGGTACCACCAGCCGGCGGAGTCCAGCTCCCAGGCGCCCCCGGCCTTCGGTTCGGCGGCATGGGCCTGCTGCGCCGGCAAGACCGCGGAGACGGCCAGGCCGAAAGCCAGCAGCAGCGCCATCGCCATCGCCAGCGCCGACCCGAGGATGCCCTTTCTCGCCGTTCCGCCGCTCATGCCGTTCCTTTCCGCCTCCCGCGCACCATGCATACCCCTTTTGTCTTTCAGGCCGCGTGCAAGCCTTCCCCGGGCATGGGCCCCGAGCCCCTCTTTGCCCTATCGTCGAGTCTGAGATCGATCAACGGACGGTGATGCCCTCGGGCAGTTCCACCTTCGTCCAGTCGAAGTCCTCGTCGGATTCGCTTTCGGACTCCTCGGTTTCGGGCGGCGCGACGGGCGCTTGGGGCTCCGGCTCGCCGAACGCGGCGCGGAATTCGTCGGCGAAGGCCCGCGGCACCGCGAACACCACCTGCCCCACCATGCCGGGATGGGCAGCGATCCAATCTTGGAACAAGCCTATGACCTGGGATGCGGGGTATCCGTTGCGCCCGCAGCCGAAGGCGCCCACCACCACGGTCTCGCAGCCGGCAGCCGCCGCTGCCCGAAGGATTGACTCCACCCGGTTCGCCAGGGCCAGGTCGCACTCGCGCTCGGAGCGGTGGTTCTCCATCGCCCGGGCGCGCACCGGCTCGGGGATGGCGATCACGTCGGCCTTGCGCACTGTGCCCCCGCGCAGGAACGCCACGTCGGGCAGGTAGGCCGCCCGGTCGGTGAACAGCATGCCGGTCTGGGTGCCGCGGTTCTTCCGGTGGAAGTCCTCGCGCACGGCCTGCAGCACCTCGTAGAGGTTGCTCTCGGAGCACAGCACCTGCTCGGGCCCGAACGCACCGTCTTCGTAGGCGCCGCCGGGACGGGTGGCGGAAGCCGGGTCCACCATAAGCGTCTTGCCCCTCGCGAAGCGGAACAGGGCCTCGGGGGCGAAGGCCGTGGTGACCACCGTGGCCGTGGACTCGAAGGGCGCTTCCTCGGGCAGCGGCAGCGTGCGGGCGTGGCCGTCCTCGTAGATCACCGCGCCCTCCGCAGTCTTGGCCGTGTCGGAGGCGAAGGCCCCCTTCATAAGCGAGCTGTGTTTGGCCGCCTGGTCCCTGCGCTCCTGCCGTTGCGCTTCCCGATCCTGCACTCCGTTTGCCATGAGCCGCCTCCCGCCGGTCGTCGTTTGTCCTAACGCGACATGATACGCCAAGCGAAAGCTCCCGTCGCGCCTGCCGCCCAACGATGGCCGAAATTTTCAAGCCGACACCTTCCGCCGAGGGCCGAAGCGCTATTCCAAATAGGCGCCTGTTTGCATGGACCAGAGCTTGGCGTAGTCGCCGTTTCTCTCTACCAGGCTCGCGTGGGGGCCGTCCTCCACCACCTGGCCGTCCGCCAGCACCACGATGCGGTCAAGGCTTGCCACGGTGGACAGGCGATGGGCCACCACGATGGCGGTGCGGCCCTCCATGAGCCGGCCGAGCGCCTCCTGCACCAGGGCCTCGCTTTCCGAGTCCAGGGCGCTTGTAGCCTCGTCCAGCACCAGGATGGGCGCGTCGGCCAGCATGGCCCGGGCGATGGCGATGCGCTGGCGCTGGCCGCCGGAGAGCTTGATGCCCCGCTCGCCCGTGACCGTGTCGAAGCCCTGGGGCAGCCGCTCGATGAACTCCAGGGCATTGGCCTGCCGCGCAGCCTCGCGAATCTCGTCCATGGTGGCACCGGGCTTACCGTAGCCGATATTCTCGGCGATGGTGCGGTGGAACAGCAGCGCCTCCTGGGGCACGTAGGCGATCTGGCGGCGCAGGCTCTGCTGGGTGACGTCGGCGATGGACTGGCCGTCCACGGTGATGGACCCCTGCTGGATGTCGGCCAGGCGCAGCAGCAGCTTCGTGAGGGTGGTCTTCCCCGCCCCGCTCATGCCCACGAGCCCCACGCGCTGGCCGCCCGGGATGTGCAGGTTGAAGTCGTCGAACACGCAGGTCTTCGCGCCGCCGTCCTGGTAGCTGAAGCCGATGTCGGTAAAGTCGATGGTCCCGTTCGTCACGCGCAGGGGCTTCGCGTCGGGAGCATCGTCCACCAGCCGCGGCTCGTCGAGCACCGCCGTAAGCCCTGACGCATCGCCGAAAGCTCGATTGATGCGCTGCAGTCCCGTATTGATGAAGTTGAACTGGTTCGCCACGGTGTTGGTGTAGGTGAACATCATGATGAGCACGCCCGGGGTGATGCCGAACCACGCGTTGCCGCCGGCGATGAACACCGACACCACGCTCATGATGACCACGGTGATGGCCGCCGTGATGATGCCGCGCGCCAGCGACGACCACATGCGCTTGGAGTCCTTCGCCACCACCTCGCGGTTCGCCGCATCGAACAGTCCCCGCTCGTAGTCCTCGCGCCCGTAGGTCTTCACCGCCAGAATGTTGGTGACCGCGTCGGAAAGCTCGCCGGACAGGGCGTTCTGGGCCCCGGCCGCCGCCTCGTTCAGATGCAGGATGCGCTTGTACATGATGTAGGACACCGCCGCGTAGCCCGCCAGAAGCGCCATCAGGATGACCACGTACAGCGGCACCACCGGGGCCAGGAAGGCCACCGTGCACACCACCGAGCAGATGACCGGCAGAAACGGGAACATGATGACTTCCACCAGCTGGTTGTAGCCGCTCATGAACTTGGTGGTCTGCGAGACGAGCGTGCCGCCGAAGCGGTTGGAATGGAAGCTCATGGACTGGTTCGCCAGGGCGTCGAAGGCCATGGTGGCC
>DBFAWQ010000086.1:0-5284 GCA_048242115.1 Eggerthellaceae bacterium
GCATGAAGAAGGCGGTGATGTAGGGCATCATGCAGGGCACGGTGTTGGCGCTGTTCTCGGCCAATTCCTCGATCTGGTCCTCGGGGACGCCCAGGTGGTACAGCCATTCCTCGCAGATTTCCTTGCCGGTGCAGTCGCGCATGGGCTTCTTCACGTAGTTGCCCTCGGTATCGGTGAACAGGCTGTACACCCACACGCACACGGTGCCGGGCTTCTGGTCGCGGAACTGGGGCTGGCGGTTGATGGTCCAGGACAGCAGCCAGTTGGAGTCCTTCACTGACACGATGCCGCCGGTGACCACGTTGCCGGACAAGGGGTCGCGGTGGCAGATCTTGCGGATGTAGGGCAGGATGCGCTCGTCGAGCGTGGTGATGGTGGCGCTCTCCCAGTTGCTCAGCTCGGGCGTGGAGCAGAACACGTCGGGATGGCCGAACTCGTCGCACTGCGCGGCTATCTTCTTCCACAGGTCCCAGCCGTCGCCCTCCGTGAGCGCAGGCTCGAACCTGGCCGGGGTGTCCTGGCTGCCGAAGGAGGAGTGGGCCACGCAGCTGCCCGGCGTGATGAACACCAGGTCGTCCTCGGTGAGCTCGATGGTCTGGTCGGGAGCGGGGGAGGCGGGCGCAGCGGCGGCGGGGTCCTGCACGCCCGTGGCGGCATCGACGGCCTCGGGGCTTTCCTCCACGCGGTAGAGGATCTGGGTGGCCACCTTGCGGTCGTTGTCGCGGGAGGCGTCGCAGCTGAAGAAGACGTTCAGCACGTGGGTGTTGAATCGGAAGTCCACGCCGTGGGCCTCCAGGTACTTCTGCATGGGCAGGATCATGGACTCGTACTGGTTGTAGCGGGTGAAGCGCAGGGCCGAGAAGTCCGGCAACCCGCCCAGATGATGCACGAAGCGGGTGACGTAGCGCTTCATCTCAAGGGCGCTGTGCCAGTTCTCGAAGGCGAACATGGTGCGCCAGTACAGCCAGAAGTTCGAGTTCAGCACCTCGTCGGAGATGTACTCGGTGATCTTCTTGTCCTGAAGCTCCTCCTCCGGGGTGAAGAACAGCTTCAAGATCTCCATGCAGGCTTTGTCGGACAGGTTGAAGCGGTTGTCGGTGTGGGCGTCCTGGCCGCGGTCCACGGTGGCGCGGCACAGCGAGTAGTTCGGGTCGCGCTTGTTCAGCCAGTAGTAGTAGTCGAGCACGCTCACGCTCTCGTCCTCGATGGAGGGTATGTCGCGGAACAGGTCCCACATGACCTCGAAATGGTTGTCCATCTCGCGGCCGCCGCGCATGGTGTAGCCGAGGTTGGCGTAGTCCCACCCGTCGCAGGCGCCGCCGCATCGGGGGTCGCGCTCCAGGATGTGGATGTTCTCGCCCGGCATCTGGCCGTCGCGCACCAGGTAGCAGGCGGCTGTGAGCCCGGCCAGCCCCGATCCGATTATGTAGGCGTGCTTGCCCTCGACCCCTTCGGGCTTGCGCGGATGGGCGAATGCCTCGTAGTTGCCGCTGGAATAGTACATGGCGTCCTTCCTTCCTTCGGGCCGTCGGTTCATGGGCGGTGCCCGCCTGCTTCGCTTCTGCGGCGTGTGCGGGCACCTCCCCATGATGTTCGTCCAAACGCTCCCTCCCATGGCGCCGAAGCCCTCGTTCGTTGTCGATTCGTTGCGCCCCCGCCACGAAGCGGAAGGACGGCAGATGCCCCGGATGAAGCGCAAGGCCGTCCCGCTGCTCGCCGCCGTGCAAAGCGAACTTGACATTTTCCGCCGCCGTGCGCCATGCTTGGTTGGTGGAGGGTCCAGATGAGGTCGGATATCCTGATCTTGAGGAGGTACGAAGAGTATGATCGCTCAGAACATCTCGTCGCTGCGCCGGTGCGCGCAGCTGACCCAGGAGGAGTTGGCGAACCGGCTGGGCGTGTCCCGGCAGTCCGTCGCCAAGTGGGAGTCGGGCGAGTCGGTGCCCGACCTGGGAAACGCGAGCGCCCTGGCCAGGGTGCTGGGCGTGACCCTGGACGACTTGGTGGACCACGACGAGGAGCGAAGCGGCTTTCCGGTACCTCCGCGCGGCAAGCACATCTTCGGCATCGTGCGCATGGGGGAGCGGGGCCAGGTGGTCATCCCGAAGAAGGCCCGCGAGGTGTTCGGACTGGGGGTCGGAAGCGAGCTTCTGGTGCTCGGCGACGAGTCCCAGGGCATCGCCCTTCAGCGGGTGGAGGACGCCGAGGTCATGCTGCAGGCCTACGGGCGCGCCATCCAGTCGCGCGCGACCAACCAGACGCTCAAGGTTTAGGATCGGAGGTTTCCATGGAGGCGGTGCGCGGCGAAGGCTCGGACGCGGCCCGCGCGGGCGATGGGGGAGGCGCCGCCCCGCTGCTCTTTGTCTACGGCCTTTCGAAGCGTTACCCGGGGTTCGAGCTTTGGGACGTGTCGTTTTCCGTGGAGCCGGGGCGCATCGTGGGGTTCATCGGACGGAACGGTGCTGGCAAGTCCACCACGCTCAAGTGCCTGGAAGGCGCGGTGCATCCGGACGGCGGCCAAATCGAGTACTTCGGCCGCCCCTTTTCCGGCAACGAGGCCTGGGCGAAGTCCCAAACGGGTTTCGAGCTGGGGGGCGCGGACTTCTACCGCACGAAGCGGTTGGGCCCTATCGCGAAGGCCACCCGGCGCTTCTACGGCAACTGGGACGAGGGCGCTTACGGCCGCTACTGCCGGCGGTTCGACCTTGACCAGGGAAAGCGCGTGGCCGACCTGTCCCAGGGCATGCGTGTGAAGTTCTCGCTGGCCCTGGCGCTGTCCCACAACAGCCGCCTGCTGCTGCTCGACGAGCCCACGAGCGGCCTGGACCCGGCATCGCGCGAGGAGGTGCTGGACATCCTGCTGGCGTTGGCCCGCGAGCGGGAGACGGGGGTCCTGTTCTCCACCCATATCACGTCGGATTTGGACAAGTGCGCCGACGACATCCTGTACCTGCGCGACGGGCGCTTGGCGGGGGAGGGGCCGCTCGCGCGGTTCCGGGCCCGGTTCGCCGTGGCGCCCGCGGCCCAAGCCCGCACTGCCCATGTCGATATGCTGGGGGTTCGGCACCGGGCGGACGGCGATACGGCGCTCGTTCCGGCTTCCGCGGGCATCGGGTGCCCAGCTACGCTCGAGGACATCATGACCCATACCGCGAAGGAGGACACGCTATGAGCGCGCTGCTTCTGAAGGAACTGCGGTTGGCGGTGCACCCCTCCACCTACCTGATGGTGCTTCTGGGCGCGCTTGCGCTCATCCCCTCGTGGATGTACGGGGCCATCTTCATCTACGGCATCCTGGCGGCGTTCTTCAACGGCATGAACGCCCGCGAGATGCGCGATCTGGATTACGCGTTCGCGCTGCCGGTGTCCCGCGCGTCCATGGTGCGGGCGCGCGTCTCGGTCATGGTGATGGTGGAAGCGGCCACGCTTTCGGTCATGGTGCTGTGCATCGCGCTGCGCGGGCCGCTTGGAATCGACGCCGTGGCTGCGGCCCAAGGGCCTGTCGGCACGGGGGCGAACCTGTACCTGGTTGGTTTCGGGTTCGTGGTGTTCGGCGTGTTCAACGTGGTGTTCTACCCGCTCTACTACCGCGATCCCCGCAAGGTCGGCATCCCCTTCCTCGTCGCCAGCATCCCGGCCGCCGTTGCCATCTTCGCCGCAGAGGCGCTGCCGTACCTGCCGGTTGCGGGCCTTGCGGCCCTGGGCGTTCCGGGGCTTTCCGGCATCGGCTGCCAGCTGGCGGTGCTGGGCGCGGGCGCCCTGGCGTTCGCGCTGCTCACCCTGCTGGGCGCCGGCCTGGCCGTCCGCGCCTTCTCCACCTTCGACGCGTGAGGTTCGGACTCGGGCGTTTCGTGGGCATGGCGTGAACGGCGAATCTGACGTCCCCTGCTCCTTGTTCGCCGGCGCTTTTCCGCGGTATGCTATGGCTCGCTGCGTCGCAGAGGGCTGCAGCGTTGCGGACGGCTTGCGAAAGGGAAGGGCTTGCACATGGCAGGGGACGGCAACCGGCAGGTGTTCGAGGACATAAAGGCCTGCGGGCATCTGATAGACTCGGACATCCTGTCGCGGATCATGGGCGGCATCGTGGAGCAGGATGGCGAGTACGAGGTGCTCTCGCTGGACATCGGACGCGGGAACGAGAACCCCTCGACCCTGGTCATGCGCGTGTTCGGGCGTGACGAGGGTCATCTGGCGGAAATGCTGGGGATGCTGCACGGCATGGGGGTGGCGCCGCTGCATTCCAAGGACGCCTCGGTGCTGCCCGCGCCCGCCGACGGCGTGTTCCCCGAGGGCTTCTACGCCACCACGAACCTTGCCACGCAGGTGCGCCTGGGCGGGCAGTGGCGCGACGTGCCCAACGAGGAGATGGACCTGGGGCTGGTGGTGGCCCCCGACGGTGAATCGGTGCGGGGCGTGCCGGTGGCCGAGGTGCGCAAGGGCGACGCCGTCGTGGTGGGCCAGGACGGCATCCGCGTGACGTTCCAGGAGCGCCCGCGCCAGCGGGAGGCCTTCGAGTTCATGAACTCCACCGTGTCCAGCGAGAAGCCCAAGGCCCAGATCATCCGCCACGTGGCGTCGCTTCTGCGCGAGGTGCGCGCCGAAGGCAAGGCCATCGTCTTCGTCGTGGGTCCCGCGCTCGTGCACACCGGCGCCACCTCCGACCTGGTGCGGCTCGTGAACGCAGGCTACGTCTCGGTGCTGTTCGGCGGCAACGCCGTGGCCACCCATGACATAGAGTCGGCGCTGTTCGGCACGTCGCTGGGCATCGACATGGCCACGGGCGCCGCGGTGCCCTCGGGCCACGAGCACCATCTTCGGGCCATCAACCGCATCCGGGCCTGCGGCTCCATCGCGAACGCCGTGGAGCAGGGGGTGCTCACCCAGGGGCTCATGTACTCGCTCGTGAGGGCGCAGGTGCCCTACGTGCTGGCAGGCTCCATCCGCGACGACGGGCCGCTTCCCGACGTCATCACCGACACCGTGCGCGCCCAGGAGGCCATGCGCCCCTGGTGCCAGCGGGCCGGCGCCTGCGTCATGATGTCCACGATGCTGCACTCCATCGCCACGGGCAACATGCTGCCGGCCTCGGTCACCACCGTGTGCGTGGACATCAACCCGGCCGTGGTGACGAAGCTGGCGGACCGCGGCAGCTTCCAGACCATGGGGGTCATCACCGACATCGGCCTGTTCCTGAAATCGCTGGCAGACGAGCTGGGCTGCCCGGCCGCCTAGCCGGCCGGCGGCGGGGAGAGGGACGTCGCGAACATCTGCACTTGGGCGCCTC
>DBFAWQ010000087.1:0-5979 GCA_048242115.1 Eggerthellaceae bacterium
CCCTCATGTCCATCTGCTCGCCCATGCTCTTTCGTCCTTCCACTTGGCGCCCCGACTACTCGGTTACCTCGATCATCGCCAGCGTCTCCTCGTCGGTGACGACCATGAACGCGCGCTGCTCCTCGTCGAACCGCACGCCGCAGGCGATGCCCTTGTCCCCGTAGATGTCCGCGATCCTGCTCGCTTCCCTCAATGCCCGGTAAAAGTCCATGCTCTCGCTCCCTTCCACTTGGCGCCCTGCTAGGCTGCCTGCTCGTACAGCTGGTCGGTTACCTCCCAGCCGTCCATGCCGTCCCACCACTCGATGTCCACCACGTCCCCGAAGCCGTAGCGAGCCGCGCACACGTCCACGGTCTCCCAGTACTTCACCCCGTCGATCTCGGCCACCAGGGTCCCGCCCTGGCTCGTGATGTACGCCGTCTTGGTCATCGCTCTCTTCCTTTCAGCTGTCTGCTCTTACAGGATTCCGCCGAAGCCGTCGGTCTGTCCGCTCTGGGCGACCTTGATGCCCGCCTGGAGCATGTCCTCGCCGTACTTCATGGTCAGCTCGAACAGCTTGCTGCAGTACTCGTCGTAGCAGGCGCTGAACGCAGGGTTGCTGAAGTTGAACTCGCTCTTGCTCTCGGTCTTGGTCTCGCTCATCGCTCTCTTCCTTCCTGCTTGTGATTTAATTTTTAAAGTTAAGTCATCCCTCTAGAAAATGGGCTTTCGCCCGGATGAAGCCATTTCGTTGCCTCTTGGCCTCTATCAAGTCCAATGAACTTGATAAGTTAATTTTAAAGGTTAATCAATACTATGTAAAGTGTATTTTCAAAATTAATTGAAATTAGTTCTGATGCATGGTGAACTATAAGTCGTTAACTTTGGAGGTCAAAATGTACGCTTTTGCAAAGAATCTCAATGCGCTTCTCGAGTCGCGAGATATTACGCAAGCTCAGCTAGCAGAATCCATCGACGTAACCCCACAGGCGGTTAATCGGTGGTCAAAAGGCTACATAAAGATTCCGAAGCAGCAAGAGGTTATCGACTCCCTTTGCTCCTACTTCAACTGCACCGAGCAAGACCTCTTCGGCATCTCCGACGGCTACTACGCCAAGAGCACCGGCCTGGCTGACAAGCTGCCGCCCATGCCCAAGGGCGCCGTCCCCCTGGCGATGCTGGGCGAGATGCCCAGGGCCACCATGCCCTACGTGGGACTTCTGCACGCGGGTGCATGGCAGGACGCCGAGGACTGGCAGGGGGACACCGTGGAGGTGCCCGCCAGCGTGGCGGAGAGACACCCGCACGGCTGGATCGTGAAGGTTGACGGCGACTGCATGGACAAGGTGTACCCGGACGGCTGCCTGGTGGTGGTAGACCCCGACATCCCGCCGAAGGACCGCGCCATAGTGGCCGTGCGCCTGGACGGCCACGAGGACATGATGCGGGAGTGGAACGCCTACGGCGACACGCTGGTTCTGGCCCCCCGCTCGCACAACCCCGAGCACAAGCCGATCGTCATCGACCGCACCTCCGACAGCTACGTGCAGCCCATAGGCACCGTGGTCTGGTTCCAGCCGGAAAGGGAGCTATAGGAAAGCGAAAGGAAGGAAAACCATGGAAGAGAGCAAACCGAACATCGCCGTCGGCGTCGATATGTCCGAGTTCGAGGGCACCTACGCCAACTCGTTCTCCGCCTACACGAACGGCATGGAATCGAGGCTTGATTGCATCTACATCGACCTGTCGTCGCTTTCCCCTGAATGCCAGGATGCCCAGGGGAAGCTCGTCGCAAGGGTCAACATGACTACCGAGCAGATGGTTCAGCTTCGCGACATGCTGAACGAGCACATCGCCAAGAACGTCAAGGGGGAAGCCGATGAGTAAGGTCGCCCTGACGGCGACATCGCCCCTCGGAGACGTTGTTATCGCTTACCAGTCAACGCTTGACGCCCACCGCGCGAAGCACCGGGAGCCGTTCACCGACGAGGAGATCGTCGGCTGCATAGAAGACCCCGACATGATAGCGAAAAGCGGCCACGAAACCGAGAGCCACAAGATGAGGCTCGTCTACTACAAGGACATGGACTGGCCCGAGGGGCCGCCGACGATGAAGGCCATTGTGGAGCATCGGGAAACCCCCGGCGTGTTGACAAGTGCTTTTCGCACCAGCAAACGTTCGAAAGATGGTACTATAGTCTATTTGAAGCCCGGATACATCGAAGGGAGGATGCCGTGACGGTCATGAACGCGAGGCTTTCGGACGCGATATACGATGACGCCACGGACGTCATGTACATCCCGCTCGGGAACTCCCGTTTTACCGACGAGGAAGAGGTGGCCCCCGGCGTGCATGTCCTGTACGCCTTCGAAGGCTCGCGGCTTGACAAGGTGGTCGCCGTCGAAATCGAGGACTACGCGAGCAGGTACGGGTCCGGCTCCGTCGTTATAGACATCCCGTCGGTAAACCCGTTCAGCCTTTCCTTGGCTTAGTGAACTATACGGTATACGGTAGGTAATCGTGAACACGCTTGATCTAATGTCGATTCCGGGGCTGTCTGAGACCAACGGAATAGACAAGATGCTATGCAAGTCCCGAAAGCGTTTGAAAGAGGCGCAGGAGCGTAGGATGCTGTCAATAGCCTTTCTCAACGCCCAAGCGGGCCTTGACGAAAAGAAGGTCAAGAAGTAGAACTGCTGACGATTGTCACGTTGTCCCCTATAGGCAGATGGCCTTGAAGGCGATGCAGAAGATGACGGAAAACAGCGCGTAGCGAAGGACCAGCCCGCACAGCGAGCCTGCGACCCTTGCTATTTTGACAGCTGTCTCCATGTGTCCATTATAGCTCTGACGCGATACAAAAAAATGTGATTAGGAGGCGCGACATGAGGTCGGCCCAGGCAAGCGTTGTCGAAATCGAGAAGGGCAAGCGGTACCGCGTGTTCGTAGAGGCGGGCCGCGACCCCCGCACGGGTGAGCGCAGGCGCTTTTCGAGGCGCGTGCGCGGCTCGCGGAAGGACGCCGAGCGCGTCAAGGTTGAGATGCTCGCCGCTATAGGCGAGCCTGGAATCGCAAGGGAAAGCATGACCCTTGACGGCTTTTGGCGTGCAATGTACCTTCCGAACTGCGAGGAGCGGCTGAGGCCGAACACGGTCGAATCCTACGCCGACAACTACAGAAAGTTCCTCGAAGGCCCATTGGGCGCCGTCAGGATCGCAGAAGTCACGCCTGCGATGGCAAGGCGCGTCATAGACTCCGTTGACGGGGCGTCGAAGCGTTTCGAAGCATACAAGATGCTGCGACAGATCATGTCAAGGGCGGTTCGCTGGGGAATAGTCGATTCGAACCCATGCGACGGCGTTGACGTTCCGAAGAAGCCGAAGTACCGCCCGGAGGTGCTTGACGCCCAGGACGCTGCCGTATACCTCTGGCACTTCAGAGGGACGGTCGTCGAGCCTGCCGTGCTTATCGCGCTCGGAGGAGGCCTCAGGCGCTCGGAGATATGCGCCCTCGATTGGTCTGACGTATCGACAGACGGCGCTGTGTCTGTCAGCCACGCCATAACGGTCGTCAACGGACAGCCGCATGACGGCGATACCAAGACGGAGTTCGGGCACCGCACGGTTCACCTCCCAGCCGGCATAGCAGCCCGCCTGAACGAGCTTCGCAGGCCCGGCGAGCCGGTCTGTGTCGATGCTTTCGGCCAGAGGTGTCATCCTGACGTGCTCACGCGGAACTACATCCGCATCAGGAACACGCTGCCTGAAGGCGTTCCCCGCATATCGTTGAAGAATATGCGGCATACCTCGCTCACTCTCGCCATAGATGCCGGCGTCGATATTCTGGCCGCTTCGCGCCGCGCAGGGCACGCCAGCATCGCCATAACATCCGCATACTACGTGCGCCCGCACGACGATGTTGACAAGGCGACGGCACGGGCAATCGACGGCATTTTGGGGTTCTGAAAACGCTTCGATTTCGAAGAGTTGGCACCATTTGGCACCACACGCTTTTCTGCAAGAAAAAGGTCAGAGCAAAAACATAGCTCTGACCTGGCATTACGTGGTGCGCCCAGCAGGACTCGAACCTGCAACCGTCAGATTAGAAGTCTGATGCTCTATCCGTTGAGCCATGGGCGCGCAAGGGCCATTATAACGTACTTCGGGCGATAGTTTGCCGCAACGCACGGCTCAAAGGTTCTTCATCCTCCTCTCCGAAGCGGAAGCGGACGGTCCTCGGCTCCCCCCGTCCTTCGGCAAGCTCCACGTAGGCGAAACGCATATCCACCGTTCGGAACCCGGCTGCCAGCAGGCCGTAAGCGTAGCAGCTCGCCTGAAGGGAGTGCTTGGCAAGAAGCTCGTCGTCGGACGCGGCGGGGCTGCCTCCCGTCTTGTAGTCCACGACCAGGGCTCCCCCCTCCCCATCGTCGCACAGAAGGTCGATCTCGCCCTCCAGGTACAGACGCCGCCCTTCCACCTCCAAAGGAACGATGAAGGGAACCTCGGCGCGCATGGCGCCGAAGCGCCGGGCCTCCCGTAGCAGGTCGCTTGCGAACCAGCGCTCGGCAGCCGCCCGAAGGCGACCGAGCGCCTCGCCTTTAAGGCCGGCTAGGGATGCGATGGCCTCGACCTGCGGCCCCCCCGGTTCGCCGCCCGTTCTCGTGAAGAGCTCCGCGACGCGGTGGAAGGCTATGCCGAAATCGGTAGCCTTCTCCCCCTCCAGCGGCTGTGGACCGTCGGGCGCCGCAGGTCGGCTGAGGGGGGGCTCGTCGGACGCGGCCCGGCCGGCAGAGGGCAGACCTTCGCCTGCCGGCCTCGGAATTCCATCGCGAAGGGCGTCCGATCCGACGTCCCCGGAGGAAAGCATCGTGTAGGATACCGTATCCCTGCCCCCGCCGTCCCAGGCGCTTAGGGGGGGAACCGGTCGAAGCGGCTCTTCGATTAGGGAAAACCCTACCGACTGCCGCTCGCCATCCGCGTCGCCTTGCGTCCTTTCCCCTCCCTCCCCAACTTCGTCCAGCACCTGCGCCGCTTCGAAGCGGCGGAAGAAGCACGGCTGGTCTGCTCCTATCTCGCATACGCTCTCCCCATCGGGGAAGTCTCCGTCCCCGAACAGCGCGCAGCGGAAATCGTCGACGAGTTCCTTGTAGGAGGCGCCCTTCGACGATTTCGCCGCAACCTCGACCACGAGCGCCTCGCTCGCGCGGGTGAGGGCCACGTAGAGCTTTCGGCGCCCTTCGGCCAGCTCCTCGTCGCGCAGCCGCGCCTCCAGCGCCAAACGGTACGAGACCGCGTCGCAGGGGTTGGCCAGGCGTCCCTCCTCGTCCCAGAGCGACTCGGACGCGCCTTGCTCGGGTTTGAGCTTCCTCGCCAGCTTGAAGAGGTTCGCCCACCGCTCGCCCGAGCGAGAGGGCTTGAGCGAGACGTGAACGCGGCGCCCGACGGTTTCCGCCACGAGCGAGCCGGCACGGACGTCCTTCACGAACGCCCCCACCCCCCCTATGGGAAACTCCAGGCCCTTCGAAGCGTGGATGGTCATGATGCGCACTGCCGCGTCATCCCCTCCGGACAGGGCCCCCGGCGGTTCTTTCGAGGCGGCGAGCTCGGCCTCGAAGGCCCGCGCCAAGGAGGCTGGGCCGACCTTCCGGTCCTTCTCGAGCGATGCGGCCAGCCGAAGCGCCTTGAGGACGTTCGCCTCCTGCGCGCGACCCTGCGCCCCTTGGCGCTCCAGGCGGAGAAGCCATCCGGAGGCCGCAACCACCCGGCGTGCGACCGTTGCGGCGGATTCGTCGCGGAGCTGCTCCCTTGCCGCTGCGAGAACCGAGATCGCGCGCCGGGCAAGCGGGGAGACGCCCTCGGGAACATCGCCCTGCGCCGCCAAGGCAACGCCTGCGGCGAGGGATCGAGCGCGCGGGCTTTCCGAATCGGAGTCGTCCGTGGCCAAGAGCAGCAGGTCCTGGAAGGTCAGGGAGAACATCCCGCTCGCAAGCACCTGGAAGA
>DBFAWQ010000088.1:0-6427 GCA_048242115.1 Eggerthellaceae bacterium
GGAGTGCGCCGGCACCATCAACAAGGACATCAAGGCGCAGAAGTTCAAGGTCAAGGTGCAGATAGAGGGCGACAAGCTGCGGGTGAGCTCGCCGTCGCGCGACACGCTGCAGGAGGTCATCGCCTTCGTCAAGGGCAATGACTACGGTCAGCCGCTGCAGTTCAACAACTACCGCTGATCCGCCGTGCCGAGAGCCGACGCCAAAGGCGATTCCATGGAGAGATGCTGCGATAGGCCTACGCCGGCGGTCGCGTTCGTGACCCTGGGTTGTGCGAAGAACGAGGTGGATACGCGCGAGATGGCCGACCGGCTGCGGGGGGCGGGCTTCGCCATCGCCGAGGACCCCGAGAGCGCCCAGGCGATTGTCGTCAACACCTGCGCCTTCATCCAAAGCGCCATCGAGGAGAGCCTGGATACTATCTTCGACCTGGTAGATCTGCCCAACGTGGCTGCGGGGGCGCCGCTTGTGGTGGCCGGATGCCTGCCCTCGCGCTTCGGAGACGAGCTGGCCCGCGAGCTGACGGAGACGCGCCTTTTCGTTCCCTGCAACGGCGAGGACGACATCGCCGAGGTTATCGAGAGCGCGCTGAACTGGAAAGCGATGAAGCCCGAGTCGCAGGACTTCGTCGGCGGATGCCGGCGGGAGCTTGCCGAGCCGACAGGCCTGCCCTTTGCCTACGTGAAGATATCCGACGGGTGCGACAGGCGCTGCTCCTACTGCACCATCCCCGACATCCGCGGCTCCTACCGCAGCTTCGCACCGGATGCGGTGGCCCGGGACGTGCGGCGCCAGATTGCCCGGGGCGCCCGCGAGATCGTGCTCATCGCGCAGGACACCGGCTGCTACGGGCGCGACCTTAAGCCCCGCACGTCTTTGGCGCAGCTGCTCGACGAGCTGGCCTGCGCCCATCCGCAGACCTGGTTTCGGGTGCTCTACACCGAGCCGGACGGGATTACCGACGAGCTTCTGGCTGTCGTGGCGGCCCACGACAACGTCTGCCCCTACTTCGACATACCGTTGCAACATGTGGACGCGACCATCTTGAGGGCGATGTGTCGGCGGGGGAGCGCTGTGGAATTCCGCGACCTGGTGGCGCGTATCCGCAGGACGGTTCCCGATGCGACGCTGCGCACGACGCTGATAGCGGGCTTTCCGGGCGAGGGCGAGGAGCAATTCCGGGCGCTGTGCGATTTCGTGGACGAGGGACTGTTCGATTACGTGGGCGTGTTCGCCTACTCGGCGGAGGAGGGCACTCCGGCGGCAACCTTGGGAGGCCAGCTGGACGAGGGGGAGAAGCTCGAGCGGGCTCAGATCCTGCGCGATACGGCCGATGCGGTGTGCACGGCGAAGGTGGCCGGTCGCATCGGAACGGCATGTCGGGTGCTCGTGGAAGGGCGCGAGGAGGACGGTCAGCTGTACGGGCGCGCGATGTGCCAGGCCCCCGAGGTCGACGGCGTGGTGTACCTGGAATCCGGCGAGGTCGGCGAGTTTGCGGACGTGCGCATCGCCGACGCGCTGCTTTACGAGATGGAAGGCGAGTAGGAACGCTATGACGACTGCCGAGAGGGGAGGGCGCAGGCCCGAAGAGCGGATATGGACCCCCGCCAACATCGTCACCATGGTGCGCATATGCCTGGTGCCCGTGTTTGTGATTGCGCTCATCAGCCCGTGGCCGGAATGGTTCGGGGCCGACTGGCTTCCCAACGGCGACAAGTCCATCATCGCCGCCGGCATCTTCATCGTGATATCGTGCACCGACTGGCTCGACGGCTACCTCGCCCGAAGCCGCAACGAGGTGACCGCTTTCGGGAAGTTCATGGACCCGTTGGCGGACAAGATCCTGGTCACCGCGGCGCTTCTGGCTCTCATCGAGCTGGGCACGCTGCCCAGCTGGGTGGTGCTGATCATCGTCGCCCGGGAGTTCATCGTCTCGGGAGTGCGCATGGTCGCCGCCAACGAGGGCGTCGTCATCGCCGCGAGCTACTACGGCAAGTTCAAGACCGTCTTCCAAATGATCGCCATCGTGATGTTCACCGTCAAGGACTCCCATATGGTGGGTTCGGCGGGCCAGGCTTTCGGCGACGGACTGTGGGTTGCCAGCTGGGCCGTCATGATCGTCGCGCTGGCGCTGACCATAGTCTCCATGGTCGATTACGTTGCGAAGGCGAGGGTGCTTCTGGGGCTTCGCAGGAAGGAAGACGCCCCGGAGGCGGTGCTTAGGACCCAGGCGGACGAAGTGGTGATGGATCTGGCGGCCACAGCCGATGCCGAAGAGGGCCGCTCGGTGGCGGGCGTCGGCGAAGGGCGCCCCTGCGGCGATGACGTCGGGCCGGACTCCTTGGAAGCGCGCATCGGGGAAGCCGCGGCGCGCGTGGTGCGGGCGGCCGTACGTGCCGGCACGACGGTGGGCACCGCGGAGAGCCTCACGGGCGGCCTGATAGTGGGTGCGCTGACGAGCGTGCCGGGCAGTTCCGCCGTGGTGCGGGGCGGTATCGTGAGCTATGCGACCGAGGTCAAAGAGTCGCTTCTGCGGGTGCCTGTCGACGTGGTGATCGACGAGGGCGTCGTCAGCCAGGAGGTGGCCTGCGCCATGGCCGCGGGGGCCGCAACGCAGTTGGGATGCTCGCTTTCCGTTGCCGTGACGGGCATCGCGGGCCCGGGGGGAGCCGAACCGGGCAAGCCGGTCGGCACCGTCTGGATGGCCCTTGTCTCGCCGGAGGGCTCCGAAGCTTTCGAGTGCCATTTCGAAGGCGACCGGGAATCCGTCCGGGCGCAGACCGTCCTTGCCGCCCTGGGCAAACTAGAAGACGCCCTGACTGCTTGTCGGCGCTGACCTCCCCAGAGCAACTCCCCTCGCGGTGGCTCTTCCTTCCCGCGAGGGTGAATCTTTCCTTGGTAAAAAAGACCCCCCTTCCTTTTTTGCAAGAAACAATGCCGTTTCCTGCAAGTTCCCGGAGAGTTTCGACCCGCAGCGCTGCAGGGAAATCCCGCGTACGGTCCGTGCGTTCTGCAAGACTCTTGCCAGCCAGGCGTTGGTCTGCGGATAGGCTGGATACCGGTGCGATGGGTGCGGGAGATAGGAACAAGAAGGTTTGTTCGCTGTCGCATGATAGATTCCGTTCGCGGCGAGCGACGTCGTTCGATGGCAAGGTGAAAGATTTTCGGATAAGTCCCTGTCATCTGCCTGATAGGGTGACTTGCTATGATGTTTTGCCGTCGAGGGGAAACTTTTCCTTGACACGCAAACAGGTGTTCGGTAATCTCAGCAGAGACGCTGAAAGGGATCAGGAAGGCGCAGGTTATGGCAGAGACAAAAGAGCAGCTCGTCAAAATGGCGACGGACACGATTGAGTCCAAGTTCGGCAAGGGCTCCATCATGAAGTACGGCGAGGCCGACCACAACCTGGCCATCGACGCCATCCCCACAGGGGCCCTCCCGCTGGATGCGGCCCTGGGCATCGGCGGCGTGCCTCGGGGGCGCATCGTGGAGGTGTACGGTCCCGAGTCAAGCGGCAAGACCACCCTGGCCCTCCAGATCATCGCGGAGGCCCAGGCGTTGGGCGGCATCGTGGCGTTCATCGACGCCGAGCACGCCCTTGATCCAGTGTATGCGGCCCGTCTGGGGGTGGATATCGACGACGTGCTCGTCTCCCAGCCGGACTACGGCGAGCAGGCGCTGGAAATCTGCGACATGCTCGTGCGGTCCGGCGCCATCGACGTCGTCGTCATAGACTCCGTGGCGGCGCTGGTTCCCAAGGCGGAAATAGAGGGAGAGATCGGCGATACCACCGTCGGGCTGCAGGCCCGTCTCATGTCCCAGGCCCTGCGCAAGCTAGCCGGTTCGCTTTCGAAATCGAATACGCTGTGCATCTTCATCAACCAGTTGCGCGAGAAGATCGGCGGCTACGGCAACCCCGAGACCACCACCGGCGGCCGCGCCCTCAAGTTCTTCGCCTCCGTGCGCATCGACGTGCGCAAGGGCGAGGCCATCAAGAAGGACGGCGAGATTATCGGCAACCGCGTGAAGGCCAAAGTGGTGAAGAACAAGGTGGCCGCCCCGTTCAAGCAAGCGGAGTTCGACCTGATGTTCGGCGAGGGCATCTCCCGCGAGGGCTGCATCGTCGATATGGCCGTGGAGGCCGGCGTGGCTAAGAAGAGCGGCGCCTGGTACACCTACGGCGAGGAGCGCTTGGGCCAGGGGCGCGAAGCCGCCAAGGTTACTCTGCGCGAGAATCCCGAGCTGCGCGACGAGATAGAGGTGAAGGTGCGCGAGGCCTACGGCGTGCCCGTCATCTCCCGCACTGCCGAGCAGGCCGAGGCAGTGAACCCGGTAGCCAAGCCCAAGCCGAAGAAGTAGCAGTCATGGTTGATGGCGATGTGCTCGCCGCCCTTCGGGCCAAGGTCGCGCTCATCGAATCCTCCGACGGCCTGCCCGAAAGGGCGGCGGGGACCTGCGCGGCAGCGCGCGCGGTCGGTACGCCGGATGAGAGCGAGGTCTCCAGGGGCCCGCACCTCTCCGCGCCGTTGCGCTTCGGCGCCCCTGTTGGAGGCGGCGAGCCGGCGGTCCCCGCGGAGTTCCCGGGGTGCGACGGTGCGCCTTCGCGGCGGAAAGGCGGCGGAAGGGCTGCGGGCGGGAGGCCCGCGCAGGAGTTCACCGAGGAGAGCGCTCTGCGGCGCATCGAGCGGCTTTGCAACGTCTCCGAGCAGTGCAGCTCGAAGCTGCGGACCCGGTTATTGCGCGAGGGGTGGGCTCCTTCCCAGGTGGAGGGAGCCATCCGACGGGCCCGGGCCTGCCTGCTGGTGGACGATGAGCGCTACGCCTCCGTCCTCGTGCGCAGCCGCATCGCGCAGCGCAAGGGCGTGCCCGGCATCCTCGCGGAGCTTCAGCAGCTCGGCTACGGCGAGGACTACGCGCGCGAGCTGGTAGACGCCCAGACAGCCGAGGACGAATGCGGTTCGGAGGTGCAGCGCGCCCTGGCGGTGCTAGAGGCGAGGCCGCCCCGGTCGAAGAACCTCCATGACGGCGCCTACCGCAAGCTCATGGGTAGGGGCTTCGGCTCCGAAGTGTCCTCGGAGGCCGCGACGCTGTTCTGCGAGCGGCACGGCTGACTATGACTATGGACGCCTTTAGGTTTTTCGCATGGATTGGCTGTTTCGGCCCAAAGTTAAGCAGTATCCCTTTATAGTGGTTCTGCCTGAGTAAACGCATCTTTCGGGATGCTTTTTATAAACAACCGCATAAGGCGTTCCTTGCGTGCGTTTTCTCATGCCCGACCTCGCGTCGGGTTTTTTACGTTGTGAAACTATGACATGAAACCAACGTTGACCAGCTTTTACGAGGAAAGGGGGACAACATGCCAGATTTCATCACCGTAATCATCGCCGTCGTCTGCATCGCGGTCGGCGTCGGGATCGGGCTTGCGCTCATGAAGCTGCGCGCGGGAAGCGCGGCGAAGCGAGCCGAGGCCGAGGCCCAGTCTCTGGTGGAGGATGCCCGCCGTCGGGCCGACACGCTGAAGCGCGAGGCGGAGCTCGAGGCCAAGGACGAGGCTATGCGCCTGAAGCAGGAGATGCAGGCGGAGCAGAAGGAGCGCATGAAGGAGGTTCGCAAGGCGGAGGATCGCCTGGACCAGCGCGAGCGCCTTCTGGACAAGCGCGACGAGTCGCTGAACCAGCGCGACGACAAGCTCAACGACCGCGAGCACCAGATCTCTTCCCTGCAGGGACAGCTGGATCGCCGCTCCCGCGATTTGGACGAGGCCCAGCGCGAGGTGGGCCATCGTCTTGAGCAGGTGGCGGGTATGTCGCCGGAGGAGGCCAAGCAGGAGCTTTTGGACACGCTCAAGGACCAGGTGGCCCATGAGTCGGCCGCCATCATCCGCGATGCGGAGGCGCAGGCCAAGGCGGAGGCCGACAAGAAGGCCCGCTCCATTCTGAGCCTTGCGATCCAGCGCGTGGCGGCCGACCATACGGCCGAGACGACGGTATCCACCATCCATATCCCCTCCGACGACCTGAAGGGCCGCATCATCGGGCGCGAAGGCCGCAACATCCGGTCCTTCGAGCAACTGACCGGCACGAACCTCATCATCGACGACACCCCCGAATGCGTCACCATCTCCTGCTTCGACCCGGTGCGCCGCGAGATCGGCCGCGTGACCATGGAGAACCTGGTGGCTGACGGGCGCATTCACCCGGCCCGCATCGAGGAGATGTTCGGCAAGGCGGAGGCTCTCGTGAACCAGCGGGTCCAGGAGGCGGGCGAGCAGGCGGCCTTCGACACGGGCATCCACGACCTGCATCCCGAGATCATCCACACCCTCGGCCGTCTTCGCTATCGCACCTCCTTTGGGCAGAACGTGCTGAACCACTCGCTGGAAGTGGCCTACCTGGCGTCGGTCATGGCCTCCGAGCTGGGGCTTGACC
>DBFAWQ010000089.1:0-5072 GCA_048242115.1 Eggerthellaceae bacterium
GAGTAGCCCTTGGCCTTCTCGATAGCGGCGGCCAGCGACGCGTTGTTGTCGGGGTTCGGGTCGCCACCCTCCTTGGCGGCCACGGTGATGTTACGAGCCAGCTTGGAGAACAGAGCCGAGCGCTTAGCGTCCTGCGCGGCCTTGCGATGTTTGGTGGTTGCCCACTTAGAATGCCCTGACATGAATAAGTCCCTTCGAAACACGAATACAACAGCGGCTTATGGTACCACAAGGGCGCGAACGGGGAAACCCAGCTGCCGCGCTGCACGGTTTTTCTACGGAAGGGGCCGCGCGCAGAGAACGAGCGCATCGCCAGGTTTGTCGGATACGCGGCTGTGGCGCGCCCCTGGAAAGAAGCGCCACGTCCCGAGCAACTCCCCGAGCAATCGCCAACGGTATCCACAGATTTCCCAATTCGTGGGTTGCGCGGGCTTCCATAAAGCACTATGATCGATCAACAATTGAACATGATCTTCAGGGCGGGGTGAAAGTCCCCACCGGTGGTACAGCCCACGACCCGCAAGTCTTGCGCTTGCGGCTGATTCGGTGAAATTCCGAAGCCGACAGTTACAGTCTGGATGGAAGAAGATAGGAAGTGCTCCCCAGCGGAGCGCATCGGACAGTTAGAAGCCCTGGAACCTTTTGGTTTCAGGGCTTTTTTCGCAATCGTCCGCTCATCTTTTCGGAAGTGGCGCCCGAAGGTCGCAGCGATGCGTTGGAGGTGAGCGATGTCCCAGAAGTTAGAGCAACTCGCACGCGACGAAGCCTTCATGGCCCGTGCGCTGGCGCTTGCCGAGAGAGGGACTGGCTGGACCAGCCCAAACCCACTCGTAGGTGCCGTTATCGTGAAAGACGGCCGCATCATCGGCGAGGGCTGGCACACCGCATGCGGCCAGCCCCACGCGGAGCGGGAGGCGCTGGCCGCATGCGCCGAAGACCCCGCCGGAAGCACCCTGTACGTCACGCTGGAGCCGTGCTGCCATTGGGGCAAAACGCCACCCTGCACCGACGCTATCCTGGAAGCGGGCATTGCCCGCGTCGTCGTGGGCGCCCTTGACCCGAACCCTTTGGTGGCGGGCCAAGGGTGCGCGCAGCTGCGCGAGGCGGGCACGGTAGTGGAGACGGGGGTCCTGGAAGAGGGGTGCCGGCACCTCAACGAGGTATTCTTCCACTTCATTACCACCGGGCGCCCCTTGGTGGTGCTGAAATACGCCATGACCCTGGACGGGAAAGCGGCCACGCGCACGGGGGCATCCCGGTGGATCACCGGACCCGAAGCGCGCGAGCGGGTGCATCGCGACCGGCACCGGTTCGCAGCCATCATGGTGGGCATCGGCACCGCCCTAGCCGATGACCCCGCGCTTACCTGCCGCTTGGAAGGCGGCCCCTGGCGGCAGCCGCTGCGCATTGTGGTCGACTCCCAAGGGCGCTTGCCCCTGGATGCGTTGCTCGTGCGGACAGCCCAAGAGATACCGACGCTGGTGGCGGTGGGGCCGCAGGCGAGCGCCGAGCGCACAGGCGCCCTGCGCGAGGCCGGATGTTCCGTCTGGGCGTCGCCGCCGGCGGAAGGGGGCAACGGCGCAGTGAACCTGCCGGCCCTTCTCGATCACGCGGGCAGCTTGGGCATCGACTCGATCCTCGTCGAAGGCGGCCCTGCGCTGCACGGCGCCTTCATCGACGGCGGACTGGCGAACCGCGTGCAAGCCTATATCGCCCCGAAGCTTTTCGGGGGAGCAAGCGCGCCAGGGCCGGTGGCAGGTCGGGGCGTGGCGCTGCCCGCCGACGCGCTTCGCCTTTCCTCCCCCACCGTCACCGCCCTTGGGCCCGATCTGCTCTTAGAATGCGCCGTTTCCCCTTCAGTCGAAAGCGAGGCGACACCATGTTCACCGGCATTGTAGAGGAAATCGGCACCGTAAGGACGCTGCGCCGGGGCGCCCATTCGGCCGTTCTGTCCATTGACGCGCGCACCGTGCTCGAGCGAACTCGGCTGGGCGACTCCATCGCCGTGAACGGCGTCTGCCTCACCGTCACTTCGCTGGGAGCGACCCAGTTCTGCGCCGATGTCATGCACGAGACGTTGCGACGCAGCAACCTCGGCGCCCTGCATGCCGGCAGCCCCGTGAACCTGGAGAGGGCCATGGCGGCCGACGGGCGATTCGGCGGACACTTGGTGTCGGGGCACATCGACGCGGTGGGCACGATTCGCCGCATCCAGCGCGACGACAACGCCGTGTGGTACACCATCGGAGCCGATGCGACCACCCTGCGCCACATCATCATGAAGGGATCCATCGCCATCGACGGCATCAGCCTCACGGTGGCGCGCCTGACCGACGCCGACTTCGCCGTGTCCATCATCCCCCACACCCGGGCCGAGACGACCCTTTCCCTCAAGCGCGTCGGCGATGAGGTGAACCTCGAAACCGATATGGTCGGGAAGTACGTCGAACGGTTCCTCGGCGCCCCCCTCCCCCCTCCATCCGCGACGGCCGAGAGCGGCGGTATCACCCAAGCATTTCTGACAGCGCATGGATTCTAACGAAGGAGCACCCCATGGAAGAGAACAAGTCATTCCAGTTCAGCACGATCGAAGAGGCGCTGGATGATTTGCGCGCGGGCAAGATCATTCTGTGCACCGACGACCCCGACCGCGAGAACGAAGGCGATTTCATCTGCGCAGCGCAGTTCGCCACCACCGAGAACGTGAACTTCATGGCAGTACACGGCAAGGGGCTCATCTGCATGCCCATGTCCGCCGAACTGTGCCAAAAGCTGGCGTTTCCCCAAATGGTCACCGAGAACACCGACAACCACGAAACCGCCTTCACCGTGTCCATCGACCACGTCGACACCACAACGGGCATCTCGGCGCAAGAGCGCGGGCTGACCGCGCGCGCCGTGGTGCAGCCCGGCGCCCGCCCGTCCGACTTCCGCCGGCCGGGCCATATGTTCCCACTGATGGCAAAGGCCAACGGCGTGCTGGAGCGCAACGGCCACACCGAGGCCACAGTGGATCTGATGCGTCTGGCCGGTCTTGAGGAGTGCGGTCTGTGCTGCGAGATCATGCGCGAAGACGGCACCATGATGCGCACACCCGAGCTGATAGAGCTCGCCCGGCAATTCAATTTGAAGTTCATCTCCATCAAAGCGCTCCAGGACTACCGCAAGAAGCACGAATGCCACGTGGTGGAAGTGGCCGATACGGCAATGCCCACGCGCTACGGGGCGTTTCGCGCCCACGCCTTCGTGAACAAGTTGAACGGCGAGCACCACGTGGCCCTGGTGAAAGGCGACATCGGAGACGGCGTCGATGTGCTGGTGCGCGTTCATTCCGAGTGCCTCACCGGCGATGCCTTCGGCAGCCTGCGCTGCGATTGCGGCCAGCAGCTGGCTGCAGCGATGGCCCAGGTGGAAGCCGAGGGGCGCGGGGTGGTGCTGTACATGCGCCAGGAAGGGCGCGGCATCGGGCTTGTGAACAAGCTGCGCGCCTACGAGCTGCAAGATGCCGGCATGGATACCCTGGAGGCCAACCTGGCCCTGGGCTTCGCGGGCGACCTGCGAGAATACTACATCGGCGCCCAAATTCTGCACGAGCTGGGCGTAAAGACCATGCGACTGCTTACGAACAACCCCGACAAAGTGTACCAATTGGGCGATTTCGGGCTGCAGATCACCGAACGCGTGCCCATCCAAATGCCTTTGACCAGCCACGATGAGTTCTATCTGCGCACCAAGCAGGAGAAGATGGGGCATTTGCTGTACTTCGATGAGGAGCGCCAGGCGTCCTAGCGCCTGTACAACTCGACTAAGGAAACCAACGTTTGGGAAAGGATCATCATGACGGTATTTGAAGGGAAGCTGGTATCGGAGAACATCAAGGTCGGCATCGTGGCCTCCCGCTTCAACGAGTTCATCACATCCAAGCTGATCGGGGGCGCCATGGACGGCCTTTTGCGCCACAACGTGCGCGAGCAGGACGTCGACATCGCCTGGGTACCCGGCGCTTTCGAGGCGCCGCTTGCCGCGCAGAAGATGGCGCAATCGGGCCGCTATGACGCCGTCATCTGCCTGGGCGCCGTCATCCGCGGCGCCACGAGCCACTACGACCTGGTCTGCAACGAGGCCGCCAAGGGCATCGCCCACGTATCGCTGGAAAGCGGGGTGCCCGTTATGTTCGGCATCGTGACCACCGACACGATCGAGCAGGCAATCGAGCGTGCGGGCACCAAGGCGGGCAACAAAGGATTCGACTGCGCCACGTCGGCCATCGAGATGGTCAACCTTCTGCGGGAGATCGAAGGCTAGGGGCCCATGGGCGGCACGGTATTTTTCGACTACGATGGCACGCTCCACGATTCCATGCATCTGTACGGCCCGGCGTTTCGCCGCGCCTATGCTGCCTTGGTAACCGATGGCTGGGCCGCCCCGCGTACGTTCTCCGATGAGGAGATCGCCTCGTGGCTCGGATACTCCCCTGCCGCCATGTGGGCCTCCTTCATGCCCGAGCTGCCCGAAGCGATTTGGCAGTGCGCATCGGCCGCCATCGGAGAGGAGATGCGCCGCTTGCTCGCGGCGGGCGCAGGGCGCCTGTACCCCGGCGCGAAGGCCATGTTGGAATCCCTGCGCGAGGAGGGATGCACGCTCGTGTTCCTCTCAAATTGCAGCGGCTCCTACCGCGACGAGCACCTTGCCGCATTCGGCCTCGGCGGCCTGTTCACCGGCGCCTGGTGCGCCGAAGACTTCGAAGGGCTGGAGAAGTGGCAGATCTACCGGCAGATTTGCGCACGTTACCCGAAGCCCCACCTCATGGTCGGCGACCGGCACCACGATCAGGAGGCGGCCGTGCGCGGAAACATTCCCTTTGTCGGGTGCACCTACGGATTCGGAACGGCAGACGAGCTCAGCCGGGCGGACGTCCTGGTGAGCACGGCCCCCGAGATCGCAGGGGCCGTGCGGGCACTTACCGGGAAGCCGCGCGGGCACCCCTAGCCCTGGCCCTATCCCTCGTCCACCTTCGCGAGCAGCTCCTCGCGGCCGTTCACACCGAGCTTCTTGTAGATGCTCTTCACGTG
>DBFAWQ010000090.1:0-5354 GCA_048242115.1 Eggerthellaceae bacterium
AGGCGATGCAGGCGAAGCTCTTCAGATTGTCGGAGATGCGCAGCGGCTCCCGTGCGAAGGCGCGGGGCGTCGAAGCGGCATCGCGACGTTCCCGCGGGCCGCGCGACGCAGGTCCGGGGCGGCTGGCCGAACGGGCTCGACCCGCGCCGCGTTGTTCGGAGGTTGGGGCGAAGGGCCGGGGAGGGGCGAAGCTTTCCGCCCTGCCGTAGCGCGGGTTGCTCGTGCTGTAGTAGTCGAGCTCGTCCACGTCCAGATCGGCGTAGGAGAAACCGGGGGTGTTTGGTCCCAGTTCGTCGAAGGTGGGGCGATGCGCGTTTCGGTAGTCCATGATGCCTCCTGTCGCCTTCGGTTTGCCCGCAGCGGCCCCGTGCGCCGGCTCGGTCGTTGCGGGATTCTCGTCCGCCTTCCGGCCTGCCAGGTTTCGGCCCGTCCGGTGCTTTCAAACCTACCACCGCGGTCGGTTTGGTGTCCCATAGGGAATGCTTAGCAATTCCTTAGGCCGCTGTTCTTTCTGGGTAATAGCTGCCGAATTGCCTGGTAAAAGCAATGTTTTGGGAGATACTGTGGAAAAGCACGAAGGCGGCCTACGTTGCGACGGCATGTGAGCTGGGGCCGCGCGCTCGGAACCGCGGCGCCGATGCGCCCCATGCCGAAGAGGGCTTCGGTTGGGGCGGCGTTTCGGATGGGGGCGGCTCTTCGGCGGCGTGGCTGCGCAACGGGAGGAAGGAGCGCATTATGGAGGAGCGGGCACTTCGCATTCTGGCCGTGGACGACGATGCGGCCATCGCCGACATGGTCGCCCGCATGCTGGAGGCGGAATGCTACGATGTGACCGCGTGCTACTCCGGCGCCGACGCCCTGGCCCTGTTCGCCGAGAACCCCTACGACCTGGTGCTGCTGGACATCATGATGCCCGGGATCGACGGGCTGGAGGTGTGCCGGCAGATTCGCCAGGTAAGCGAGGTGCCCATCGTTTTCCTGTCGGCGAAGGACGAGGAGACCGACAAGGTTCTGGGGCTGCTCATGGGCGCCGACGACTACATCGTGAAGCCCTTCCGCCAGCGGGAGTTGGTGGCGCGCGTGAAGGCGCGGCTGCGTAGGCTGGAGGCGAGCCGCAGCGCCGCGGGGCTGGCGGAGGCCGCGGGCGCCGATGGCGCGACCGACGGTGGCGCGGCCGGTGCGGGCGTTCGCCGCGTGGGCGACCTGGAGATAAACGAGCGGGGCCACGTCGTGCACTTCCAAGGCGTGGAGGTGCCCCTGGCGCCCAAGGAGTTCGGCGTGCTGGCGATGCTGGCCCGAAATGCCGGCGCAACCGTTTCCGCAGCCCAGCTGTACGAGACCGTATGGGAGCAGGCCTACGACAAGACGGCCAACAACTCCGTCATGGTGTGCATCCGCGGCATCAGGCGCAAGCTGGCCGAGGTGGACTCGTCCATGGACGTGGTGCACACGGTGTGGGGCGTGGGCTACAAGATAGAGGGCGCCGCGGAAGGCGTCGGGAGGTAGCCATGGCCCTGGAGAACGCGCAATCGAAGCAGCAGTGGCGCAACCTGCTGGGCCGCTATGCGGGCTTCGTCATGCTGTGGACGGCCCTGTGCATCGGAGGCGTGCTGCTGCTGGAACAGTATGTGTTCCCCACTTTGGGGGAGCGCATCGCCTCGTCCACCAGCATGTGGATGGGGATTACGGAGCAGGAGTTGGACAATCTCACCACGAGCCTGGGGGTCGACGCGCTCTACGGAAACTACGACAGGATTCCCCGCTACCAGGTGACCACTGGCTACGACGGGGCGATGCTCGTGCGCAATCTGGAGTTCTACGAGTCGCTTCGTCAGCTGAAGCTGCCGCTGTTCTTCGCTGTGTACCTTATCGGCGTACTGGTCATATCGGTAGTGGTCCTGCGTCGTTCGGTGCGCGACTTCGACAAGCTGGCGCTGGCGGTCACGGGTCTGGCCAAGGAGCGCACCGCGGCCCCGAAGCTGCCGGCGAACCTGTACATCATCCAAGCCGAGCTGCTGCAGATCCAGTCGGACGCCATCGCGGCGGAGATGGCGTCGGCCGAGGAGGAGCGCCGCAAGAACGAGATGGTTGCCTACCTGGCCCACGACATCCGCTCGCCTTTGACCTCGGTGACGGGCTACCTGGAGCTGCTGAAGGAATCGCCGGACATGCCCCTTGAGGCGCGCGAGCACTACGCGAGCGTAGCCTTCTCCAAGGCCTGCCGCATGGAGGGCTTGGTGAACGAGTTCTTCGAGATCACCCGCTACAACGTGGTGCGCATGCCCATAGAGCGGGAGCGGCTGGACGCGGCGCTGTTCTGCCAGCAGGTTGCCGAGGGCTTCGACATCCAGGCCGCCGCCCGCAACCTGACCATCGAGGTGGACGCCCCCGAGGATTTGGAGTTCCTGGGCGACCCGGACAAGCTCTCCCGTGCGCTCG
This sequence comes from Eggerthellaceae bacterium, assembly GCA_048242115.1. Classification (GTDB taxonomy): domain Bacteria; phylum Actinomycetota; class Coriobacteriia; order Coriobacteriales; family Eggerthellaceae; genus Xiamenia. The sequence goes on from DBFAWQ010000090.1 coordinate 2,440, forward strand.
GCAACGTGATCCGCAACGCCATCGCCTTCGCCGACCCGGGCACGGTCATCCAGGTGGCCGCGATGCGGGTGGCCTCGCTGGGAGCGCAGGAGCCGCTCGTGACCGTGGAGGGGGCGGCGGTCCTGCCGGCAGCTCCGTCGGCCGCCTCCCGCGTGTCGGCCCCGGCGCCCGGAGCCTCGGACGCGCCTGCGGTGCCCCCCGTGCCCTCGGCCTTCGCCATGGTGCCCCGTCCGGTGAGCGCCTCCATCGCGCCCCGGGGCCAGTACGTGCGCTTCACGGTGACCGACCAGGGCAAGGAGATATCGAAGTTGCACCTGACCAGCATCTTCGATAAGTTCTTCCGCGAGGACAGCTCCCGCGGGCAGGAGAACGGCGGCGCGGGGCTGGGCCTTGCCATCGCCAAGGAGATCGTGCAGGCCCACAAAGGCGAGATTGCCGCTGCCAGCGACCAGGGCCTCACCACCTTCACCATCACCCTGCCCATAGGCTAGCCGGGCGCCGTTCCATCCGCTGCGCCCCGCGTTCTCTGCGCCGCAGGTGGGGGAGAGGCGGCCTCTCGGGCGGAAGGACTTGCGTGCGGGGCGGGGCCGTGGTATCCTTCCAAACGCTTTAGTACGGTAGAGTGATAAAGTGCCGCGGGATGGGAACCGGACCGCGGCCCACGGATTGGAAGGCAAGGTTTCGCAATGAAGAAGAAGCTTATGGCCGTAGCTGCCTGCGCTGCGGCGCTGGCGTTGTCGGTGGCGGCGCTGGCCGGCTGCTCCGGCGGCAACCAGGGGGCTGCCAAGGATGGCGCCCAAACGCTTATCGTCGGCTTCGACCAGGGGTACCCGCCCTACGGCTACGTGGACGACAACGGCCAGTTCGCCGGCTACGACCTGGATCTGGCCCAGGCTGTGGCCGACAAGAACGGCTGGCAGCTGGAGCTTACCCCCATCGATTGGGACGCCAAGGACGGCCTTCTGGGCAGCGGCGCCATCAACTGCATCTGGAACGGATTTACCATGGAGGGCCGCGAGGACGGCTACACCTTCAGCGAGCCCTACATGCTCAACGAGCAGGTGGTCGTGGTGAAGGCCGACAGCGGCATCGACTCCATGGAGGACCTGGCCGGCAAGATCGTCATGACCCAGGTTGATTCCGCCGCTCTGGACGTGCTGCAGAATGAGGAGGAGGGCGGCCAGGCCGAGCTTGCCGCCACGTTCAAGGAGCTGCAGACCATCGGCGACTACAACAACGCCTTCATGCAGCTTGAGTCCGGCGCCGTGGATGCCGTGGCCTGCGACCTTTCCATCGCAGCCTACCAGATGGCCGCCAAGCCCGACGTGTACAAGCAGCTGGGCTCCCTTTCCAGCGAGCACTACGCCGTGGGCTTCGCCAAGGGCAACCAGGAGCTGGCAGACCAGGTGACCGCCACGCTCAAGCAGCTGGACGAGGAGGGCGTCGTCAAGCAGCTGTGCGATAAGTACGCCGATCAGGGCATCACCTACGACAACTGGGTGCTGTAGCGCTACACTGCGGGGGCGGTAGCTTGCGCAAGCCGGTCGGGCAGCGGGTCCGAGCCGTCCGCGGGGCGCCGCCCCTTTGTTTGCGTTGCGCGGGGAAAGGATATCCATGGACTTCTCCACCATGATGGGGATTCTGCTGTCGGGTCTGGGCTTCACGGTCCAGATCTTCCTCATTACGCTGGCCGGCTCGCTGCCGCTGGGCATCCTGGTGGCGCTCGGGCGCATGAGCAAGTGCCGTCCGGTGGCGTGGCTCGTGCGCCTGTACATCTCGGTCATGCGGGGCACGCCGCTCATGCTGCAGCTCATGTTCTTCATGTTCGGCCCCTACTACATCTTCGGGCTGTCCCTGGGCAACGATTGGAAGTACTGGGCCTGCTCCATCGGGTTCATCCTTAACTACGCGGCCTACTTCGGCGAGATCTACCGCAGCGGCATCCAGTCCATCCCGCGCGGCCAGTACGAGGCGGCCGAGGTGCTGGGCTACACGAAGGCCCAGACGTTCATGAAGATCGTGCTGCCCCAGGTGATCAAGCGCATCCTGCCGGCCATGAGCAACGAGGTCATCACGCTGGTGAAGGACACCTCCCTTGCCTTCGTGCTGGGCATCATGGAGCTGTTCAGCCAGGCGAAGGCGCTGGCGGCCTCCCAGGTGAGCATGGTGCCCTACATCGTGGCGGGTGTCATCTACTGGGTGTTCAACTTCATCGTGGAAATCGTGCTCACCCGCATCGAGAAGAGGATGGACTACTACCACGACTGAGCCTGCGGCCGCCCTGCGCTCGCCGCGTTCGCGCCCCCGGCCCTGCCACCCGCTCTGCCTGCGACTACCTGAAAGATGGGACCTATGGAAAACGCCGTTGTGAAACTGGAGAACGCCCGCAAATCGTTCGGGGACACCCAGGTGCTCAAGGACATCTCGCTGACGGTGAACCGTGGCGACGTGCTGGCCATCATCGGCCCCTCGGGCGGCGGCAAGTCCACGCTCCTGCGCTGCTGCACGCTGCTTGAGACCCTGGACGGCGGCAGCCTGTCCTACGGCGATCTGAGCGTGTGCGTGAACGACACCCAGGGCAACGCCGTCTACGGGTCGCCCTCGGTCATGCGCCAGGCCAAGCAGCGCTTCGGGCTGGTGTTCCAGAACTTCAACCTGTTCCCGCACTACACGGTGCTGAAGAATGTTGCCGACGCGCCCGTCTGCGTGGGGAAGGTGCCGAAGGCCCAGGCCGAGGAGCACGCCCGGGAGCTGCTGGCGAAGATGGGGTTGGCGGGCAAGGAGTCCATGGTGCCCTGCGAGCTCTCCGGCGGCCAGCAGCAGCGTGTGGCTATCGCGCGGGCGTTGGCCATGAACCCCGACGTGCTGTTCTTCGACGAGCCCACGAGCGCCCTGGATCCCGAACTCACCCAGGA
>DBFAWQ010000091.1:0-3698 GCA_048242115.1 Eggerthellaceae bacterium
TCGAAGGCGAGCCCGGGCACAAGGGCGAGGGCGAGGGGAAGCACGGCCGGGAAAACCTCGCGAGCCCCATTTCGCCATCGCACATTAGCCGTCCGGATGAGTCCGAAATCCGACCCGGACGGGCCGGCGGAGCCATGCCCCGAACTCAGCCGAACACCCCGTTTTGCCGCGGTCCGAGCCATATCGGCCCGGGAAAACACAGGACGGGCGCTCGAGCGCCCGTCCGGCTAACTGCGAAAACGTCATTGATGCCGCAAGCGTTCGGCTAACAATGAAAATCAACTTGCCCCCAGAAGAAAGATGCATCCTTCTTCTACTCCTCCCCCGTGTAGGCATCCTCGGGGGTGTTGGCGAAGTCCTGGGACGCGAGCCACGCCTCCTCCTCGAGGGTCTCGGGGATGTCGATGCGCTCCAGCTTGAAGACGACCGGGCGGGTGCCGTCGTTGCAGCAGGCGACCATGAGGCGGTCGTCGCGCGTCCAGCCGTGCATGATGGAGCCGCCCTGCAGCGCCGTGTAGATGTAGCGCGAGATGCAGTCCCACGCCTCGGCGCAGGGGAACGCCGGGGCCAAGTCGCGCCCGAAGTGCCAGATCGTCGGCGCCGGCCTCGCGGCGGAACAGGAACTCCTGCCCGGCCGCAAAGCACGGGCACGGCCCGCTCTCGGGATCGGCCAGGTACTCGCGCTGCAGGTCGGGGAACACCTTCGTCTCCAGAACCGTCACCTTGCATTCGTGCTTCATGGGGTACTTCCTTTCCGCGGCCTCTCGGTACCGCTTTCACGACCATCATAGCGGGATCCCCCAGCGCGCAACTGGCGGGATCCCAGGGAGGGGGGCGTATCTCAAGCGCTTTCCACAGGCAAAGATCGATTATTCCCAGGCGTCCATCTGGGCGAGCTTGCGGCCGATAACCATGCCGAGGGTAGTGCACGAGCCGATGGAGGTGCCAACCAGATAGTGGTTACCCACGATGGAGCGGTGAATCAGCTCGCCGCAAGCCAGAAGCCGACCGCCGCCGATAGGCTCATCGTACTGGTTGAGAATCTGGCACTCGCCGTTGGCCAAAAACGTGGTCGTCGGGGCGTATTCCAGCATCATCTTAGAGGCCCAAGCATAATAGGGAGGCGTGGTAAGCGCATAGGGCTCGCCGGTCCCCTCGCCATTGTTCGAGGTGCGCCCGAACTGCGTGTCCTTGCCAGCAGCCATGTCCTCGTTGTACTTCGCCATTGTGGCCGGCAGATAGGGCGCGTTAATCTTCTCGGCCAGCTCCTCGATGGTATCGGCGGACACCACCATCTTGGCCTCTTCCTCGTTGATGCCCGTCGTGGCGTTGTTGTCGCCGGCCTCGCGGGCCGCATCGTAGCCCGGCCGGTCGATGACGTACCACGACATGAAGCAGCCGAACTCGGGATGAGTGCCCTTCGAGATGAGCGTGCGGGTGCGCATGTTGGACCAGTAGCTGCCCTCGTCGATGTAGCGCGTGCCGTTCATGTCCACGGCAATAGCGCCGTACTGGGGAATCTCGCAGTCGCCGTGGCCGCTTTCGGGGTACAAGCCCTCGGTGGCGTGCAGCTTGCTGCGCCCATAAAGCTGGCCGCCCAGGTTCAGCGCCGCAATATGCCCTTTGCCTTGTGGCGCCAGCGCCGGTGGAAAGCTCCACCTTCGACAGCCCCGGCAGACAATCGTCCACTAAGGCGCTGTTGCGCACGAAACTGCCCGTGGTCAGCGCGACACCTCGCTTGGCTTTCACGGCGATGGTCTTGCCCCCATCGCTGGCGAAAGCTCCCAGCACTGTGCCCGTCGCATCTACGATGAGTTCTTCGAACTCAGTGTTGAACAGGAAGTTCGCGCCCGCCTCCTGTGCGGCCGCCGTCAGACGACTCTGCATGTCGGCGTTGTCCACACGGTGGACGCGAAAGACGGAGTGGCCGGCCAGCATGTAGGGAGCTGAGAATTCCACGCCTAGCTCTTTCAGAAGGTCGTAGCACTCGAGGCTGTTTTCCGCATAGAGGCGAATGACCTCCTCCTTGTTGCCGGGAAGCGCGTCGTCATCCACGCCGTAAGCCAGCGCATCCTGTACGAACAGCTCCACGTCGTCCTCGATGCCCGCAGCTTTCTGCTCGTCGGAACCGATGACGCAGTAGTTGCCCTTGCACACCGCGGTCGACGAGAACGAGGTGCCAGACTGGCTCTCCAGCACAATGACGCTGGCTCCCTCGCGCGCCGCCATGAGAGCCACCGCACGTTGTTTTCGTAAGGACGGTAATCGCGGGAAAGGAGGGCGACAATGCGGCCGTCCAAATCGCGATGCTCGACGAAAGGCCGCCCGGCAAGTGAATCGCCCTCGCGCACATCCAGCACATGACGGTGCCGACTGAACAGCCACGCATCGTAGCGAGCTCGATCAACGGGCCCGGCCAGAAACCCTATCTCCACGGCACCGGAGGATAGCCACTCCTCGACCCGCCGATCGCTCCCCTCCTCCACGAACAGCTCGATTTCGGGAAATGCCGCCTCGAAGTCGTCCGTAAAGGCCATGCCCGTGTACAAAAGCACCCCGATCGTGGAGGCCACCTTCAGCTTCCGGCTCCGCTGAAGACTGAGCGTTTCGCTCTCTATCTCGTCCATAATGGCCACCAGCTGATCGATGCGGGCATACAGGGCGCGTCCGTAGGGCGTCAGCATCACGCCCTTGCTTGTCCGCTCGAAGAGCTGATGGCCGCACTCCGCCTCAAGACGCGCCATCGACTTCGATAATCCCGGCTGCGTGATGTAAAGGGCGTCCGCAGCTTTCGAAATGCTGCCCGTCTCGCACACCTTCTTGAACGCCCGCAAGCTCTTCAAATCCATAGCCGCCCTCCTTCGTTCGTCGCACGCCGCAATTCTACCTGAGCGAAGCCGCCAACGAAAATAGGCCGAGCCCCCAGCCTAAATCACCCAGACCGGGAAGACCCAAGTTCTCCCGTTCGCGGAGAATGCGTCGTCTGTCATGCGCACAAGACACCCCAGTCATGAAATAGTCGAAATACCAGCAAACGACGGATTCAAGAGCATGGCGAATGTGCATGAAAGTCCTCTTCGAAGCGCTTTTCTAGCATACCAGTGTCAGCCTTTGAGCAGAAGCGGCGCATGGCGGGGATCGTGCTACAATAGCTCGAAGTCGTCAGCAGGAAGGAGGCCCGTGGGCACGGAATCGGAATACGAGCGCTACAAAGAGCCTTATTCCTACGAGGTGCGCGACCGACGCGTGCGCGGAGCCCGAGGACTGCAAGCCGTCGACGGCCTCACCACCAGCGCCGTCTTCGACGATGCGGCCGAACGCTACGTTGCCGGCGACATCAACGCCCGTCAGCTGAGCGATATGGTGGACGACTACTACAACCAGAAGGTCGAACGCGGCATCAACCGCTACTCCCAGGAGGCCGACCTCGTCAGCGCCCGCATCTGCGACGCTCTGGACTCCAACGGGTTCACCTTCTCCCCCGCCACCCTGCGCGCCATCCACGGGCGCCTCTTCCGCGGCCTTATGGAAGAGCCCTTCTACGAGCAGCACTACCGCGACTACAACATCTCGAAGCGCGAGTTCGTCCTCGCACGGGAATCGGTGGCCTACGGGGACTACGCCTCCCTCGAGGACGATTTGGAAACCGCCTTCTCGGAGTTCAGCCCCGCTCCCGCGCAGGGAGGCGACTACACCGT
>DBFAWQ010000092.1:0-10393 GCA_048242115.1 Eggerthellaceae bacterium
GGACTGCACGGTGCCCACGCCGAAGCCCAGGATCATCGCGCCGCCCAAGAGCATCCAGTCGTTGGCCATGAACGCGACCACCACCATGCCGATGCTGAAGGCGACGAACGCCGGCACCATGACGGGATGGGGGCCGTAACGGTCGAAGGCCACGCCGGTGAAAGGCCGCGTGATGAACATGCTGAGGGCGTAGGCGACGAAGAAGACGCTCGCGGCGCGGGAAAGTCCCAGCTCGGTGGCGTAGGGGGTCAGGAAGGTGAGCAGCGCCGAGTAGCCGAAGAAGATAAGGCCCGCCACCAGCGAGATGGGCAGCACCGGCGCCTCGATGAACCGGGCGAGCCAGCTGCGCTGCACGGTGGCGGTCACGCGCTGCTCCAGGTGGGTGGAGGGTACGCGCAGGCTTTCCGCCGCCTGCTCCTCGCGGCGTTCCTCGGCGGGGGCGGCGCTCTCCTCGCCGGCGATTTCGTCCAATGCTGCGGCTTCCGCGCGGAACTCGGCGGCTTCGGCCTGCTCCTCGGCGAATTTCGCGGCCGTCTTGGAGGCTTTCGACGCGCGCAGGCGCCGGTCGGTGGCGGGACGGCTCAGCGTGAGCGCGCAGGGGACGGAGACGGCGGCCACCACCATGGCGATGGCGAACAGTGTGCCGAACCCGAAGTTGTTCGACAGGAAGATGCCGGTGAAAGGCCCGAGGGCTGCGCCCAGGGTGACGGAGAGCATGTAGTAGCCGATGCCCTCGCCCTTGCGCTCCGGCGGAACCATGGCGGTGACGATGGTGGCGATGGCGGTGGAGCAGGTGCCGTAGGCGAACCCGTGGACGAAGCGCACCGTGAGCAGCAGCGGAAGACTCGCCCCCAGGAAGTACAGCGCGGTGAGGGCGATTTCGGCGGCGGCGCCCACCACGAGCGTGCACTTCTGGCCGAAGCGCGCCATGACCGTGGCCGTGGTGAAGCGGGCGACCAGGGTGCCCACGATGAAGATGCTCGCGCAGAAGCCCGCCAGCGACGCCGGCGCGTGATAGACGTCCAACGCGTAGGAGGTCATGACCACCATGAGCATGAAGTAGTTCGCGCACAGCACGAAGTTCACCACCGTGCCCAGCACGAAGTCGCGGGTCCAGAGCTTCGGATGCTTCTTTTCGGGCTGCTCCCGCCGCGCGCAGGCGCCTTGCGATTCGGGCTTGTCGGGGTCCGTCGGTTGAGCCGCTGCCGTCGCGCCGCTCGCAGTCAGCGTCGCCTGTTGCTCGGATTCGCTCATCTCCTGCCCGCACCGTCCTTGGCTATGAGCACCGTGATGGGCGATTCCTTCGTGACGGCGTAGCTGACGCTGCCCAGGAACCCTTTCACGCCGCCCTGGCCGCGGCTGCCCATGATGATGAGGTCGCAGCACTCCTTCTTGGCGCAGTTCACGATGAGGTCGGCCGGCGACGTGCCCTTCAGCAGCACCACGCGCGAGGGGTTGGGAAGGGCTGCGGCCGCCTCCTCCAGCTCCTGGCGAAGGGGTGCGGCGTCGTCGATGACCACCGAGTCCAGCCCGGCGGCTTCGGCGCCGGAGGAGTACAGGCGCAGTACGTTCACGAAGATGAACTCGGCCTGCGGGTTCTGCAGCGCGATTTCGCGGGCCACGTCCAGCGCGCGCTTGGAAGGGGCGGACCCGTCGTAGGCCACCAGAATCTTGCTGCACCACATAGGCTTGTCCTTTCGGTTCGGAGGTGTTGCCGACCGCCCTTCGTCCGCTTTGTCCGTCGGCGTTCCTGCGTTCTATCGTTCCCGATTGTAGTACTAATGCGAAAGCGGTTGGTGGCGTTTCCGTATCAGGCGGCCGCATGCCGCTCAGTCGCCGGTTCCGTGGCCGGATCGCGCGGTTTTGGAACTGCCAGCCAGCGTTAGCGGTTCCAAAACCGCGCATCGGAGCCCGAAATCGTTCCTCTAGTCAGAAGCGAAGTTCCAAAACCGTGCATTTAGTTTGCGCGTCCAGCCGTTTGGATGGGTCGGACTATCGGGCTGGGAGCGGGCGGGGCGGTGCTGGCGGTTGCGCTACTGCGGATGTTTCACGGGAAAGGGCGGGCGCGCCTGCGGCGGGGCCGGCGGACGGGTATGATGGGGTGCATGGCGAACGGGCTGACATATTCTCGCAAGGTTGCCTCGGTCGATGCGATGAAGCAGCTGGCGGCGACGCTTGCCCCATACGTGCACCCGGGCGACGCCGTGGTGCTGTCGGGCGACCTGGGAGCCGGCAAGACGCAGTTCGTCCAGGGCGTCGCCGCGGCGCTGGGCGTTCGCGATGCCGTGTGCAGCCCCACCTTCAACATCCTGCTCACCTACCCCGAGGGCCGCGTTCCCCTGTACCATTTCGACCTGTACCGGCTGGACGGCGGCGAGCAGCTCGACGACATCGGGTTCTACGAGACCGTCGACGGCGACGGGGTCTCCTTCATCGAATGGGGCGACAAGTTCCTCCAGGAGATGCCGTACAACTACCTGGACGTGCGCATCGCGGTGAACGCGGACGGGTCGCGCACGGTGCGCATCCACGCGATCGGCGACCGCGCGCGCCAGCTTCTGTACGTCTGGGCGAACGATTCGAAGTCCCGGCTGGTCAAGTGCTAGCTTCGGGGGTGCTGCGCCTTCTTGTGCAAATCTGCGGAAACGGACTGAGCCATGGTCAAGAACAGCTATGCGGAAAACCTTGCAGCCTGCGATGCGGAAGCGGGTGCCGAGCCTGAGGGCTGCGTTCGGCCGGGTACCGAAGCGGCTGCGCAGGGTGGCCTCTCCTACGTGCTGGCCTTCGATACGGCCAACGAGGTGGTGACTATCGGGCTCGGGCGGCTGGACGCGGAGGCCTCTGCAGTGGAGCTGGTGGCGGCGCGGGAGATCGTCGCCCACCGGCAGTCGAACACGCAGCTGCTGCCCGCCGTGGACGAGCTGCTGGCCGAAGCGGGAGTGGCTCGTGGCGACATCGCCTGCGTGTGCGTGGGGCGCGGTCCGGGCTCGTTTACCGGGGTGCGCATCGCCATGGCCACGGCCAAGGGCATCGCGAGCGCGCTGGGAGTGGCGCTGGTGGGCGTGTCCACGTTGGAGGCTGTGGCATGGAACACGTGGGGCGCGGGCGAGCGCGGAACGCTGGCCGTGGTGGCCGACGCCATGCGCAAGGAGGTGTATCCGGTGCGCTTCCTGCTGACCGACGGGGGCGTGGCGCGCCTGGAGGCCGACCGGGTGGTGAAGGCTGACGTGGCCGCCGCGGAGCTTTTGGGCGACGAGGGCGGTTGTTCGCCGGGGTCGTCGGCGTTTCCCGAAGATGGACAGGCGCTCGCGCGGGAGGGTGTGGCGGTGTCGGCTGCAGCGCCGGCTGCGACCGAAGGGGATGCTGCTGCGGCGGAGGGACGGACTGTCTGCGACTCCCCCTGCTCCGGACGGTTGCTGGTGGCCGGGGATGCGCTGGCGAAGTACCTGGAGTTGTTCGCGCCTTGCGGCCAGATGCTTCCCGAAGCGTGCTGGACGCCCACGGGCGAGGGGCTGCTTCTGGCGCTTCAGGCGGCTTGGCGCCGGGGCGAGGCGGACCCCTTCGACGCGGTGCGACACAACCCCGCCTTCGCGCTGCCGGTGTACACGCGGCTTTCGGACGCGGAGGAGAACGAACGCATCCGCCTGGCGAAGAACGACGCGAGGAACCTGGTGACGGGCGTGCAGGACGTGGCCGAGGCCGGTCTTCGCCGCGACCAGCGCGCCACCATGCACGACAGCGCCATCTTAAACGCCCGTCCCGACGAGCACGGCATTGTCTACCGGCCGCTGGATGCCGCCCACGCGGGGGCCGTGGCGGCCCTGGAATCGCGCGTGATGGGGTCGGATGCATGGAACGAGTCCCTGGTGGCCGACGAGCTTCCCCGGGCCGACCGCACCTGGTGGGCCGCCTATGCGCCGGCGGAAGGGGAGGGGCGTCCCGAACCGGATGCCCATGCGGCGGCCGACGATGCTCCGGATGGCGGTAGGACGCAAGCTTCCCAAGCTGGCGACGGGGGGTGCGATCCTGCTTCCCGTGCAGCAGCCCAGGTCGACGGTGCCGCGAGGGCTCTGGCCGACGTATCCGACGACGGACTTGCGCTCGTGGGCTACGCGGGCGGCCTGGTGGTCGACGGGCAGGTGCAGATTCTGAAGGTGGGGGTCGATCCCGCGTGGCGCCGCCAGGGCATTGCCCGGGAGCTGCTGGCCCGAGTGGCCGAGGACGCGCGCGCGCTCGGGGCGACCCGTTGCAGCCTGGAGGTGCGCGAGGGCAACGCGGGCGCCCAGGCGTTCTACGAGACCCTCGGCCTCGGGCGGCTGGGCGTGCGCCCGCGCTACTACTCCGACCGCGAGAACGCCGTCATCATGGAAGGCCCTCTGCCCGCCGCCGCGCGGGATGTGGCCGGCATGCGCCTGCAGGTGGACGCGGCGCGCGACTCCTCCTGCGCGGCTCGCGAGGCACGGCAGGAGGGTGCCGCGACCGTTGAACGCGTGCGAGCATCCCATCCGCTCATCCTGGCCATCGAGTCCTCCTGCGACGAGACGGCGGCGGCCATCGTGGACGGCGAGGGGCGCCTGGTCTCCGACGTGGTGGCCAGCCAGATCGACTTCCACGCCCGCTTCGGTGGTGTCGTGCCCGAGATCGCCAGCCGCAAGCATATCGAGGCCATCTGCGGCGTGTGCGACGAGTGCCTGGACGTGGCCGCCCGCAACCTTGGCGCGCCTGCGCTGGGCTGGCGCGACCTGGACGCGGTGGCGGTCACCTACGCGCCGGGCCTGGTGGGGGCGCTGGTGGTCGGCGTGGCCTTCGCGAAGGGGGCGGCCTGGGCGTTGGACGTGCCTTTCGTCGGCGTGAACCATCTGGAAGGGCACCTGTACGCGAACAAGATCGGCGCGCCCGACTTCGCGCCCCCGGCCGTGGTGTCGCTGGTCTCCGGCGGCAACACCATGCTGGTGTCCATGGAGGACTGGGGGTGCTACCGGGTGCTGGGCGCCACCATCGACGACGCGGTGGGGGAGGCCTTCGACAAGGTGGCCAAGGCCTTGGGGCTGGGCTATCCCGGCGGCCCGGCGGTCTCGAAGATGGCCGCCCAGGGCGACCCCGACGCCATTCCCTTCCCGCGCGCCCTCATGCACTCCCACGACCTGCGCTTCTCGCTGTCTGGTCTGAAGACCGCGGTGGTCACCCACATCAACAACGAACGGGCCGCCGGCCGCGAGCCGAACGTGCCCGACATCTGCGCCAGCTTCCAGCAGGCCGTGGTGGACGTCCAGGTGAAGAAGGCCGCCGACGCCCTGCGCCAGACGGGCGCCAAGACGTTCTGCCTGGGCGGCGGCGTGGCGGCCAACCCGGTGCTGCGGCGGGCCTACGAGCAGCAGTGCGCGAAGCTGGGGGTGCGCCTGGTCATGCCCCCGCTTTCCGCCTGCGGCGACAACGCCGGCATGATTGCCCTGGTGGCCTTGGACCGCTACCGCCAGGGGAAGTTCTTCCCCCTGGACGCCGACGCCCACGCCCACGCCGACCTGGAGCAGCCGTACTAAAGCCTGTGCAGCCGCTGCTCGCTGCGCGCGTTTCCCTGCTCTCTCATACCTTCGCGCTGGCAAGGCGCGGGAGGGCGAAGGCCTCGAAGGCGGCCAGGGCGGGGGAGGCGGCTTGGGCGTCCGGGGCGGCGATGCCGATTTCCACGGAGTAGGGCGGGTCGAGCGGCAGAGACACCGCGTCCATGTCGGCGGAGCGAGAGTAGACGCCGTTGGTGATGGTGACGCCCAGCCCTGCTTCCACCAGCGCGAACGCCGCCAGGGCGTCGAAGGCTGAGTAGCGGGTGTTGGGTGTGACGCCGTTTTCGGCCAGGGCCAGGGTGTTGTCGCTTTCCTCGTCGGGGTACACCTCCACGAACGGGTCCGCAGCGAATCGGGCCACCGGGTAGGATTTCGCTCCGGCCATCTCGTGGTTGCGGGGCAGCACGGCCATCATGGGGTCGTCGATAAGCGGCGTCCACCGTGCGGGAGCGCCGCGCTTGCTCATGATGGCGAGGTCGATCTGGCGGTCGTCGAGCATCTGCTTGAGGGTGGAGCTGTTGGCGTGCAGCACGCTCACCTGGATGTTCGGGTGCTCGGCGATGAAGTCGGCGATAACCCCGGCCAAAACGTTGTAGTACTGGCGGTAGGCGCTTCCCACCACGATGGAGCCGGTTTCCAGTCCGTGCGCCGCTGCGGCCTGCTCCCCGCAGGCGCGCGCTGCGGCGGCCAGGTTCCTGAGGGTCGGCAGCATGCGCTCGCAGTCGCCCGTGGGGCGCACGCCGGATTTGCTGCGGACGAGCAGGGGAAATCCCCATTCCTTCTCCAAGGAGGCCACCATGCGGCTGATGCCGGAGGGGGTGTAGCCCAGCTCCTCGGCCGCGGCGGCCAGGCTGCCCAGGTCGATGGCCCTCAGCAGCGCTGCGCATTTGTCGGTGTCCATGGCGCCTCCTTTCGCGGCGTTCGGCGAGGCGTGGGGTGTGCCCCGGGATGAGAAAATAGGCCATGCTGATATACATGCTATTTTAGCAAAACATCATTGATAAACTATCGCTTTTCGCAATGATAAACAGCGGGTATAGTGGCCTCCGGAAAAGGGAGGGAGGCGGTTCGGGCGACGAGCGGTGAGAACTGCCGCCCCGACCGCCCCCTCCCATCGGAACCCCCAGAGGCCCGGCGGTTGCAGGTCGCGGGGCCGTTCGGAAGGACGCGGTTGTGAAACCATCCCATGCGGCATTGCTCTTGGCGGCGGTAATCGCCGCGCGCTCCACGTCGCTGCTGTTCAGCACGGTGCTGCTTGCGGACATGGGCCCCTTCACCATGTTGGGCGAGCGGTTCCTTGCGGCTTTCGCAGTGCTCGTCGCGCTGTTCTGGCGGCGGTTGCGCGCGGCCGGAGGCACCGTGGTGGCCCGCGGGGCTGTGCTGGGCGTGCTGCTGTTCACCACCATGGCCTTCGAGGCGACCTCGCTTACCATGACGGCGTCGTCCACGGTGGCCTTCCTGGAGAACACCGCCGTCGTCATCGTGCCCGTGGCGTCGGCCCTGATGGCGCGCAGGCTGCCGGGCAAACGCGTGCTGGTGGCGGCGCTGCTGGCTTTGGCGGGCGTGGCCTTGGTGGTGCTGGGACCCCAGGCGGGTACGGGTTCGGGGCAGACGCTGTCCTTCGGACCGGGGGAGGCGCTGGTCATGGGGGCGGCATGCTGCTACTCGGCGGTCATCATGGCCACGGCGCGGTTCTCCCGGGAAGGGGATGCGCTCGTGCTGGGCGTGGTGCAGGTGGGCGTGGTCGGCGTCCTGGGAATGGGCGCGGCCTTCATCTTCGAGCAGCCGGCGCTGCCGACGGGCGCGCAGCAGTGGGGCGCGATGCTGGAGCTGGTGGCGGTGTGCACCGTGTTCGGCTTCACTGTGCAACCCATGGCCCAGCGCTTCGTGAGCGTCGATACCGCGGGCCTGTTCTGCGCCATAACGCCGCTGGTGGGAGGGGTGCTCGGCGTGTCGTTCCTGCACGAGCCCTTCGGGCCGGCGACGCTGGCAGGTATGGGCCTTATCCTTGCCGCCATAGCGGTGAGCGCCGTGGGAGGCGGCGCTGGTATGGCGAAGCGTAAAGAGGGCGGAATGCTGATGCGCCGAAAGGGCGGTTTCGCTTCGAAGAAGATGGCTGGGGTACCAGGATTCGAACCTAGATAGCTGGCACCAAAAACCAGAGTCCTGCCGTTGGACGATACCCCAGCGTGAATCCGCGCGCCTCGCCGTGCCGTGCGCAACGGCTGCGACGGCGAGAAGATGGTGGGCCGTGAGGGGTTCGAACCCGCGACCTTGGGATTAAAAGTCCCCTGCTCTACCAACTGAGCTAACGGCCCATCCATACCGCAGAGCCCGTTGGGAGATTCCCAGGCCGGGCAAACGCGCAACTTGAGATTGTACCTGTAGGCGTGCGGCGAGTCAATGAGACGTGTTCGCCGCACGCCGATAAGGCGCCAACCGCCCCGACGTACCCATCGCGAGGCGAGCGACCGCGCATAACTAGACAACTTGGCAGGAAAAGGGTGCAAGTGGGGGAGTTGTGCGCGGTGGCGGCCGAGTCGTGGGCGGCTAGGGGCGCGGGTCTGCACTCAGCAGGTCGAACAGCTCTCGGCGCGTGTGTATGCCCAGCTTCTGGTAGATGTGGCGCACGTGCGCCTTCGCCGTCCCGTTGGCGATGAGCAGCTCCCGCTCGATGATGCCCACGGTCTTTTTCTGGGCCAAAAGCGAGAGCACCTCCTCCTCCCGCGAGGACAGTTTGTACTGGCGCGCGATTTCGCTGCATCGGTCGGCCAGCTCCTGCTTGCGCACGAGGGCGGCGCAGTCCACGCCCCCCGACAGGAAGTTCGCCCCCCAGCGGCTTGACAGGTCGCGCTCCGAAAGCAGGATGGTGGTGGCTGCGACCACGGCCAGGACCGCCAGCAAGGAAACAGCCATGTCCCCCGCCTCGCCTAGGACCTGGGTGGCTGCCACGGCGTCGGCAGTGATGCGCCCGAGCCACATGACTACCTGGCGCACGCTGCGCTCGATGCCGAACAGCCAGACCGCCGACACGCCGAACCGGTAGCAGATGTTGGCGATAATGAGCATGATGATGATCGACTGGGCTGTGTAGGCGCCTGACATGCAGAAGCTGGCCAGAGGCCCCGGGATGTTCCCGAACAACGGCATAAGGGTGAGGGCCACCACCACAAGCGGAAGGGCCACGCGGTAGATGAGGCTGAAGTCGAACCGGCCGCCGCGCAGCGCCACCCCCACGAACACCAGGCCCGCTACGGCCACGGTGCCCGGTGCGGAATGGGGTCCGAACGCCCCCTGGTACATGCTGCCCTCCATGAGCCCGTAGCCGAAGGCGTAGGCGGCCATGAACAGCACCGCCTTCCAAGGCACCGAGAAGCGCATCCATGTGGTGGTGGGCAGCTCCGGCGCCGGCAGGCTCTCGAATCCCCGATGGGCGGCTACCAAGGAAACCGTCGGCAGAAGCGCGGTCATGGCGAACAGCCAGGGCAGCTGGAAGCCCCGGTAGATGTAGATGATGACGGCGCCCACAACGATGGACGCCGAATAGTACAGCGCCACGCGCAGCGGGTTCAGGCAGCTGTAGAGCTCGCTCCACACGAGAATGACCAGCGCGATGCCCACGCCCCCCAGCAGGGCGGCCGGAATCTTGGCTGCGGGAACGATTTCGGGAGCCCAGCATGACGCGAACATGAGCACGGTGGAGGCGGTCAGGGCTGCGGCTCCGAAGATGAATACGGCGCGCTTGTTGAAGAAGGGGCTTATCTTGCGGGCGAGCAACGTGCAGATGATGGCGGTGGCAACCATGGACCAGTCGAAGAGGTCCCGCATGCTCAGGGCGCCCACGCCCTCCGCGGCGGCGGGAAAGGCAGTGAAGGGCCCTACGAATACGATCTCGATCCAGGCTCGGTACACTCCCAGCCCCAAAAACGCCAAGGGGACGAAGAAAGCTCCTCGGTGCAGCCGACGCTCTTCCTGCCTTTCCGGCGAAACTTCCGCATCCGCATCGATGCTGCGGCTGTGCGCTGCGTTGTCCCGCTCGGTAGCGGCCATGGTGAAATTCCCTTCAGTTCAACGTTTTCGCAGGTAAAAGCAGACGTAAGCAAACTATGACCATGATTATAGGCGAAGGTGGCGCTCGGAAAAAACCGCACTGGGGATGCTTTTGCCCCGAATCGGGAAAATAAAGGGTTATAGGAGGGGGTTATAGGCGGCTGAGAAAGAGGGGTTAGGAAAGATAGGCCGATGGTTTCGGAATCGGACGATGCGGAAGCGTGCCCGTGCGGGCTAGAGTCCGGTCGTTGCGTCGACCGCTCCGAAGGCGGTTCGGCGACCGGCGGCGCAGGGGCGCCGTCGCGGACGAAGGTCTTGCGACCGTACTATAGGAGGGACGATGACAAGCTTTTCTCGACGCGATCTGTTCAAGTTCGGCGGGGTAGCCGCCGCAGGGGTGGCGGGTGCGGCCATGCTGGGTGCGTGCGCGCCCTCGCAGCCGGCTTCCAGCGGGGAGCCGAAGGCCGCCGCGGCGTCTGCCGATGGGCTGCCCGCTTTCTTCGCGAAGCCCGAGCCTATCACCGATGTGGCGGAGACGAAGGATTACGACGTGGTGGTGATCGGCGCCGGCGCTGCAGGAGTGCCTGCCGCCATCTCGGCGTTCCAGGCCGGGGCCAAGGTGGCGCTGCTGCAGAAAGAGGCCACGGCCATCTCCCAGGGCAACACCTGCGACTCCATTCTGGTGGACCAGACCGCGCCCGGCGGCGTGGAGGCCGTGGTGTCGCTCATCAACGCGGACTGCTGCCACCTTTCCGACCGCGAGCAGGTGCGCCTGTGGGCCTACA
>DBFAWQ010000093.1:0-4597 GCA_048242115.1 Eggerthellaceae bacterium
CCAGAAGCGCCTGGGAGCTGTCCCAGTTCGCCAGCACGTCGGAGGTCACCGCGCGCCGCCATACCGCGTCCACCGGCCGCCCCTGCCCGTCGCGCAGCCGGCGCCCGTCCCAGGAAAGCTCGCGGATCTCGCACACCCCGCAGGGCACGCCCGCCTCCTCGAAGGCCTGCTCGTACACGGAGAACTCGGAAAGCGTCGCCTTCTCCAGGTAGTCGGCGATGGCCACCCGCGGCACCGCCGGAGCCCCCGGATGCCCCGCGGCCCACTGCCCGTAGTCGGTCGCAAAGGCCCCCACCCAGCTGTCCACCAGCTCGCATGTCTCCACCCGGTGGCGCAGCGCGAACTCCTGCAGGCTGGCGGAGGGGGCGATGGACAGGGTGATCTCGCGGTTCTCGTTCATGCCCGACGCGCCGTCGGTGTTCAGCTCGCAGAACTTCAGCGACCCGGTATCCTCGTTCAGGAAGATGTCCACCCGGGCGATGGGGATGATCGCGTCGTAGCCCCTCGGCAGGCAGATAAGCTCCTCCAGGCGCGGGTCAAGCCGAAACAGGCTGCGGAAGCCCTCATCGGCGATGTAGCGCTTCGTCACCTTCGCCATGATGGAGTACATGGTCTCGGCCGTGCGCCTTAGGAGGTCGAAGCTCGCGTTGTCGAAGAGCTTCGGCAGGAACGACGCCTCCACCACCTGGCCGTGCACCACGGCCGTGGAGCCCTCCATGTAGGCGAAGGCTGCACGCCGCCCCGGCACGTCGCCGTGCAGCCCCTCGATGATGGACAGGTACTCCTCCGTAAGCGCCTTGTTCGACAACGTCTCGCCCATTGCGAAGACCTCCTAGAATCTACTGCACATCGTCGACCCACAAACTCGGCGCCGTGACGCCCCCGTGGGACCCCAGGATGATAGGCTCGGGCCCCAACCGGCTGAACACGCCCGCGAAGCGCCCGTCTATCACGTAGAAGCCGCTCAGGTTGTTGAACTGCTGCACCGGCGAGGTCAGGTCGCCCGGCTCGCCCCGAAGCGGTATGGCCGGGCTCTTCCACGGAACCACGAACTCCTGCACCAGATAAGGCTTGGAAACGCGGTCGCGGCAATGCTCGTCCACGATGCGCGCCCACTCCTGCGGACATCCGGCGTAGTCGGGCCCGGCGAACACGTCCAACGACCCGTACATGTCCGTGGGCTTCACGATCCAGCGCGCCGGGTCGGACACGATGTCGTCGAAGCTCGGCAGATCGCGCGAGAGCACCGCGGTGAAGGGCACGGTCTCCTCCACGAAGGCCCGTTCCCCCTCGGTCAGCAGCGCCTGGATGCGCGGATGGCGCAGCAGCGCGAAGATCTGCTTATCGTGGGCGACGTTGGTAGCAAACGGCCCGATCAGGCACACCTTGCCAGCCCGCACCGCATCCAGATAGGCGCCGCTCTCGTCCCAGTGCGCCAGCACGTCGGAGGCCACGCTTCGCCGCCAGATGGCGTCTATGGGAAGGTCGGCGTAGCCCAGCTGGGGCTTTTCGCAGGTAAGGCGCTCGCCGTCGAAAGCAAGGTCGCGCACGTCGTAAACGCTGAAACGGCAACCGGCTTCCTCGAACAGGCGCGCGTACACCGCAAGCTCGGTCACCACGGAATTCTCCAGGTAGTCGACCACGGCCACATGGGGATGCTCCACCGCGTCGGGCACGGAAACGGCCGCAGCCGCCCCCAGCGCGCGACGCTCCCCCGAAACGGCCGCCTTTGCATCGGCACCCAGCGACGCCGCGTAGTCGGAGCTGCGGTAGATGCGCAGGAACTCGGCCACCCAGCCCTCGAACAGCCGCCCGTTGCAGTCCCGCACCCGGTGCCGCTCGCAGAAGCCGCGCATGGGCTCGCGTTCGGCCAGGGAGTTCGTCGCCTCGCGGTTCTCGTTCATGCCGGACGACCCGTCGGTGTTGAACTCGCAGAACCGCACCCGCCCGGTATCCTCGTCCACGAAAGCGTCCAGGCGCGCGAAGGGGATGGGCTGGCCGTAACCGCTATCCAGCAGCATGAGCCCCTCCAGCCGCCCGTCAACGTCGAAGAGACGGCGCACCGCCTCGTCACCGCGGTACGCCTCCACCACCTTGCACAGGATGCCGTGCATGGTCTCGGCCGCCCGGCGCATGACCTCGCGGGTGCGCAGGTCGAAAAGCTTGGGCACGTAGGAGGTGTTGATGACCTTCCCCGCATAGGTGGCCGTGGAATGCTCCATGTAGTCACGCGCGTCGAAGCGGCCCTGGGCATCGCCGCCGAGCTCCTCGATCAGCCCCAGGTATTCCTCGGAAAGCAGCCTGTCGCGCAAGACACCGCCGACCGCCGCGTCCTTCCGCTCTCGACGGATGCCATCGCTTTCGCCGCTCAAGTCCTCGTCCACGCCCATCGTTGCTCCTGCCCGCATTCGAACCCTCCCATACGCGGCGGCGTCGAATCGCCGACCGCAGCGACGGAGGCCCGGCCTCCTAACCGACCGCTCTGAAGCTCCCCCGAACGCGAAGGACTCCGGCGGCGGCAACGTCGCAGAGCCAATCATAAGGTCGAACCGCCCCGGGGAAGCGCAGGCGGCGGTTCCCGTAACGAACATGCTAACAGGCCCTCGCGGCATCCGGACATCCTCCCGTGCCGCGCAGCACGGCCTCCTGGCTACTTGCCGAAATCCACGTCCTTCAGCACCGCGAAGGGGTTCGGCTTGCCGTTGGCCATGATGTAGGGCGCGTCGTCGGCCTTCCCGGCATCGCAGAGGCATTCCTCCACGTTGCGGTTCGCCCCGCATACCGGGCAGATGCCCTTGCAGTCCTCGTCGCACAACGGCACCAGCGGCACCTCCACCAAAAGCGCGGCCACGATGAGCGGCTCCAGGTCGATGACCTTGTCGGCGGGAAGCACGTCGAACTCGTCGCCCTCCATCCCCTCCTGGGAGGAGGCGTCGGGCGCCAAGAGGAAGTATCCCTCCACGCTGCCTTTCAGCGGCACCTCCACTTCCTCCAGACAGCGGGCGCACGCGGTCTTCGCAACCCCCTCCACGGTTCCGGCAACCAGGATTGCGTCACCGGTGTTCGTGAGGTCGATCCGATAGGTTAGCGGCTCGTCGAAGCGGTACTCGTCGGGGCCGGCGGAAAGGACTCCCAGGTCGGCATGGCCCTCGAAGCGGGCCGTCTCCGCCGGGGAGAACAGCTCGTAGGGCACAGGGATGCGAAGCGACGTGTCCATGGCTTTGCTCATGTCTTCGATGCTCCTCTCCGACCGGCGCCTCGGCCCCGGTCTACAAGAAACGCGCCCCTCGCCGGATGCTTCGGGGCGCGCTCGGACGTTGCAGCATGCAAGCCGGGGGATATGCTCGGCACTACCTTCCGCCGGCAGCGATGGAATTGGCGTTCAGGCGGTCGCGGCAGCGGCGCACGTTGTTCAGCAGCGTGTCCAGGCTCTGCTCCACATGGCCGAACACCTCGTCGGCGTAGTCCTCGGCACCGGCGCGGGTCATGAGCTCGGTCTCGCGCGCATCGGCGATCAGCTGGTCGGCCTGCTGCTGGGAGATGCGGACGATCTCCTGCTCGGAGGCGATGATGAGCGCCTGGCTGCGGGCGTCCTCGATCATGCGGTTTGCCTCGGCCTGGGCGTCGTCGAGCAGCACCTGGCGCTCGCGTACGATCTGGCGGCTCTGGGCGAACTCGGAGGGGAACGTCTCGCGCATCTCGTCGATGATCTCGAAGACCTGGGAGATGTCCACCTGGCGCATGTTGCTCTTGCCGAAAACCGGCTTAGAGTCCTCCAAAAGAATGGTGAGCTCCTCGAGCAGACCCAAGACTCCTGTTTCGTCCATGTTGTTCCTTCCAACCTGCCCTGCTGCGTTTATGCTGTGTTCGGCTGCGCTTTCAGCGGCGCATAAGTTTTGTTATTGTACCACGAGCTGCCCTGTTGCAAGCGCCGTTCGTACAATGAGCAAAACCGTTACCTCGACCGGCGCCCTCGTCCTCGACGCCGAAGCGCTACCTCCGCCGTCCTGACGATCCGGCCGGCGGCATCATTCGCCGATGCCGCCGACTCCAGCTACCCCAGCTTCTCGGCCAGCAGCTGGTTGAGCAGCTTGGGGTTGGCCTGGCCGCCGGTCTGGCGCATGCACTGGCCCACGAAGAAGCCCATCAGCCCCGTCTTGCCGCCGCGGTACTGTTCGGCTTTGTCCGGGTTCGCCGCGATGACCGCATCCACCACCGCCGCAAGCTCGCCGCTGTCGGAGACCTGGCGCATGCCGCGCGCCTCCACGATGGCCTCGGGCTCGGCGTCCTCGTCCATGACGGCGGCGAACACCTGCTTGGCCTGCTTGGAGGAGATGGCGTCGCTTTCCACCAGGCGCACCAGCGACAGGCACCGCGCCGGGGTGAAGGGGCTGTCGTTCACGTCGAAGCCCTCGTGGCTGTTCATGTAGGCGCCCACCTCGTTGATCACCAGGTTCGCCACCGGCTTGGCGAGCTTCGCCGCATCCTCGCCCGCGTCCGCCATGACCGCCTCGAAGAACGTGGCGGTGCTGCGGTGGTCCACCAGATGGCGAGCATCGTAGGCCGACAGCCCGAACTGCTCGCCGAAGCGCGCCGC
>DBFAWQ010000094.1:0-4530 GCA_048242115.1 Eggerthellaceae bacterium
GATGAGAGAAAAAGGAGGAGAGATGGGTAAGCTCAACTTGAGCCGCCGTACCTTCGCCAAGCTGTCCGCGGCCACGGCTGCCACGGCGGTCATCGGATGCGCGGTGCCGGGCGCCGCACTCGCCGAGGACGCCGAGGAGCCCAGCCGCGGCAGCGAGATCAAGCGCGTGCGCACGTGCTGCCGCGGCTGCGGCAAGATGGAGTGCGGCGTGTGGGTCACGGTGGAGAACGGGCGCGCCGTCAAGGTGGAGGGCGACCAGTCGTCGTTCCAGTCGTCGGGCAACTGCTGCGGCAAGTCGCAGTCGTCGCTTCAGGCGGCCTACCACCCCGACCGCATCTACCATCCCATGAAGCGCACCAACCCCAAGGGCGAGGAGCCGGGCTGGCAGCGCATCACCTGGGACGAGGCCATGGAGACCATCGGCTCGAAGTTCCAGGAGATCATGGACCAGTACGGCGGTCAGTCCATCTTCAACATGTGCGGCACGTCCCGCCAGTGGGTTTACGGCCCCTACGCGTTCTACAAGTGGCTGTTCGACACTCCCAACGCCCATGTGGCGTCCGAGATCTGCAAGGGCCCGCGTCGCCTCATGGGCTGGATCAGCTCGGTCGACGGCGCCCCGTGGATGGCGCTGCGCGACGGGCCGCGCGTGTACGTGCAGTGGGGCACCGCGCCGGAGAACTCGAACTACGACGACAGCTGCCGCAACCTGGTGGACCGCATGAGCGCCGCCGAGACGCACATCTGCATCGACCCGCGCCTGTCCGGCTCGGGCAAGGAGGCCGACTACTGGCTGAACCTGGAGCCGGGCACCGACGGCGCGCTGGCGCTGGCCTGGCAGCACATTCTCATTGAGAAGGACCTCATCGACTGGGAGTTCGTGAAGCGCTGGACCGATGCGTCCTTGCTCGTGGTGGAGGACATGGAGCCCACGGGCGGCCGCTACCTCGATCTCTCCTCGCCGATTCAGGTTCCGGCCTTGCAGGATCTTATCGGCACTAAGCTTAAGACGCGCCTTCTGATGGAGTTGGATCTGGTAGAGGGCGGCAGCCCCCACAAGTTCATGGCCTGGAACAAGAAGGCCAACGACGGTAAGGGCGGCCTGGTGTACTGGGATACCGATACCACCCAGTGGCAAGGCTGCAACCACGTGGCCCCCACCCGCGACCAGATGGAAGTGGTGTACGCGGGCACCTCGCAGGAGGGCTACCTGCCGCCGATCTCCTACTGGGAGCTGGAAGAGGCCGGCATCGACTTCGATCTGGAAGGCGAGCACGAGGTGACGCTGGCCGACGGCACGAAGCACATCGCGCGCCCGGTGTGGAGCTACCTCGCCAAGTCGGTGGCCGATTGCACCCCGGAGTGGGCCAGCGAGATCACCGGTCTCGACCCGCAGCTCATCGAGGAGTCGTGCACGGTGTGGGCCACGCGTCCCGAGGGGCAGACTTACGGCAACGGCGGCATCCACCTGAACCTGGCGCCCGACCAGATCGGCAACTGCGCGCAGACGGTTCGCGCGGTGCTCAACCTCATCTACTCCTCGGGCAACTTCGACGGCCCGGCCGGCAACCGCGGTCTTTCCCGCACGCCGGTCGACGAGCAGGCCACGGCCGCTCCCGGCACCAACATGCCCCAGGAAGTGAAGTGGACCTTGAAGGGCATGGAGGCGCTCACCGGCCAGCCCATGTGCCCGCCGATGTATTTGGCCGACAAGCAGGTCGACCCGATGAATATCCCGGATCGCCGCGAGGTGCTGGGCAACATGATCGGCGCCGAGAAGTTCCCCATTCTGCCGTACTACAACGAGTGGGCCGACGCCACCTGCATTTGGAAGGCATGCCTCGGTGAGGGCGAGTACCCGCTGAAGGGCGGCATCAACGAGTCCGGCTCCTTCATGAACATGTCGAACGCGACGCTTGCTTGGGAGGCGCTCTCGAAGCTGGACTTCTGGGTGGACATCAACATGTTCCATCACCCCGGCACCGAGATGGCCGACATCATCCTGCCGTGCCAGCACTGGACCGAGATCAACAACATCCGCGTGTCCCAGGGCGCTTCGGGCGGCATCGGGCTTACCCAGCGCTGCATCGAGCCGCCGGCCGACACGAAGTTCGACTACGACATCAACCGCCTCATCTTCGAGGCTATCGAGAAGCAGGGCAATCCCAACGGCACGTGGACCAATATCGCCGGCGACGCGCCCGGTGCCTACCATCACGACGACCGTCTGGAAGACTGGTTCCAGGCCCACAACGAGGTGTCCGGTTTCAGCGACAAGTACCCCGGCTGCAAGTGGGAGCACTGGGAGGACTTCCGCGAGGACTTCCAGGAGAACGGCTGGATCAACGCCAAGGTGATCGAGCCCGACCGCTGGGGCACCTACCGCCGCTTCGAGACTGGCTGGATGCGCATGGGCAAGGACGCCTGCACGGCCGCTCCCTGGTCGACCGATCCGGAAACGGGCCAGCCGGTGAACAACTTCGGCTGCCCCACGCCGACGGGTCTGGTGAGCTTCTGGTCCATGGAGTTCGAGACGTTCTGCCTCGATATGGCCAACCAGTTCGAGCCGGGCAAGTTCGACGTGATGAAGGAGATCATGCCGAACTACGAGCCGCCCACATCTTCCGCCCAGGGTGGTCAGATCGATCTTGAAGAGTACCCGATCATCCTCACCACCGGCCGCCGCATTCCGGTGTACTTCCATAGCGAGCATCGCCAGCTGCCCTGGTGCCGCGAGCTGTGGCCCGCGCCGCGCCTGGAGCTGAACCCCGCCGACGCCGAGAAGCTCGGCCTTAAGCAGGGCGAGTGGGCCTGGATCGAGACCGCGTGGGGCAAGGTGCGCCAGTGCGTCGATCTGTACCACGGCATCGCGCCGGGCTGGGCCAATGCCGAGCATGCCTGGTGGTTCCCGGAGCTGCCGGCGCCGACCCATGGCTGCTTGCTCTCCAACATCGAGTGCATTTGGGATCCGGAGGGCCAGGACAAGTTCATCAGCTCGCACCATATGCGCGGCGTGCCGGTGAAGATTTACAAGGCCACGCCCGAGAATTGCCCCGACGGCAAGGTCATCCCCTGTGCGCCGGAGGACGGCACCCAGATCATCTGCGATGCCTCCGACCCGCGCCTGAAGGAATGGCTGCCCAACTACGATATCCGAGAGGAGGCCTAAGCCATGGCGAACAAAGCAATCGTCACCGACCTGAACCGCTGCGTGGGCTGCCTGGCGTGCATGGTCGCGTGCAAGGCCGTGAACAACGTGCCGATCGGTTCGTACTGGAACAAGGTGCTCCGCATCGGTCCGAGCCTGAAGGCCGGCGCCACGAGCGCCCACGACGTGGAGATGTACTACCTGCCCGTGCAGTGCCAGCACTGCGAGAACCCCGAGTGCGTGAAGGTGTGCCCGACGGGCGCCTCCCACAAGCTCGAGGACGGTACCGTGCAGATCGACAAGTCGAAGTGCATCGGCTGCCAGTTCTGCGCCATGGCCTGCCCCTACGGCGTGCGCTACCTGAACGAGGAGGAGCGCGTCGTGGAGAAATGCACGCTCTGCGAGCAGATCACCGCCCAGGGCGGTCTGCCCCAGTGCGTCATCCAGTGCGGCGGCCGCGCCCGCTTCTTCGGCGATCTGGACAAGGGCATCGACTCCTTCGAGGCGCCGGAGATCGGCTACGACGTCGATCGCTCCTATGACAATCTGTACACCGGCAACCGCGTGAAGCTGGGCGACATGGCCAAGGAATACACCGAGGCCGACGTGCACCACCTGCCCGATGTGGGCAACGGCCCGCACTTCGCCTACATCCTGCGCGACCGCGACTGGAAGGGTGGGGAATAATGGAACTGCAATGGCCCCTTATCTTGTTCACCACGCTCTTGGCCTGGGCGGCCGGCCTGTTCGCGGCCCAGTGCCTCTGGGCGCTGCGCGGAAAGGGCGGCCGCGCCCAGATGCCGGCGCTCATCGCCTCGGCCGCGCTTCTGGTCGTGGGCGGCATCGCGGTGTTCTTCCATCTGGAGCACTGGGAGCGCATCTTCAACGGCTTCGGACACTTGACCAGCGGCATCACCCAGGAGCTCATCGCCATCGTGGTGCTCGCCGTCGTCATGGTCGTCTACTTCGTGTACCTGCGCCGCGCGGGTGGCGAGGCGCGCGTGCCGGCGTGGCTTTCCGCCATCGGCATCGTCGTGGCGGCGATTCTCGTCATCGTCATGGGCCACTCCTACATGATGGCCTCGCTGCCCGCCTGGGACTCCGTGCTGCAGATCGCCTCGCTGCTCGGCGCGGCCTGCGGCTTCGGCCCGGCCACCAGGGCGCTCATCTGCGCCGTGCGCGACGAGGCGTCCGACCTCGATGCGAAGGCGAACCTCATCGGCCAGGCCGTGAACGTGGTGCTCGTGGTGGCCTATCTCGTCGCCATGCAGGCCACGGCTGGCTCCTACACGGCGGTGGAGTTCTGGTTCGACCCGACGAGCCCGACCATGGACATCACTCCCGACGGCTCGACGGCGCCCTTCTCAGGCGCGTCTGTGGCC